>JBDTXI010000001.1:0-21271 GCA_040006255.1 Sphingomicrobium sp.
GGCGCTGGCCGCGGCGCAGCGAATCGATCACCGGCTTGGCCAGCTCGGCGGGGATGGCGAGGCCGATTCCGACCGACGCTCCGGTCGGCGAGATCAGGGCCGAATTGATCCCGATGACGTTGCCGTTGAGGTCGAACATCGGGCCGCCGCTATTGCCCATGTTGATCGCGGCATCGGTCTGGATGTAGCGGTCGTAGGCGCCGACGCCGGTGATCCCGCGGTGAAGCGCGGAGATGATTCCGGCGGTGACGGTGCTGCCAACTCCATAGGGATCGCCGATCGCGATCACCCAGTCGCCAACCCGGGCCTTGGTGCTGTCGCCCCACTGTACGAACGGCAAATTGGTGCCGTCGATCTTGAGCAGAGCGAGGTCGGAGGTCTCGTCACGGCCGACGATCCGCGCGGTATATTCCTTGCGATCGGTGGTCGTGACCATGACGCTGTCGACCGTTCCCGTGCCGCTTACGCCCTGGATCAAATGGTTGTTGGTAACGATGTAGCCGTCGGCTGAGACGATGAAGCCGGAGCCGAGCGATCCGGCTTCGCGCGTGCGCGGCTGCGCGCCGCCGCTGCTCCCGCCGCCGCCGCCGCCGCCGCCGCCACCGTTGCTATCGCCGCCGCCCTGCTGATTAGGGTCGAAGCGGCGGAAAAATTCTTCGAAGGGATCGGCTTGCGCTTTGACCGGCACGCGCTGCTTGGTCGAAATATTGACCACCGCCGGCTGCAGCCGAGCAACGAGGTCGGCAAAGGACATTGGAGCGCCGGGCCGCGGAGCAAGCACGGAAGGCGAGTTCTGCGCGACCTGAGCGCCGGCCTGCCCCGTGGCGAGAGAAAATGCCGTTCCCCCCAAGAGCAGGGCCATTGCGACCCCATAGGCATAGCGCACTTTTCCGGACTCCTTCGGTTTCATCGATACTCCATCAATTGGCTAAAGACGCAAGGCGCTAATGTCCCGCGGGGATGAACGCCTTTTGAACGAGGAGAGTTCAGCGCGAACGTCCAGAGAATTCCCGTAGATAGTCGTTCTGAGGCGACAGAATGATGTTTGTCGGCGCGACCTTGTCCTGCCCGTCGCCGACGAACGTCAGCTGATAGCTCTGCATCGCCCGATAGAAATCGTAGAATTGCGGGTCCTTGCCGAAGCTCGCCGCGTAGGTATGCGCCGCATCCGCGTCGGCCTGGGCGCGGATGATCTGGGCCTGCTTGGCGCCCTGGGCGCGGATCGACCGCGCCTCCTGCAGCCGCGCGGTGCGCATGCTTTCGAACGCCGACTGGAGCGGCGCGCCGTCGGGCAGATCGGTCTTCTTGATCCTGACGTCGATGATCTGCACGCCATATTCGGCCGCCTTCGAATTGAGCGCCTCGCGGACGTCGTCCATCACGCCCTGCCGTTCGGGCGAAAGCAATGCGACGAACGGCTGCTTGGCCAATTCATTGCGCACTTCGGAGCCGAGGATGGTTCTGAGCTGCCCCTGCAGATTCTCGACGGTGGTGGCACGGATGTACATCAGCAGCGGGTCGACGATGCGGTAGCGTGCGAACGCGTCGACCTGGAGCCGCCGCTGGTCGGTCGAGAGCACCTGCTGCGAGGCCATGTCGACATCGAGCACGCGCTTGTCGATCCACACCACTTCCTCGGCGAAGGGGATGCGATACGAAATTCCGGCGCCCTGGCCGCCGATCGGCCGTCCAGCCAGATAACGGTTGAGGATGCGGACGGGTTTGCCGAAGCGAACGACAACCGCCTGCTTGGTCTCCGGAACGATGGGGAAGCTGCCAAGGACGATGACGAGGAGAATGACGGCGGCAATGCCGATCAGAAGCGGGTGGCGGCGCGCGAGTTCGGTCATTGCGCGCGCTCCGCCGGTTGCTGTTGCTGCTGCTGCTGCTGTTTCTGCACTTCGGGCAGCGGCAGATAAGGCGTGACGCCGGGCGCCTCGACGATCGTCTTGTTCACCTTTGAGAGCACCTGCTCCATCGTCTCGTAATACATGCGCCGCCGGGTGACTTCGGGAGCGAGCTTGTACTGCTCATAGACCTTGTCGAACGCGGCCGATTCGCCCTGCGCCTTGGCGGTCAGCTGGAGCGAGTAGGAGTTCGCCTGGTTGACGTAGGACTTGGCGTCCTGCTGCGCGGCCGTGACTTCCTTGAAGGCGTCGTTGACGTCGGCGGGCGGGTCGGCCTGCTTGATCGCGATACCCTGGATCTGGATGCCGGAACGATAGCTGTCGAGGACGCGCTGGATGGTCTCGGCGACTT
Source organism: Sphingomicrobium sp. (assembly GCA_040006255.1). Taxonomy (GTDB): domain Bacteria; phylum Pseudomonadota; class Alphaproteobacteria; order Sphingomonadales; family Sphingomonadaceae; genus Sphingomicrobium. Next base: position 2,260 of record JBDTXI010000001.1, read on the forward strand.
GCCCTTCAATATAAGCGCGCCGGTCGCCCATGGCGTCGTTGAGGCTGACCTGACTGACGACCGAACGCATCGCGCTGTTGGCGACCTCCTTGATCGTCTGATCGGGGTCGGCGAGCTCAAACAGATAGAGCTCCGGAGTGCGAATATTCCAGCGAACCGAATACGCGATGTCTAGCAGGTTCTGGTCGGCGGTCAGCATCAAGTCGTTATTCGCCTCCGCGCCGATATCGACGCTGCGGATGCTCTCGACGTCGATCTTGGTCACTCGGTCGATTGGCGAGGGGAGCGTCAGCCCGATGCCCGGCCCAAGCGTGTAGCTGTACCGGCCGAAGCGATTGACCACGCCGCGCTGCCCGGGCGAGATCGAGTGCATCGACGTGAACACCAGCCACACGGCGACGATGGCGATGACCGCCCAGATGACGACCGATCGGTCGGGACGGCCGGGCAATCCGCCGCCTCCGCCAAAGCGCGCGCGGCCACGGCGCAGCAACTCGTCGAGCGAAGAGACGCTTGCGCCCTGCGATATGCTTGTCCGCCGACGCTTGGGCGGCTCGCCCCACGGGCCGCTGCTTTTGTCGTCGTCGGCCGGCGGCTCGCCGCCACCCGTGCCCCACGGACCTTTTGTATCGGCGAATAGGCCGCGCAAACGGCCGCCCCACCCAAGAAGATTGCTCATCGCGCCTGATATAGACGGCGCCGCCGCGAAAAACAGTGGCAAGGCGGCTTGCTCTTCCTATGTGCCGGTCATGGCTCATCCCGTGGACCCACTGACCGACCTGCCGCACGACGAGCGCATTCGCTCGCGCAAGCTCGCCGGCGGCGTCGCGACGATCATAGCCGACGCGAGCGGGCTCAGCGAAACGGAGCGCAAAACGTTCGAAGGCGAACTGCGCTCGGCGGCGCTCGAGGTGCCGGGCGTTAAGGAAGCGCGAATCGCGCTGACCGCCACGCAGCCGCATCGTACCCTGGTCGCGATCGGCAGCGGCAAGGGCGGCGTTGGCAAATCGACCGTCTCGGCCAACCTCGCGGTGGCGCTGGCCAAAGCCGGCAAGAAAATCGGGCTCATCGATGCCGACGTTTACGGCCCCTCGCAGCCAACCTTGCTCGGAAGCCATCAGAAGCCCGAGGCCGAGAATGAAAAGCTGATCCCGGTCGAGGCCCACGGAATCCGCTTCCTGTCGCTCGGTCAGCTGGTTTCACCGGGCCACGCGCTCGCCTGGCGCGGCCCGATGGCGACCGGCGCGCTGGCCAATCTGGTCGACGCCAAGTGGGGCGATGTCGAGCTCCTGCTCGTCGACCTTCCGCCGGGCACGGGCGACGTCCAGCTCTCGCTTATCCAGCGATCGCGGCCGGCCGGCGCGGTGATCGTCTCGACGCCACAGGACCTGTCGCTGATCGACGCGCGCCGCGCCGTCGACCTGTTCCGCAAGATGAGCGTGCCAATTCTCGGCCTGATCGAAAACATGGCGACCTACGAATGCCCGCACTGCGGCGAGGTCTCGCATCCTTTCAGCAGTGGCGGCGCCGAGGCGGCGGCGGCGGAGATGGGCATTGCGTTCCTCGGCCGGCTGCCGCTGTCGCTGGCGATCCGCGAGGCGTCGGACGCGGGAATTCCGCCGGCCGCCTCGGATAGCGCGGACGCCGCGGCGTTCGCGGCCATCGCGCGCAAATTGCTCGAAGCGCTGGAAACCCCGGTCGGCTGAATCGGACGGCGCGGCCGGCCGCGGCCCTCGCGCCCTAGGCCGCGCCGACTGTCATCTCCGGCACGAGGATCGTCGGCGCGTCGATCCCGCGGCGGAACTCGAGATCGGAGCCGGGTTCCAGGGTGGCGAACATCTCGATCAGGTTGGCTGCGATGGTGATTTCCGACACCGGCTCGGCGATTTCGCCCCCGCGGACCATGAACCCGACCGCCCCGCGGCTATAGTCGCCCGTCACCGGGTTCGCGCCCTGGCCGATAAGCTCGATGATGAGGACGGCTTCGGGGTAAGCGGCAAGCAGCTGTTCGCGGGTGCGCGGCCCGGCTTCGATGAAGAGGTTGCCTGGGCTCGCTCCGGGAGCGCCGCTGACTCCGCGCGCCGCATGGCCAGTCGGCGCGATGCCAAGCTGCCGTGCCGACGCGCTTTCGGCGATCCACCCGTTGAGCGTTCCGCCCGACACCAGCTCCTGGCGCGAAACCCGCACGCCCTCGCCATCGAACGGCCGCGAGCGCAGGCCGCGACGCCGAAGCGGATCGTCGACGATCGTCACTCCGCTGGCGAACACCTGGGCGCCGAGCTTGTCCTCGAGGAAGCTCGTCCGCCGCGCGATCGCCGCGCCCGAGATCGCGCCGGCGAAGTGGCCGAGCAGGGACGACGACACGCGCGGGTCGAACAGCACCGGATAGCGGCCGGGTTTGGGCCGCGTGGCATTCAGCCGCGCGACGGCGCGCTCGCCCGCCTTGCGGCCGATCTCGGCAGCGGGATCCAGGTCTTCGAGGTGCCGCGCGCTGTGCGACGCATAATCACGCTGCATCGACGCGCCCTCCCCGGCGACGACCGATGCCGAACAACCGTGTCCGCTCGCGCGATAGGCGCCCGAAAATCCGCCCGAAGTGCTCAGCGCGATGGTGGACGCGGAAGCGCTCGCCCCGACTCCGCTGGAATTGGTGATCCCCGGAACCGCCAAAGCCGCGCTCTCCGCCTGCAATGCGCGTTCGCGAAGCTCGGCGGGATCGGGCTCGCGCGGGTCGAGCGCGTCGAGGAAGGGCGGCTCGCCAGACTGCAGCAGGTCGGCGGGAGCGAGGCCGGCGTAGGGATCTTCAGGCGCTTCGCGGGCCATCGCCAGGCAGCGCTCGACCAGCACGCCCAGAGCCTCGGCCGACAAATCGGACGACGCGACCGTGGCCGAACGCTGGCCGTCGAACAGCCTGAGGCCGATCTGCTCGCCTTCCGAACGGCTGACGTCCTCGAGCTCGCCGAGGCGCACCTGCACCCCCGACGAGCGCTCGCCGATATATAAGGCGTCGGCGGCGGTGGCGCCCGCGGCGACCCCGCGTTCGACGAGCGACTGGGCAATTTTGCGGGCGTCTTCGGGCGATTGCATGGGCGCGCGACTAGCGCGGCAAAAGGCCGACGACCAGCATGGCGAGAAACACGAGCAACCCGCACGTCCGGTTTGATCGGAACAGTATCAGAGCGAGCTCCCCGTTCTTGGGATCGGCCCGAAGCGCCTGGTTGGCGAGGTGCAGCGCAGCCGGAGCGAGCGTCAGGACCGCGAGCCAGTCGGGCCGCACGGACCAGATCGCCGCGCCCCACAGGATCAGCGCGAGCGCGTAGAACAAAGCAATTCCGGCCGGCGCCTTGTCCCCGAGCCTGCGCGCCGAGGATTTGACCCCGACCAGCGAATCATCCTCGATGTCCTGGATCGCGTAGAGCGTGTCGTAACCGACCACCCAGGCGATACTCCCGAACCACAGGAGGAGAGGCGGCCAGGCGAAACTCCCCGTCACCGCCGGCCATCCGACCAGCGCGCCCCACGAGAAAACAAGGCCAAGCCACGCCTGCGGCCACCAGGTGATGCGCTTCATGAACGGATAAGCGGCGACGGGGGCGAGGCTGACCGTCGCGGCGAGCGCCGCAGCGAGATTGAGCTGGAGCAGGACGACGAGGCCGAGCAGGGAGAGGAGGGCGATGAGGATCCATGCGGCGCGCAGCGACACGCGGCCGCTGGCGAGCGGGCGCAGGCGCGTGCGCTCGACTCGCCGGTCGAGGTCGCGATCGACGACATCGTTATAGACGCAGCCCGCGCTGCGCATCGCGAACGCGCCGAGCGCGAACCAGGCGAACAGGTCCCAGCGGCCGCCGACGCCGGACAGCGCGACGCTCCATGCGCCTGGCCAGTAGAGCAGCCAGGTCCCGATCGGCCGGTCGAGCCGCATCAGCGACGCGAACGGCCGCAGTCGCGGCGGGAGCGCACCGATCAACCCGTGCCGCTCGCTGTCGGGGACGATGTCGGTGGGGGCGGTCACCCGGCCGGGTTAGCGCCGGTCACTTCCAATGTCTGCTAGCGTCCGCTCTCGGCCATTGCGGGCGTCGTCCGAAACTGCAGCTCTTTGCTTCAGGCGTTGCCGTGCCGAACCTCGACGCGGGTCCCTGGGTTTGCCTCAAGCACGGTCACGCTCGCCTCGAGCTGCGTGGACAGGGCTTCGACGATCCCGGTGCCGAGGCCCGGCTTTACCGACTCCTTGCCAATGGGCATTCCACAGCCATTGTCGGATACGGTCAGCAGCCACGCTCCCGCCTTTTCCGCGAAGGACACGGTAATCTTGCCACCAACGGCCTGATCCGGGAACGCATGCTTTATGGCGTTGATCACGAGTTCCGTGACGATCAGGCCCATGCTGACCGAAACGTCCGAGTTTGTGGTCGTGTCATCCACGACCGTCTCGAGAGTGAGCCGGTGCGGGTCGTCAATCATGGAGGCAGCGATGCTTGTGCACAGGTCCCCGAAATACGTCCGTAGTTCGACGGAACTCAGCTGGCTGACCGCCAGCTGTTTTTGAAGCGTCGCAATCGACATGACCCGGTTGTGGGCGTCGTGAAGATGAACCCGCGTCTCCTCGGACTGAACGCGCCGCGCGCTTTGCATCAGGACGCTGGCGATGATCTGGAGACTGTTGGCGACGCGGTGCTGGAGCTCCTGAAGCAGCACGTGCTTCTCGCGAATGAGGTCGTCCTTTTGTTTTTCAGCCAAGCGCGTCGCAGTGACGTCAGTCGCCGCGAGCACAACGCGAACCTTGTCGGTATCGAAATAGTCGAGTTTGTGAGCGCTCAAGATAAGGCGGCAGGTGGCCTTGCCGAGACGGACCAGGTCCATCTCATAGGCGTCAATTTCCGCTGCTCCCGCAATTGTCGCTCGCAGCAGTGAGTCGAACTGTGGAACGTCCCATTCACCCGCACCGAGACTGGCAAGTTTGCAGTTGGCAATGGTCGCCGGATCGAGATTGAACGTATTGCAGAACGAACCGCTTGCACCAATGACCATCAAATCGTCATCGAGCAGGAGCAGTGGTGCCTTGGACGATTCGACCAGGGCCATGGCGAGACTCGTCACGGTCTCGTCCGGCAGCGGCATGGTCTCAAGCGTCTTTGTTCCCCAAAACGAGCTTCGTCGCATCGATCAAACGATCGGCGGTGAATGGCTTCTCGACCAATGCTTTCCCCGGCATCCTTATACTGACTTCACCGGGACTGCCCGTGATGAAGAGGACGGGGATCGGCCGTTCAGAACAAATCGACTCAACCGCGGTGATGCCAGAGCCCGGCCTTAGTCGGACATCGGCCGTAATCAGGTCAGGACAACGGCCTGCGGCCAACTCGACCGCCTGGTCGGCGGAGACGGCATTGTCGAAAGAATTGAACCCGCAAGCGCGCAGCGCTTCCTCTATCGCCAAGGCGATCAGCGATTCATCTTCGATTATCAGTGCATGCATCGTGACGCTCCGTGAGCGGGGAGCGTGCCAGGTCTCTCCAGCACCAATGCCTAACTCAGGCAGTGATGATACGGGTCTAACGGATCGAAGAGTCATTCGTTGCACCTCCAATACGAAATGCGCCGAAGATCTGGCGTATTGATCGCAATGTCCGTTTCCCGCCCATAGCGGACAATAAGCTTGCGGGGTAAGCGGCGGGATGCCTGCTACGCCTGCCTGGCCGCCGAAAAGTCTGCCGCGATTGTTCGTTCGCCAGCCGCTGGCCGAAGACGTGCGGGTCGAGCTCGACGCGGGGCAGGCCAATTATCTCGGCAACGTGCTGCGGATGGGCGCTGGGGATCCGCTGCTGCTGTTCGATGGAAGCTCGGGCGAATGGCTGGCGCGCATTACGGAGTCGGGGCGGAAGCGCATGGTCCTCACCGCCGAATGCCGCACCCGCGACCCGGAGACGATCCCCGACGTGTGGCTCGCCTTCGCCCCGGTCAAGCGGGCGCAGACCGACTGGCTGGTGGAGAAAGCGACCGAGCTTGGCGTTGCCCGGCTGCTTCCGGTGATGACCCGGCGCACGGTCGCCGAGCGGGTGAAGATCGAGCGGCTCCAGGCCATCGCCATTGAGGCCGCCGAGCAATGCGGGCGCACGCGGTTGCCGGAGATCGCGGATCCGCTGCCGCTGGCGAAGTTGCTCGATGAGCGCGATGCGGCCCGCATTCTCTACTTTGCGGATGAAAGCGGCGGCGAAGCGGTGGCCAAGGCTTTTCGGCCCGGCCCGGCGCTTATCCTCACCGGCCCCGAAGGCGGGTTCAGCGAGGAGGAAAGGGTGGCGATCCGCGCGGCACCGAACAGCGTCCCGGTCTCGCTCGGGCCGCGGATCCTGCGAGCGGAAACCGCCGCCCTTGCCGCCCTCGCGGCGTTCATGACGGTCGCCGGCGACTGGAACCCATAAGGCTGACCGTGGGGGCGATAAGCTTGGAAGTGCTGGCGTCGCAAAAAAGGCGCGGCTAGGCGGGCGGCAATGACGACGCGCACCGACGACAGACATTCGCCGCCGATCGAAAGCCGCGCCGACCTCATCTCGGTCTTCGCCAGCGGGGAAAAGTCCTCGTCCGACTGGCGCATCGGCACCGAGCACGAGAAGTTCGTCTACCGTATCGCGGACCACCGCGCGCCGGCCTACGCCGAGCCCGGCGGAATCCGCGACCTCCTCATGGGCCTCACCGCTTTTGGGTGGGAGCCGGTGGCCGAGAATGGCAATGTCATTGCCCTGAAAGGCGTGGACGGCGCCATCAGCCTCGAGCCTGCCGGGCAGTTCGAGCTGTCCGGGGCGGCGTTGCACAATCTGCACCAGACCTGCGCCGAGGCCGCTCGCCACCTCGACCAGTGCAAGGCGGTCGGCGAGCGGCTCGGGCTCGGATTCCTAGGCACCGGAATGTGGCCCGACAAGCGCCGCGACGAGCTTCCGATCATGCCCAAGGGCCGCTACGCGATCATGCTCCGCTACATGCCCGAGGTCGGCAGCCTCGGGCTCGACATGATGCTGCGCACCTGCACGATCCAGGTGAACCTCGATTATTCGTCCGAAGCCGACATGGTGAAGAAGTTTCGGGTCGGCCTCGCCTTGCAACCGGTGGCGACCGCGCTGTTCGCCAACTCGCCGTTCACCGAGGGCAAGCCCAACGGCTACAAGAGCTTCCGCAGCCATATCTGGGAAGATACCGACCCCGACCGCACCGGCATGCTGCCCTTCGTGTTCGAGGACGGCTTCGGCTATGAGCGCTACTGCGATTACGCGCTCGACGTGCCGATGTATTTCGTGTTTCGCGAAGGCAAGTACATCGACGTCGCCGGCGAAAGCTTCCGCGCCTTTTTGGACGGCAAGCTGCCGCAACTGCTCGGCGAGAAACCGCGGCTGACCGACTGGACCGACCACCTGTCCACCGCTTTCCCCGAAGTCCGGCTCAAGAGCTTCCTCGAGATGCGCGGCGCGGATGGCGGCCGCTGGAGCCGAATCTGCGCGCTGCCCGCTCTGTGGGTCGGGCTGCTCTATGACGGCGAGGCGCTCGACGCCGCCTGGGAATTGGTTAAGCACTGGAGCATCGCCGAGCGCGAACGGTTGCGGCGCGAGGTGCCCAAACTGGCGCTCGACGCGGTGACCCCCGACGGCCAGTCGATGCGCGACTTCGCCGACCGGGTGCTCGGCGTTGCTGCGGGCGGACTCACCCGCCGGGCCCAGCTCAATAGCGCCGGCGACAATGAGGGCGGGTTCCTCGATCCGCTGCGCGACGTGGTCGCAACGGGAATGACGCCCGCCGATCGCCTCCTCGCCAAAAATCGCGACGAATGGAGCGGCGACGTCAGCCGGATCTACGACGAGTTCAGTTTCTAGGAGGAGCATCGATGCCGCAGACGGCGAAGCTCCTCGTCATCGTCGGTTCCGATCGCGACGACCGCATGCAGGTCGCCGACGGCCAGCTCAACATCAATGCGTCGACCGACCTCCACCTGTTGATCGACAGCCGCGTGCCTGTCGACCGGACGCTGATGACGCGCAATTTCTTCCGCCAGCAGAGGGCGCTTGAGCCCGGCTATGAGTGCATCCTCAATTTGATCACCGAGGCCGAGGAGAACAGCCGGGTCCTCGAGAATCTGCGCAAGTTCGTGCGCGGATATCCGGCGAAGATCGTCAACCGGCCCGACGCGGTGATGCAATCCACGCGCGATCTGGTCGCGCGCCGGCTGGCCGGAATTCCTGGCCTGGCCGTTCCCCGGGTGCTGCGCTTGCGCTCGGGCAAGGCCGCCGCCGCCGCCCAGTTGGTGGAACGCGCGGGGCTCCGGTTCCCGGTGATCGTGCGCCGCGTCGGGACGCACACCGGTCGCATCGTCGGGCGTTTCGACGATCCCGATGCGCTGCGGGGCGCGGCGATGCAGGCCGGCGAGCACCTCGCCACCGAATTCGTCGACTTTCGCAGCCCCGACGGATTGTGCCGCAAGTATCGCATGTTCTTCCTCGGGCAGCGACGCGTGTTCCGCCACATGCTGGTGTCGGACGGCTGGAACGTTCACGCCAGCGACCGCCAGCGGGTGATGGCCGAACGGCCAGAGCTGGTCGCCGCCGAGGAACGCATGCTCGCCACTCCGGAGGGCGCATTTCCGGAGGACGTTCAGAACGTGCTGTCGGCCGTCCGCGAACGCATTCCGCTGGATTTTTTCGGCATTGACTTCGGCATCGCTCCCGACGGGCGGGTCGTGCTGTTCGAGGCCAATGCGACGATGAATTTCTTCCCGCTGTCGCCCGATGCGCGCTTCGCCTATCTCGCGCGCTGCGTCGAGCCGGCGCGGAATGCCTTCGCCGATCTGCTCGGGCTACCGCAGCCGGCGCCTGCGCAGTCCGCGCCATAAGCCAGAGGACATCGTGTTCGACACCTACGCCGAGATCTTCGCCAAGCGCGCCGCCGATTACCATCACGCGATGCGGCAATCGCCAAGGGCGCGCGACGCCGAGTTCAACGCGGTGCTCGACCCGCTTCGCGAACGCCCACTGGGGCTCATTTGCGACATGCCGTCGGGCGGCGGGTACCTGGCCGATTATCTGTGGCCGGGAATAGAGTATCTCGCGATCGACCCGGCCACCGATTTCTTCGTCGAATGGCCCCGGCCGCTGCAGCGTCTGCTGGCGGAAATCACCAAGGTTCCGCTGGCCGACCGCTCGGTCGATTATGTGGTGAGCCTCGCCGGCCTGCATCACGAGCCGAGCCTGCCCGACGTGTTCCGCGAAATGCGCCGCTTGCTGCGGCCCGGCGGGCGGGTGGTGCTCGCCGACGTGGCGGCGGATACCGCCCCCGCGCGCTTTCTCAACGGCTTCGTCGCCGAGAATTGCCCGCTGGGGCACGAGGGCCGCTTCCTCGATGAACGCACAGCGCCCGCGCTCGCGGCCAGCGGATTCAGCCTCACCGACGACCGCGTGATCGCTGTGCCCTGGCGCTTTGCCAGCTTTGGCGAAGCGGGCGTGTTCTGCCGTCACCTGTTCGGAATGACCGCGCTTGGCATCCCCGAAACCGCAGCAGCGATGGAGCGTGAGATCGGCTTCGACGTCGACGAAGGCCGCCCAAGCCTGCGCTGGGTGCTGCGCCGAATCATCGCCGACGTCGCCTAGGCGGCTCTCTTGCGCGGCCGGCATTCCGCGCCCATCAATCGCCGCGAATTCGATCTTGAAAGGAGTTTCCGTTGCCCGACATCCAGACCCGCGCTCGCCGTACGCTCTATCCCGAGATCGAGCCGTTCGAGAGCGGGCAACTCGATGTCGGTGACGGCCACAGTCTCTACTGGGAGCTATGCGGCAACCCCGACGGCAAGCCGGTCGTGTTCCTCCACGGCGGTCCGGGTGGCGGGTCGAGCCCCGACCACCGGCGCCAGTTCAATCCCGAGAAGTACAAGATCCTCGTCTTCGACCAGCGCGGCTGCGGCAAGTCGACGCCTTATGCCAGCCTCGAAGCGAATACGACCTGGCACCTGGTCGAGGACATCGAGAAGCTGCGGACCGAGGTCGCCAGGGTCGACAAATGGCAGGTGTTCGGCGGATCATGGGGTTCGACGCTCGCGCTCGCCTACGGCCAGACGCACCCGGAGCGAGTCACCGAGCTGGTGCTGCGCGGGATCTTCCTGTTCGATCAATATGAGATCGACTGGATGTACAAGGACGGCGGCGCGTCCCAGCTCTATCCTGACAAGTTCGAGGAATTCCTCGCACCCATCCCGGAGGCCGAGCGCGGCGATCTCGTCGAGGCCTATCGTAAGCGGCTGACCAGCGACGACAAGGACGAGCAGCTCGCGGCTGCGAAGGCGTGGAGCAAGTGGGAAGGCGACATCGTCACGCTCCTGCCGAGCCCGGAAACGATCGAGCATTTCACCAGCCCCGAAGTGGCGGTGGCGGTCGCCCGGATCGAGAACCATTATATGGCGACGAACGGCTGGTTCGAGGAAGGGCAGCTGCTTCGCGGCACCACGAAATTGCGCGGCATCCCGGGCGTGATTGTCCAGGGCCGACACGACTGCTGCACGCCGCTCGTCGCCGCATGGAAGCTCAAGCAGGCATGGCCCGAGGTCGAGCTCAACATCATCCCCGACGGCGGGCATCTGTTCAGCGAGCCGGGCGTGCTCGACGGATTGATCCGCGCGACCGACAAGTTCGCGGGGCTTTAGCCGGCTTTCACTGCGTATAAATCATCCCGAATATCGCGTCGGCGTGGTCTTCCCGTGAACGTGCGCGATGCCCCAGTCGTCGCGTGCGATCGTCACTCGCGAAGCTTGGAAGCGCCAACGCGCAAGCTCGGGCGGCGCTGCTGCGGTGAGGAGAAAAAGGAGCGGGAGCAGTGCGGCTTTATGCTTCCGGCAAGGCTTGCTTCGCCTTGCCCCACCCCGCAAGTGCCTTGGAGGCTGCGCGCGCGAGTAGTTCGTCGCCATCGCGGATGCTGAAATGATGGCCGCTGTCGTAGCGGTCTAGCTCCTCCCACGCGATGGGCGCGGAGACCGGAGCGCCTTCTCGTGCGCGGGCTGAATAGGGCATCACCGCGGTCGCTCCACGCTGGTTGCGCAGCCAGTCGAGGAAGATCCGGTTCTTGCGCTGGACCTTGCGGATGTTGGCGGTGAACATCTCGGGCTCGGCTTCGGAGATTGCGCGGCTGAAGCGGTCGGCGAAGCTCTTGACCGTCGGCCAGTCCTTCGAAGCGTCAAGCGGGACGACGACGTGGATGCCCTTGCCGCCCGACAGCAGCGGGAAGCTCTTGAGGCCCAGATCCTCGAGAACCCCGCGCAGGCGCACGGCGGCCGCTTTCACCTTGGCGAAATCGAGACCAACGTCGGGGTCGAGGTCGAACACGAGCCGGTCGGGATTTTCGACCTTGTCGATCCTGCTCCCCCAGCCGTGCAATTCGATGGTGCCCATCTGGACGCAGGCGAGCAGGCCGCGGACATCGTCGAAATAGAGGTAGTCCTCGGTGGTGCCGTCCTTCTCCTCGATCGGGAATTGCTTGACGTGGGGGCCCATCGTTCCGCGGTCGTGCTTCTGGAAGAAACACTCGCCGGTGCGGCCGCCGGGACAGCGGATCAGCGTCATCGGGCGCTTGGCCGCGTCGATCATGATCAGCGGGTCGATGGTCGCGTAATAATCGGCCAGGTCCTTCTTGGTCAGGCCGAGCTCGGGAAAAATCACGCGGTCCGGACTTGTGATCTCGATCCCGAAGTCCGCCGCGGTGACTTGCGTCCCTTTCGTCTTCGCCGGCGCCTTGCGTTTGGGCGGTTTTTTGGCGCTCGGCTTCGTGACGCTCTTGGTGGGCTTGGGCACTTCGCGCACGACGTCCTCCGCTGGCTTGTCCTCGCGCAGTGCGATGAAGCTCGGATGGCGCAGGACGCCGTCATCGGTGAATTCGGCGAAGGCGACTTCGGCGACCAGCTGCGGCGCGATCCAGTGCGCGCCCTTGCGGTCGGCGCGAGGCACCTCGACCGGCGCCTTGGCGATTTCGAGCGGCTCCATGCGCTCCATAAGTTCCTCGATCAGCTTGGCGTTGAACCCGGTGCCGACCTTGCCGGCATAGGTCAGCCTGGCCTTGTCTTTGACCGCCAGCAGCAGCGAGCGGAAGCCGCGGCGCTTCTCGCTCTCCGACCAGCCGACGATGACGAATTCCTGGCGCTGGATGCATTTGATCTTGAGCCAGTCGCGGGTCCGCGTGCCGCGGTACACCGCGCCGGCTTTTTTCGAGATAATGCCTTCGCCGCCCATGCGACAGATCTCGCGGAACAGTTCCTCGCCGCGGCCGATGACGTGGTCGCCGTACAGAAGTGGCGAAGGCACACCGCGGAAGAGCTCCGCGAGCCGCTCCTTGCGTTCGATGTTGGGCAGCTTGCGGATGTCTTCGCCGCGGTCGATCAGCAGGTCGAAGGCGTAATATGCAAGGTTCGCGCCCTTCTGCTCCTTCAATGTCGACTGGAGCAGCTGGAAACTCGGGCGTCCGTCATCGTCGAGCGCCACTGCCTCGCCGTCGATCAGGCACCCGGCGGGCAGCTTCGCGGCCGCTTTGACGAGAGCGTTGAACTTGTCGCTCCAGTCCTTTCCGTTGCGCGTCCAGGCGGTCGCGACGCCGTCGCCGACGGCGAGCAGAAGCCGGTAACCGTCATATTTATATTCGTGGATCCAGCCGTCCCCGGACGGAACCGCGTCGACCAGGGTCGCGAGCTGCGGCTCCTCGAACCCGGGCGGTGCCTTGCCCGGCTTCTTTTTCGCGCGGCCCCCTTTCCTGCCGCTGCGGTTGGAGCGCCACTCGTCCTCGCCCGCCGCGATCTCGGCCATGGTCCGGCCGGTGGTGACGCTGGTGACGCCCTCATCGACCAAAGCATCGCCGCGCTCGGAGTCGGCATGTTCGTCCGTCACTTTCTTCAGCATCCACGGCTCGCCTTTTTCGCCGGGCCGTGGGCTCAGGCGGAACAGCACCCACTCACCCTTCATCCGCTCGCCTTCGAGGGTGAAATGGAGGTGCCCCTCTTCGATGGTCTTGCTCGGGTCCTTGCTCGGATCGGGGATCCAGTGGCCGCGGTCCCACAGCATCACCGTGCCGCCGCCATATTCGCCGGCGGGGATCGTGCCCTCGAAGTCGCCATAGTCGAGCGGGTGGTCCTCGGTGCGCATGGCGAGCCTTTTCTCGCCGGGATCAAGGCTCGGTCCCTTGGGCACCGCCCAGCTCTTCAGCACGCCGTCGAGCTCGAGCCGGAAATCCCAGTGCAGCCGTGAGGCCACATGCTTCTGGACGACGAAGCTATCGCCTTTGCCCTTGAGCTTTCGCCCGCGCGGCTCCTTCGTCTTGGCGAAGTCGCGCTTGCGATTGTAGGTCTCGATGTCGAGCGCGGCGCGGGCCATGGCTTACGCCCGCTTGCGAACAGCCGCCTTCGCCGGGGCTTTCTTCGCGGGAGCCTTCTGCCCCGTAGCGGACTTCTTGGCCGCCGACTTGCCGCCCGCCTTCGTGTTGTCGCCGAGACTGCGCTTCAACGCCGCCATCAGGTCGATGACGTTCGAGCCCTTTGAAGGCGGCCCATCGGCGTCCGGGTCCTCGATGATCTTCTCGCCCTTTTTCTTCTGCTTTTCCTCGATCAGCCGATGAAGCGCGTCGACGTAGCGGTTGTGGAACTCGTTGGGGTCGAATTCGCCGGCTTTGCGCTCGATCAGCATCGAGGCCATGTCGAGCAGGTCGGGATCGGGCTTGGCGTCGCCGATGTCGCGGAAGAAGCCCGAAGATTTGTGGACCTCGTCGGCGTAGCGCAGGGTCTCGAGGAGCAGCCCGCGGCCGCACGGCTTCAGGGCCACGACATATTCCTGTCCGCGCATCGCGAGCTGGCCGACGCCGACCTTGTTCGCCGCGCGCAGGGCATCGCGCAGGACGACATAAGCCTCTTCGGCGAGATCGTCGGCGGGGACGACGTAGTAAGGCTTGTCGAAATACATCGCGTCAATGCCGTCCTCGTCGACGAACTCGACGAGGTCGAGCGTCCTGCGGCTTTCGAGCTTCACGCTCTCGATCTCCTCCGGATCGAGAAGGACATAATGACCCTTGGAAACCTCGTAGCCCTTGACGATGTCATCCTTATCGACCGGGCCGACGCCAGGGACGACCTTCTCGTACTTGATGCGCTTGCCGGTCGGCTCGTGCACCTGGTGGAACTGGATCGAGGCGCCGCTGCGCGTGGCCGGAAAGAGCTCGATCGGGATCGACACCAGGGCCAGGCGGATCTGCCCTCGCCAAATCGGACGCGCTGCCATCATTCGACTCCTGAAATATTCAGCCGGACTCAATCATTGCGGCGCCGACTCGTTCCGAGTCGAGTCTTTGAGAGTGCGGACAAGGGTCGCGATGTTCCCGCCCCGGGACGCGAATTCGACGATCGCCGAGCCGCAAATCACGCCTGCGGCGCCGGCCGCGAGGGCGCCTCGAACATGCTCGGGCGTGGCGATTCCAAAGCCGAAGACCGGCGGTGGAGCCCCGGCGGCCTGGACGCGATCGATTAGCGCGGCATCGAACTGTCCACCGGAATGCGTGCCGGTGATCCCCGCGCGGCTGACGCAATAGGTGTAGGCTTTCGACAGCCGGGCAATGCGCTCCAGCGTAGCGGTCGGCGTGTTTGCCGCGGCGATCAGCACCGGCTCGATCCCCGCCTGCTCCATCTGTTGAGCGAAGCGTTGCGCCTCGAGAGCGGGAACGTCGGCGATCAGCAGGCTGTCGGCGCCGGCTTCGGCCGCATCGCGCATGAAACCGGCCCGAGCGACGACGAGATTGGCGTAAGTCAGAATGCCCACCGGCACCTCGGGATGACGGGCGCGAAAGCCCGCGATGAGGCCGAAGCAGTCGCCGACGCGAACGCCGGCCGCGAGCGCGCGTTGCGCCGCGGCCTGGATCACCGGACCGTCCGCGACCGGGTCGGAGAAGGGGATTCCGACTTCGATCATGTCGGCCCCGCCCTCGACCAATGCATCGAGCCGCGCCGCGCTGGTCTGGAGGTCGGGATCGCCGAGCATCAGGAAGCCGCCGAACGCGCCCTCCCGCCGACGCGCCAGCCGTTCGAACATCGCGGCATACCGGCTCATGCGAACATCGCCTGCGCTTGCGCGACGTCCTTGTCGCCGCGGCCCGACAGACCGACCAGGATGACGCTCGCCGGTTCCGCCTCCGCGAGCTTCAGCGCGTGCGCGAGCGCGTGCGCGGATTCGAAAGCGCAAATGATTCCCTCTCCCTGCGCGAGCGCCTTGAATGCCGCGAGGGCCTCTACGTCCGTCGCACCGATATATTCGGCGCGGCCGCTGTCTTTCAGATGGGCATGCTCGGGGCCGACCGCCGGGTAGTCGAGACCCGCCGACACCGACCAGGTATCGGCGATCTGGCCGTCGTCGTCCTGCAGCACGTAGGTTTCGGCGCCGTGGAGAATTCCGGGCCGCCCGCGAAGCAAGGTCGCGCCATGTTCTTCGCCGGCGAGGCCCTTGCCGGCGGCTTCGACGCCGATCAGGCGGACATCGTCGTCGAGGAAATCGGCAAACAGGCCGATCGCGTTCGATCCGCCGCCGACGCAGGCGATAACCGCGTCCGGAAGCCGCCCGAGCTGCTCCAGGATCTGCCCGCGCGCCTCGCGGCCGATCACACGCTGAAACTCGCGCACCATCAGCGGGAACGGGTGCGGCCCGGCGGCGGTGCCGAGCAGATAATGGGTCGTCTCGAAACTCGCCGACCAGTCGCGCAGCCCCTCGTTGATCGCGTCCTTGAGCGTGCGCCCGCCGCTTTCCACTGGCACCACGGTCGCGCCCATCAGCTGCATGCGGAAGACGTTGAGCTTCTGCCGCTCGATGTCGTCCGCGCCCATGTAGATCATGGTCTCGAAATCGAACAGCGCACCGACGAGGGCGGTCGCCACCCCGTGCTGGCCGGCGCCGGTCTCGGCGATCAGGCGGGTCTTGCCCATGCGCTTCGCGAGCAAGCCCTGCGCCAGCACCTGGTTGGTCTTGTGCGCGCCGCCGTGGAGCAAGTCCTCGCGCTTGAGATAGATGTTGCCGGGCAAATTGCGGCAGCGGGTGAGCGGCGTCGGACGGCCGGCATAATTGGCGAGCAGGTCATTGAGCTCGGCGGCGAATTCAGGATCGACCTGAGCGTCGAGGAACGCCGCTTCGAGCTGCTCGAGCGCGGGGACGAGGATTTCGGGGACATAACATCCGCCGAACCGGCCGAAGCGGCCGTTCAGGCGCATTGTCGGACCCGCTGGCGAGAGGTCGGGCGGAGCGCTTCGAACAAAGCCGCGATCTTTTCCGGTGACTTGACGCCCGGCTGCTCGTCGACGGAGGAGCCGACGTCGAGCGCATAAGCCCCGAGGCGCTGCGCTTCGCGGACGTTGCGCGCGCCGATCCCGCCGGCGACGATCGCATCGTCGAGCTGCGCGTGTCCTTTCACCAGCGACCAGTCGAAGGTCAGGCCGCTTCCGCCATCGGCATTGTCGAATAATAGCCGGTCTCCTCCGCGCCTGGTCAGCGGCCCGCGGCCGACGTTGAGCGCCGTCCAGATTTCGCAGCCGCCGGGAAGCTGCCGGCGCAGCGCGCGCACATATTCCGCGTCTTCGGCGCCGTGCAGCTGCACCGCGTGGAGGTCGAGCAAGGTCGCGGTGTCGGCGACCGCACGCGGCGGCGCATTGCGGAAAACGCCGACCGGCAGCATTCCCGCTTGCCGGACATTGCCGGCCAGCGGCCCGGCTTCGTCCGCGGTCACCTGGCGGGGGCTGCCAGGAACGAAGACGAAGCCGGCAAATGCCGCCGGCCGGGCGGCGCACAGGGGGGCGCCGCAATTCAGTCCGCACAATTTGATGCGCCCGAAGATGAGTTGCCTGGCGGCCTGCGCCGGTTCAATCGCGCGCATCAGCGACGAGCCGATCAGGAAGGCGTCGGCATGCGGCGCCAGTCTCTCGATGTCGCTGCGGGTGGCGATGCCGGATTCGGAAACAAGCAGGCGGTCGGCGGCCATCGGCGCCAGCCGCTCGGTCGTGGCGAGGTCGACCGACAGGTCCGTGAGGTCGCGATTGTTGATCCCGATCAGCGGCGCGCCGAGCGCCAGGGCACGCCGCATCTCCGCCTCGTCATGAATTTCGACCAGCGCATCCATGCCGAAGCGGCGCGCCTCGGCGATGATTTCCCGCGCCTCCACGTCATCGAGCAGCGAGAGCATCACCAGCACCGCGTCCGCCCCGGCGATCCGCGCTTCGGCCAACTGGCGCCGATCGATGAAAAAGTCCTTGGCGAGAATGGGGCCATCGAACTCGCGACGAGCGGTGGCGAGGTCGTCGAGCGAACCGCCGAAATAAGCGCGGTCGCAGAGCACGCTCAGCGCATCGGCGACCCCGGCATATCCGCGGGCGAGCGCCGCGGGATTGGCATTGGGCCGGATCGCGCCTTGCGACGGCGACGCCTTCTTGATCTCGAGGATGAAGCGCGCACCGGGTTTGGCGAGCACCGCGGCAAGGCTGCGGCGCGTCGTCGCCGCCCGGGCGCGCAGCGAATCGAGCGAGACTCCGTCGAAGCGCCGCGCCAGCTCGTCGCGCTTCGCCGAGGCGATCTCGCCGAGGATGCCTTGCGCTTCAGCCACAACTCGCCTCGACGAACCGCTGGAGCGCGTCCGCGGCCCGGCCGGACTCCAGGCCGTCGCGGGCGAGCGTCGCTCCTTCGCGCAAGCTGCTCGCTTTCCCCGCCGTCAACAGCAAGGCGGCGGTGTTGAGGATCACGATATCCTCCTCCGCCCGCCCAGCCGATCCGGCGAGCAGCGCCTTGAGCCGCGCGGCATTTTCGGCGACATCGCCGCCCGCGACGGCGTTGAGTGGCGCGCGCTCGAGCCCGGCATCCTCGGGCGTGATCTCAAGTTCCTCGATTTCGTCGCCCGACAGGCGCAGCGCCCGGGTCTCGCCGTGCAAGGCCACTTCGTCGAGCCCCGAGCCGTGGACGACGAGTGCCTGCCGCACCCCCATCGCGGCGAGGGTCTGCGCGATGCGCCGGAGCATCTTCGGATCGGCGACGCCGAGCAGCTGAACGGGCGGACGCGCCGGGTTGATGCACGGGCCGAGCAGATTCATGATCGTGCGCACTTCCAGTTGCCGCCGGACCAGCGCCGCATGCTTCATCCCGGGGTGATAGGCGGGGGCGAAGAGGAAGCAGAAGCCGGTCTCGTCGAGCAGCGCCCGCGCCTTTTGGGGTGCGATGTCGATCTTCCCACCGACCGCTTCGAGCACGTCGGCCGACCCGCAGCGCGAGCTGACGCTGCGGTTGCCATGCTTGGCGATCGGCAGCCCGCACGCCACGGCGACGAACGCCGTCGCGGTCGAAACGTTGATCAGCCCCGATCCGTCTCCCCCGGTGCCGCAGCAATCGGCATAGAGATAATCGGGGCGGTCGAACGGCAGCGCGGCGGCGCTGAGCGCGCGGGCCGCGCCGATCATTTCCTCGGCCGTTTCGCCCTTCATCCGCAAGGCAACCAGCATCCCCGCGATCTCGGCCGGCTCGAGCTTGCCGAGCACTAGCCGCTCGAACAGATGCTCGCTATCCTCGATCGGCAAGTCTTCGCCCGTGAGCAGACGGGGCAGGGGATTGGGCACGGGCAGCGATGCGTCATGCCCGGCCGGGTGCGCGGCCGCCGCGGTGGCGGCGGGCGGAAAATTTGCAATCTGGTTCATATTTGGTCGCCTGAAACAAAAAAGCCCGCCGGTGGCGGGCGGGCACTCGATGATCGTCACCTATCCGATCAATCGCGCCATCGCGCCGCAAAGGACTGCCCGGGCCACCACAGGTGAGCGGTCGAAGTCGCGGCGATGGCGTTCTGCTGCTTCATGCGAATCGCTAGGTAGGGCAGCGCGTTGGCGCGGGTCAAGCCGGTTGACGGCGCTTGCTGGGGAATGGCATTGGCAGCACCGGCCCAAGACACCGTGCGGGTGTAGCTCAATGGTAGAGCAGAAGCCTTCCAAGCTTACGACGAGGGTTCG
>JBDTXI010000002.1:0-18531 GCA_040006255.1 Sphingomicrobium sp.
GACCAGCCAGCCGGCAAGCGGCGCGATGCTGATCTCGGAGATGAAGGAGTTTGCGAGCTTCCCCAAGGCTACGCAACGCTACATCCGCCGGTCGCTCGACGTTGCTTATGGCCGTCGCGACGCGATCGAATGCTGGGCCCGCGACGAGGGTGAAGCCGCGTCGATCCGCGCCCAGGCCCGTCTTTACAAGCAGCTCGACCATCTGCGCCTCCAGGTGCCGGACGATAGCGGCCTCGACATGATCGAGCCGTTCATCGGCATGCTCATCACCGTTGCCGCTTTCGATCTCGGTCAGGACCGGCTGCCCAACTTCGCGGCCTACCGCTTCCTTTATGAGCGGCTCATCGGCGCGGCTTCGCGTCCGTGGCTGCCCGCGGCATTCTGCTCGGCCGCGGCGCTGCCGCACCTTCACCCGGACCGCCGCCGCATCCTGCTCCAGTCGATCAGCGAAAGCGCGGCGACCGCCCCCGGCTGGTCGAGCCGCGAGCCGGTGTTCTGGCCCGAGTGGGTCGAAAAGGTCGACCTCAAAGCGGCGGCTTAAGGGCCCGCGCCCGCGGGCGCTTTCACGGACGGGAAAATCTTCGTCGGCTGCCGCGGGCTGTGCTCGGCGGAGCGCGCGCTCAGCTCCTTGTCACCAACTGCTCGAGCAGCCCGTTCGCGAAATCGATCAGCGTGTCGTCGCGCGCGCCCATGATAAGGATCCGGTCGCCGGCCTTCGCTTCGCCGATCAGCGCTTCGCCGATATTCGCCCGCTCGGGGATATGCTGCGCCTGGCGGTCGCGCGCGCCGACCTGCTCCGCGAGCCAGTCGGAGCCGCGCGTTCGCTCAACCGTGCCGCCCTGGTAGACGGGATCGGGCAGGTACAGGCGGTCGTCGGGCGCCATGCCGTTGGCAAAGCTCTCCGCAAGCTGTTCGCCCATCTTGGTCAGCGGACCATAGCCATGCGGCTGGAACATGATCAGCAGCCGTCCCGGCTGCGCGTGCAGCGTTGCCAGGGTCGCATCGATCTTGTCCGGATTGTGCGCGAAATCGTCAATCACGGTCACGCCCGCGGCTTCGCCGACGGTTTCCAGCCGCCGCTTTAGCCCTTCGAAGCGGCCGAGCGCATTGACCGCGTCCTCGATCCTGACCCCGAGCGCGCGCGCCGCGGCGATCGCGGCCAGCGCGTTCGACGCGTTATGGCGCCCGGGGACCCCCAGCCGCACATCATGGCGCTCGCCTTCGGCCTCGAGCGCGAACGTCACCCCGTGCGGCTCGAGCTGCAAATCCTTGCCCATGAAGTCGGCGCCCGGGCTGTCGAAGCCGTAACCGACCCGATGATCCGCCGGCACGGCGTCGGCGATCACGCGAGTTTCGGGATCGTCGAGATTGAGCACCGCCTTGCGCGCCCGCAAAATGAACGCGGCAAACAATCCGCGAAGCTCGCCCAGCTCCTTGTGGTCGAGGCTGATGTTGGTCAGCACCGCGATCTCGGGCTTGTACAGCGCGATCGATCCGTCGCTCTCGTCGACTTCACTGACGAACAGTTCGGGATCGCCGACCAGGGCGCTGGCGAAGGGCGCGCTCGGGGTCACGAAATTCTTCATCACCGCGCCGTTCATTACCGTCGGCTGGCGATGGCAGGCGTGGAGGATCCAGCCGATCATCCCGGTCACGGTCGACTTGCCGCTGGTGCCGCCGACGGCGACGCTGCGCTGGGCGTCATTGAGCAGCCGGGCGAGGAATTGCGGGCGCGTCACGTGCGGGATATCGAGTTCCTTGGCCCGCACCACGTCGGGCACGGTGTCCTCGACCGCCGCCGAGGTGACCAAAGTCATGCCCTCGTGAAGACCCGAACCGTCCTGCGGGAACAGCTGGATCCCGAGCGAGCGCAGATAGTCGAACTTCTCCGGCGTCCGCCCCGCGTCGAGCGACCGGTCGGAGCCCGCGACGCGCGCCCCCCCGGCGCGGACGATGCTCGCCAGCGGAAGCATCCCGCTGCCACCGATGCCGCTGAAGAATACGGGAGAATCGATCATCGCCGCGCCCTAATCGGCGCGCCGGACCTTGGCTAGCGGCACGCGCCTCCACCGGGCCAGCCGGTCCAGCCGGGCCCGCGCACAACTCGGCCGGGCTTGGCGCCGGTGTGCCTGCCGTCCTTGAGCACTTGCACCCCGTTGACGAACACGTCGTCGACTCCGGTCGCCAGCTGCTTGGGCTTTTCGAAAGTCGCATGGTCCTGGATCGCCGCCGGATCGAAAATGACGACGTCGCCGTAATAGCCGGGCCTGAGGAAGCCGCGTTGGCGGACCCCGAGGTTGGTTGCGGGAAGCGAGCTCAGCCGGCGGATCGCGTCGGGCAGCGCGGCAACGCGGTCCTTGCGCACATATTCGGCCAGCACGCGGGCGAAATTACCGTAGGCGCGCGGGTGGCTGCTCGATTTGAGGAACACGCCCTCGGGCGCCTCGGACGCTTCGTCCGATCCGAAGCTCATCCACGGCAGCCCGACTTCGCGCTTCACATTATCCTCGTTCATCAGGAAATAGACGGTGCCGACGCGGCTGCCGTCCTCGATTACGAGGTCCATTGCCGTTTCTTCCGGGCTCTTGCCGCGCATCCGCGCGACCTCGCCCAATGTCTTCCCGGTGAGCGGCTTCAGCTTCGGGTTCTTGAACGCGATCAGAAGCACCTTGTCGGGGCTTCCGGCGAGCAGCATCAAATTCTCCCAGTCGTTCGACGGCGCGCGCATTTCCGTCACCAGCCGCGCCCGCGTCGCCGGGTCCTTCAGCCGCTTGATCCACGCTTCGAGCCCGCCCGACTGAACCCAGGTCGGCATGGCCGCGTCGAGGCCGGTCGCGCCCGCGGTGTACGTGTACATGTCGGCAGTGATGCGCTGCCCCCCGGCGCGCGCCGCCTCGACCCGCGCGATGGCCGCGTCGAGCTTGCCCCAATTGGGCTGGCCGGCCTGTTTGAAGTGATAGATTTCAGCCGGTGCTCCGGACTGCTTGCTGATCGCGATCAACTCGTCGATCGCTTCGAGCAGTTTGTTCCCCTCGGAGCGCATGTGGCTGATGTACATTCCGCCGCACTTGCCCGCCTCGGCCGTGATCGCCGCCAGCTCGGGCGTCTCAGCATAGGTCGCCGGGGCATAGATGAGCGAGGAGCCGACGCCCATTGCGCCCTCCTTCATCGCTTGCCGCACCAAGGCACGCATCCGCGCGAGCTGCGCGGGGGTCGGGTCGATGTCCTTTTCTCCAAGCTCGTGCACCCTCACCGTGGTCGCCCCGACGAACGAAGCGACGTTGGGCGTCACGCCCTTGCGCTGCAGATATTCGAGATATTGGGCCAGGGTCGTCCAGCGGATCGGATATTTGATGTCGCCCTGGCGCTTGACCGCGAGCGCCTTCATCTGCGGGTTCCACGGGCCCATGGAATCGCCCTCGCCCATGACCTCGAGCGTGATCCCCTGGGCCGTGTCGCTGAGCCCGCGGCCGTCGGCGATCAGGCTCTCGGTCGCCCAGCTCAGCATGTTGACGAAGCCCGGCGACACCGCCTTGCCTGTCGCGTCCACCGTTCGCGCGGAGCGGCCCGGCGCGTGGGGTCCGACATAGACGATCCTGTCGCCTTTGAGCGCGACATCGCCGACGTAGGGTGCTCCCCCCGACCCATCGTAGACCGTGCCGCCGCGGATCAGGACGCTGTAGTCGGTCGCCGCATGGCGCGGCGGCGGAGCCGCCGACGTTGCCAGGAGGCCCACAACGGCAATCGTGAATGCGCTAATTTTTCTCATGACAGGCTTCTCCTCCGGGGCCGCGAAGCTGCACCAACCGGGGCGCGCTAGCAACTCACTGAGCGCTGCCGTAGCGCTCCGCCCACAGCTTTGAATCCTGCTCCGGCTGCTTTTCGATCGGGGGAACCGCGATTGCGGCGGCCGGATCGATCTCGACCTCCAGCAACCCGGCGATTGCGCGCACAGCGGCTTCGGGATCCGCGAGCACGTCCTCGTACCATAATGTCAGCGGCTCCACTCCGACATCCTTGAACAGCAGGTCCCAGTCGGTTTCCTCCCGGTCGATCAGCGTGCGGGCGTGGTCGACGGCCTCGGCCGAATATTCGGCGGCCGTGCCGGCGGGCGCCTCCTGTTCCTTGCGCCACACGCCCGACAGCGCGGCGCGCGCGTAGGATATCGCATGCGCGACCCGGTCGCGGCGCTTCAATCGAACGACGTGGGCGCCGCGACCCTTCGCGAACAATGTCGCGAACACGTCGAGCAGCAGCTGCGGGTGGGCTTGCTGCAATTCGCGCAGCTGGGTGGAAAAGCATTTTACGCCGAACACACCGTTGGGCGAGGTGCGCCGGTGCAGCACCGAGTGCCACAGCGCGGTCTGCGTTTCGGCTTGCCCACTGGCGAACCCGAAGGGGCTGCCGGCAAGGAAATTCAGATATTCCAGCGGAGCGCCGAGGCAGCCCGATTGCCACAGGACGTGGCTGACATAGGTGCTCCCGGTGCGCGGTATCGTGGCGAGCGTGTACACGCGTTCGGGCGGCCCGGACCGGTGCGGGAAATCGAACTTGTCCTCGTAGCCGGTTTCGACGCTGTCGAGCATCACGGTCCTGTGGCACAAAGAGATATATCGTTTCCACCATTGCGGAGGCCACGCTCTCCGACTCATAAGCATCGCTTATGCGCATCGCCGTCGTCGCTCCGAGCTGCCCACTGAAACGCGAAGCCGCCGACGCGGTGCTGGCGATCGTCCGTGAACGCGGCGACTGCGAGCTGGTCATTCACCCGCAATGCTTTCTCACCGACGGCCATTTCGCCGGGCCCGACGATGCGCGGCTGGCGGCGCTGCGCGAGGTGATGGCTGACGCTTCGATCGACGCATTGTGGTTCGCGCGCGGCGGTTATGGCTCCAACCGCATTGCCGAAGCCGCGCTCGCCGAGTTGCCCGAGACCGCACGCGGCAAGACCTACATGGGCTACAGCGACGCCGGCTTCCTGCTCGCAGGTCTCCACAAGGCGGGCCTCCGGGTGGTCTGGGGACCGATGCCGCAGGACGCGCTGCGCGACGGCGGCGAGGGCGCGGTCCGCCGCGCGCTTGACTGGCTCGTGCGCGAGGACGCATCCGCTCTTGAGCCGCAACTGCAACCACCGGCGATGGCGTTCAACCTGACGGTGCTTTCCAACCTGCTGGGAACGCCGCTCGAACCGGACTTCAGCGGGGTCGACCTGCTGATCGAGGAGGTCAGCGAGCACCTCTACCGGATCGACCGGACGATGTTTCACGTCACCGCCTCGCCGAACGTCCGCGGGGTCTCGCGGCTGCGGCTCGGAAGGGTCGGCGACGTCCAGCAAAACGACCCCGAATTCGGCGGCGACGAACAGGCGATCATCGAGGATTGGTGCCGCCGCTCGGGCATCGCTTACGGCGGCCGCGCGGACATCGGGCACGACGCCGGCAACCGCGTCGTTCCGTTCGGCCCGTTTGCCTGCTGAATCTTCTGTCCAAAGGACCATTGCAAAGCGCTCTCAGTTGCGCTCTATCGAGGAAGGAACAACAGGAGGGCCGTGATGGCACAAGGTGCACGTAAGGCAGGGGGCGGATTGGCCCGCCCGGTTCAACCGTCGGCGGATCTGGCGAAGATCACCGGGAGCGATCCGCTTCCGCGCAGCCAGGTGGTCTCGAAGATCTGGGACCACATTCGCAAGAACAACCTACAAAACCCGCAAAACAAACGCGAAATCGTTGCCGACGCGACGCTAAAGCCGATCTTTGGGGGTAAGGACCGCGTCAGCATGTTCGAGATGAACAAGCATCTGTCCAACCATCTGAAGTAAAAACTTCCGACATTTCACGAGAGGGGATCTGCTTCGGCGGGTCCCCTTTTCCTATGGGGAGAAGCGCGACTCGGCTGTATTCCATCAGCCGCGCCAGAGGCCATCGAGCCTTTCGCGCGTCACCGGATAGCCAAGATGCGCCGGGATGGTGATGAATTTCTCCCCGTCGCGCTCTTCCACCCACGGCGTGACCGGCTCGATCGGATGGGCCAGCGCATCGGCGCGGATCGCCTCGAAGCTCATATGCTGCGCCAGCCGCTCGAGATTGCGGCGGGTGGGAAAGATCAGCCGCGCTTCGCCGCGCCGCTCGCGCTCGAGGGCGTCCGCCGCCGATATCCAGCACGCGCCGGCGCATTCGCCCTCGATCACATGCGGCCGCCAGTCGCCAGACGGGCAGCGGGCGATGAAGAACAGGGTATCGAAGCGCCGCACCGCGTGGAACTTCGGCACCCAGCGCGCAAACGGCGTCAGCGCGACGATGTCGAGAGCCAGTCCATCTTCCGCCAGCAGTTCCGCGAACCCTTTTTCCGCCGCCAGTTCCTGCTGAAGCCTAAGAGCGTTCTGCTCGTCGGGAACCGGCGCCAGCCCGACGGGGATCGCCGTTTCCTCGATGGTTTCGCGGACCGCGGCGACGGCTGCATCGGCGAGGCCGAGATCGGCCGCGAATTGCCGGTCGGCCTCGTCGATCCGCCCACCGGGGAAGACCAAAGCTCCAGCGGCGAACGCCATGCCTTCGGCGCGCTCGACCATCAGCAACTCCGGAGCGCCGCCGGCGCGTTCGCGCACAACGACCAGGGTTGCGGCGGGGATCGCGTCGTCGGTCATGCCAGCGCACCTAAGCGCGGGCGCGGCAAAGAAAAAGCCGCCCCGGCACGCGGGCGGCGGCCTCTTCATTCATCGCCGCGACAATTACATGCCGCTGACGTTCTGCTCCTGCGCATCGCTCGGATTGACGGTATTCTCCGGCGCGGCGGCATTTTCGTGGTTCAGCTGCTGCTGCTGATTGCCAAGCGCGGCGTCTTCCGCGGCTTTCATCGCGGCTTCGTTGGCTTGCTCGTTCAGATCAACGGCGGGTTGATTCAACTCCGCATTGCCGACCTCGTCCTGGTTGCTGCTGCCGCATCCGGCAAGGGTGAGCGCGGCTGCCGTCGTCAGCGCAAAGGCTAGTGTTTTCATGCGTTTGGGTCCCCTGATCAGCTGTTCGCTGAAATAAGCCATATCAGCACCCGAGCGGGCAACGCCAGTGCCTTTCCTTGAGATTCGCCAGCAAATTCACTATCTAGGGCGTGCCGGGCAACCGGCTACGTCGGTAGACGGTTTGGTGGAATAGGCACTTCGGACCCGGGGGGCAGTACCCCGGCGCCTCCACCATCAGCCCCCGCTTCGCGAGGGTTGCTGATGGGGGCGAAATAGGATCGACGAGTGCAATAAAGGCCTGATTGCCGATCGGATTGAGCCACCGTGACGGCTCATTCACACAAGTGCCAACGATAACGAGGCGCTCGCAATTGCTGCGTAACTGACGATCTAACGATCTAGGTTACAAAGACAAAAGCGCGGTCGGACCCCACCGGGCAACAGAAGGGGATTCCAGCGGCACGGGAGGCGCCGGGCAACAGAAGCCTCCCACCTTCTTTTTTTCGCAGTCTCATCCGGCTCTTCGTCGAACGCGCAGTTGCGTATTGGCCTACGCCTTGTCACGGTCGCCCGCGACCAACGGGGAGGGACTTTTTCATGCGCCGAGCGATTTTTGCCGTGCTTCTTGCTGCCTGTGCCGCGCCGGCGATCGCGGCGCCCACGCCCAAGGAGCAGCTGCTCGTCCCGCCCGCCGACGCCGCGCATTACGTCGTCGTTTCGACCGCCGGCAAGCATGGCGACGAATATATGTGGACGTTGCCGGACGGCCGCTTGGCCATGCGCGAATCGATTCTCCTGCGGGGCCTCATTTTCGAGACCGACGAGACGCTGCGCGCGGGCGCGGATGGAATGCCGTCCGAGGTCGTGATCCGCGGCGTGACCCCCAACGGGGACGCGGCGGAAACTTTTGCGATCGCGAATGGAAAAGCGGCGTGGACCAGCCCCGTAGACAAGGGCGACGCGGCTTACTCGGCCGGCGCTTTTTACCTGCCGCAGGGCGGGCCGTTCCTGAGCAGCGCGCCCGAGGTCGATCGGCTGATGGCCGCCGGGCGGACGGGGCTGACGCTGCTGCCCTCCGGCCGGGCGACCTACGACAAGGTCGCCTCGCTGCAGGTCGACGGACCCCAGGGCCGGAAGACCGTTGATCTCATCCTCGTCAAAGGCACGTCCCAGTCGCCCCAGCCGGTGTGGGTCGAGAACGGCAAATTTTTCGGTGCGCTGGTCGGCCTCGGCCTGCTTCCGGCAGGCTACGAAGCCAACCTCGACAAGATGCAGGCGGCGCAGGACTCGGCGATCGCCGCGCTCGCGCCAGCCACGGCGAAGAAATTCCTTACCGCAGACGCCAAGCGGCCGGTCCTGTTCAGCAACGTCAAAATGTATGACGCCGACGCCGAACGCTTCCTCGACCACCGTTATGTGTTGACGAGCGGCGGCGCGATCGTGTCCGTCGGCACCGCCGCACCGGCGAAGCTGCCGGCGGGCACGCGCGTCATTGCCGGCGCCGGCAAGACGCTCGTCCCGGGTCTGTGGGACAGCCACATGCACGTCGGCGACGATTTCCAGACGGTCAGCGAGCTGGCGCTTGGAGTCACGTCGTGCCGCAACCCGGGCGGGCCGATCGAGCTCGAAGTGTCGCAGCGCGAGCGGCGCGATGCCGGGACTTTGCTTGCGCCCGAATGTTTCGATTCGGTCATCGTCGATCGCAAAGGGCCGCTGGTCGCGCAGGGCAGCCTTGCCGTTTCCAGCCTCGACGAGACTCTTGCCGCAGTGCGTAAGATCAAGGCCAACAATCTGACGGCGGTAAAATTCTACACGTCGATGGATCCGGCCTGGATCGCGCCGGCTGCCAAGCTCGCGCACCAGCTCGGGCTGCACGTCCACGGCCACATTCCGGCGGGGATGCGCACGCTCGACGCGATCAACGCCGGCTATGACGAGATCACGCACATCTATTTCGCGACGATGCAGGCGATGCCCGACGAGGTCGTGCAGAAGTCGAACACCACCATCCGGCTGGTCGGGCCGGGCAAATATTTCAAGGACGTCGATCTCGACGCGGAGCCGACGAAAACGGTGATCAGGACGATGGCGCAAAAGCACATCGTGCTCGATCCGACGCTGGTGGTGGTCGAGAACGTGCTGCTCGCCAACGCCGGCACCCCCGGAGCCGCTTACGCGCCCTATGTCGGGACGCTTCCGGCGGCGACCGAGCGCGGCTTCAAGTCCGGGCCGATCCCCTACCTGCCGGGGATGACGCGCGCGGACGCGCAGGCCAGCGTCGACCATATGGGCGAATATGTGACGAAGCTGCGCCGCGCCGGAGTCCCGATCGTCGCCGGTACCGACGGCCAGGGCATGGAACTGGTTCGCGAGCTCGAGCTGTACGTGAAGGGCGGCCTTACTCCGGCCGAAGCGCTGGCGACGGCAACGATCGCCCCGGCGCGCAACGTCAAGGCCGACAAGCGCACCGGCTCGATCGCGGTCGGCAAGGAGGCCGACCTGCTGCTCGTCGACGGCGACCCGTCGCAGCGCATCGGCGACCTCCGCCACGTCGACCAGGTGATGAGCGACGGAGTCCTGATGGACGGCGACGCGCTGCGGACCGAAGCCGGATTCAGCGGACGGCCGAAATAGCGCCTAGCGCTTCCGCAGTTCGTCTCTGATCTCCGCCAGCAGCTCGACTTCGCTCGGGCCGGCCGGCGCTTCCTCGCGCTTGCGCATCAACTTCGTCGCCCAGCGTATCATCAGGAAGATGATGAAGGCGAGGATGAGGAAGCTCACGACCTCGGTCAGGAAGGCGCCCCAGCCGAGCACCGGCGCGCCGGCTTTCTTCAGCGCCGCATAATCGGTCATCGAGCCGCGATAGTCGGCGGGAATCGGGCCGAGCAGCAGGAAATGGCTGGAGAAATCGAGCCCGCCGAAGACCTTGCCGACGATCGGCATGATGATGTCGTCGGTCAGGCTGGCGACGATCTTGGCGAAGGCGGCGCCGATGATCACGGCGACGGCAAGATCGAGCACGTTGCCCTTGGCGATGAACGCGCGGAAGTCGTTGAGCATGGCACCCCTCCAGTTTTCGTCGGCATACAACAGTCGCGCCCGCCGCGCAGCAGCTGTGTTGTTGCGGTAGAACAGCCCATTGCAACGCACCGGCGGCGTCTCTACGTAATGCGCCCAACATTGGAGGGCTCGATGACCGCCATTCGCCGTTTCGGTTTGCTCGCACCGTTCGCCGCGCTGAGCCTTGCAGGCTGCGGCCTCAACAGCGTTCCCACCGCCGAGGAACAGGTCAACGCCAAGTGGGGCGACCTCCAGGCCGATTACCAGCGCCGCACGGACCTGATCCCGAACCTTGTCGCGACCGTGAAGGGCTACGCGCAGCAGGAAAAGTCCGTCCTGATTGAGGTGACCAACGCTCGCGCCAACGCCACGCGAGTTCAGCTCAACGCCAGCGACCTTAGTGACCCTGCCAAAGTGCAGGCCTTCAACGAAGCGCAGGGTCGGCTGACGCAGGCGATCATCCCGCTGCAGCGGCTGCAGGAAGCCTATCCGGAACTCAAGTCGAACCAGAACTTCCTCGCGCTGCAGGACCAGCTGGAAGGCACGGAGAATCGCATCAACGCCTCTCGCCGCGACTATAACGGGGCGGTTCAGGCCTATAATACCCGCATCCGCACCTTCCCCGACGCGATCGGGGCGAGGATCTTCTACGGCGCCAAGCCCAAGGTGCCGTTCGAGGCCGCGGCGGCCGCGCAGACCGCGCCGGCCGTGAACTTCAACGCGAGCTGAGGCCGCGGTGACATTCTCCCTCGTCACCCCCGCGAAAGCGGGGGCCCCGCTTCTCGCTCGGCCCGCAAGCGGGCCCGCAAGCGGGATTCCCGCTTTCGCGCGAATGACGGGATGGCTTGCGCTATTGATGGCGCTCTTGTTTGCGGTGGCCGCGCCCGCCGCCGCGCAGACCTTTCCCCAGCTGACGGGGCGGGTGGTCGACCAAGCGCATCTGCTGACCGCCGCGCAGGTCGCCGACCTCACCAGCAAGTCTGAAGCGCTGCAGGCGCAGTCCGGCCGCCAGTTCGTCGTCGCGACCGTCAACAACCTCGAAGGCCGTGAAATCGAGGATTATGCCTATCGCCTCGGCCGCTATTGGAAGATCGGCAGCACGAAGGAGAACGACGGCGTCGTCCTCCTGGTCGCGCCCAACGAACACAAGGTGTGGATCGCCACCGGCTATGGCGCAGGCGGTTTTCTGACCGACGCGATGGCCGGCGTGATCACGCGCGAAGCGATCCTCCCCCGGTTCAAGGCCGGAGACATGGGTGGCGGCATCGAGGCCGGAGCCGACGCCATCATCAAGCAGATGAGTGTATCGCCCGAAGAAGCGCAGAAGAACGTTGCGGCCGCCGAGCAGGCGCAGAAGCAGCGGCAGCACTCGGGCGGCAACCCGCTTCCCGTGATCTTCTGGTTCCTGGTGATCGGCTTTGTAATCCTGTCCCATTTCCGGCGGGGCGCGGGTCAGCGCTATCGCACGCGCGGTGGCGGTATTAGCCCGTGGGTCATGCTGTGGGGCCTAAACGCTTTGTCGAATTCCGGACGCCGCGGCGGCGGATGGGGCGGGGGCTCCTCCTGGGGCGGCGGCGGCGGCGGAAGCGGCTGGGGCGGCGGTGGCGGCGGCTTCGGCGGCTTCTCGGGCGGCGGCGGTTCGTTCGGCGGCGGCGGAGCCGGAGGGAGTTGGTGATCAAGCTCTCCGACGCCGACCGCGAGAAGGTCTCGGCGGCGATCGCCGCGGCGGAAGCGAAGAGCAACGGCGAGATCGTCGCGGTCGCGACGCCGATCAGTGACGCCTATCACGATGTCGCGCTGCACTGGGCGCTGGTGCCCTTGTTCGCGGTGCTCGCCTGGGCGGCGTGGCGGCCGACCGCGTTCGTCTGGTGGTACGATTTTCTGTTCGGCGGGTGGCAGCCGGATCCGACGCTCAGCCAGCTGTTCACCCTGCTGATGGTGTTCGCCGCGCTCAAGTTCACGGTCGCGCTGCTGATCCTCAAATGGATGCCGCTGCGTCTTGCCCTGACGCCGGCCGCGACCAAGCACCGCCGGGTGCGCCGCCGCGCGGTCTCGATCTTCAAGGCGGCGGCCAAGCGGCGCACCGCGGAACGCACCGGCGTGCTCATCTACCTCTCGGTGGCCGAGCGGCGGGCGGAGATCATCGCCGACGAGGCGCTGCTCAAGGTCACCGACGAGCATGTCTGGGGCGAAGCCATGACGGCGCTGATCGCAGCGGTGCGCGACGGCC
Organism: Sphingomicrobium sp.; assembly: GCA_040006255.1. Taxonomy (GTDB): domain Bacteria; phylum Pseudomonadota; class Alphaproteobacteria; order Sphingomonadales; family Sphingomonadaceae; genus Sphingomicrobium. Next base: position 12,246 of record JBDTXI010000002.1, read on the forward strand.
GCGCGGGGGACGGCATCTGCGCCGCGATCGAGCGCGTCGGCGTGGTGCTGGAAGAGCATTTTCCGCGTTCGGCAGGCGACATCAACGAGATCCCGGACAAACTGATCGAGCTATGACCTTCGACGACCTCCCGCCGCCCGAGGTGAAGTGGGCGGGCCGTTTCGTTCGCGCCATCGTCCGCGGCAAATGGGAATATGCGAGCCGCGCGAACGACATCAACGCGGTCGTAATCCTCGCCGAACATGAGGGGAAAATGATCCTGATCGATCAGCCGCGGGTGCCGCTCGGCCGCCGCTGCGTGGAGCTTCCCGCCGGTCTCGTCGGCGACGAGGACCGCAACGCGACGGTCGAAGCGACCGCGATCAAGGAGCTCGAGGAGGAAGCTGGCTTCACCGCCGAACGGGTCGAGCGGCTCGGCGACTTCTACGCCTCGCCGGGCATGTTGTCGGAAAGCTTCACCCTGGTGCGCGCGCACGGGCTGAGCCGGATCGGCGAGGGCGGCGGCGACGAGAATGAGGACATCAACGTCCACTTCGTCGCGCGCGACGACATCCCGCGTTTCGTCGAGCAAAAGCGCGCCGAAGGCTTCGGCGTCGACGTGAAGCTGCTCATCTTCATGAACTTCTGAAATCCGTCCCGTCGCGGGGAGGAGTATTGAAACAAGTTCGGCGTGACGTGGTTGGATCATCATGGCTCGCCTCATCCATTTGTCCGACCTGCACTTCGGCGCGCACGACGAGGACCTCGTCGAAGCGGTCCGGCACAAGGCCGACGAGCTCAAGCCCGACCTCATCGTCATCAGCGGCGATTTCACGCAGCGGGCGCGGACCGAGCAGTTCAAGGAGGCGTGCCAATTTCTCGAGCAATTGCGCGAAGCGGGCCACGAAGTACTTGGCGTTCCGGGCAATCACGACGTCCCGCTATACGACGTGCTCCGCCGCTTCCTCTCGCCACTGACCCGCTACCGGCGTTACATCGACGAGACTTTGTGCCCGTTCATCGAACTGCCGGGCGTGGCGGTGCTGGGGGTCAACACCGCGCGCTCCTTCACCTTCAAGGACGGACGGCTCAGCGAAGAGCAGGTCGAGTTCATTCGCGAGACCTTCGCGCGCAGCGATCCCGACGCGGTGAGGGTGTTGGTCACGCATCATCCCTTGTTCGCGATTCAGGTCGGCGATCAGCTCGAGCCGGCGGTCGGGCGGCACGAGCTGGCACTCGACGCGATCGAGGAAGCGGGGGTGGACCTGCTGCTCGCCGGCCATGCGCACCACGCGTCGCACAGCGCCGCCGACCTCGTGACGCGCGCCGGCGGCGCGCTCGTCATCCAGGCGGGAACGGCGACCTCCACCCGGGTTCGCGAGCAGAGCCAGAGCTTCAACGTCATCGATATCGAGGACGGCAACGTCACTCTGACGGTCCAATGCTGGGGCGAGACCGGCTTCCAGCCGACGGGCGCGCACAAGTACGAATTCCACGAGGGCCGCTGGCGCATCCTTGAGGCGGAGGAGCCCGCCCACTAGACGCGGGATATGCCACTTCCCGCTCACTTCGATTTGATGGACTTCATCAGCCGCGTACTCGCCGAGGATCTCGGGCGTGGCGGCGACGTGACGTCCAACGCGACGATCGACGCCGACGCGCGCTTCGCCGCTGCAGTGAACGCGCGGCAGGAGATGGTGGTCGCCGGGCTGGAAATCGCCGCCGCCTTTTTCCGCCGGCTCGACGCGGACGTGCGGATCGAAACGCTGGCGAACGACGGCGACGCGGTGCAGCCGGGCAGCACCTTGATGCGCCTCCAGGGCAACGCCCGCGCGATGCTCGCCGCGGAACGGTCGGCGCTCAACACGCTCCAGCATCTCTCGGGAATCGCCACGCTGACTCGCCGTTATGTCGACGCGATTGCGGGGACTGGAGCGGTGCTTCTCGATACGCGCAAGACCGTCCCGGGCCTCCGCGTCCTCGACAAATATGCGGCGCGGATGGGCGGCGCCCAAAACCACCGGATGCGGCTCGACGACGGCCTGCTGATCAAGGACAATCACGTCGCGCTGAGCGGTGGGATTGCCGAGGCGGTGCGCCGCGCCAAGGCCGCGAACATCGCGCTTCCGGTCCAGGTCGAGGTCGACCGCATCGACCAGATCGAGCCGGCGCTCGCCGCCGGGGCCGACCGCTTGCTGCTCGACAACATGCCACCGCTTGTGCTGCGCAAAGCGGTCGCGCTGGTTGGCGGACGCGTGCCTCTCGAGGCGTCGGGCGGAGTGACGCTCGAAACCATCCGCGCCATCGCCGAAACCGGCGTCACCTACATCTCGGTCGGCCGCATTACCCAGTCGGCCCCCGCCGTCGACGTCGGGCTCGACTATTCGGTTGAACCGTTGAGCAGCTGAAACGGCGTTCACCGTGATGACAGCTTCTGAAGAGCAATAATCCTCCAAAGTCGGCCGCGCGTCCATGCGGCTGCACGTCAAGATCGAGGAGTATTTCGATGAGAAAGTTGATTGCTTTGGCGCTTGCGTCGGCGGCGCTTGTCACGGTTCCCAGCACAGCGGACGCCCACGGCCGCTCTTACCGCAATTACGGCTATTCGTACGGCTATGCTTACCCGTCGTACGGCTACGGCTACCGGAGCTCCGGGTCGTACAATCCCTATTATGGCAGCGGCTATGGCTATTCGCCATACGGCTCCGGTTATTCGCCAAGCTATTATGGCGGCGGCTACGGCTACAATAACGGTTACGGCTACAACAGCGGCTACGGCTACAATGGCTACAACGGCTACAATGGCGGCTACGGCTACAACGGCTACCAGTGCGGGAACCCGGCCGCGGGCGCGGTCGCCGGCGGCATTGCCGGCGCGGCATTGGGCGCGGCGGTCGGCAACAACGGCCACCGCTATTACAGTCGCCGTTACGACCGGCGCCGCTGGAACGGCGGCAACCGCGGAACCACCGCCGTGCTCGGCGGAGTCCTCGGCGCGGTGGTCGGAAGCGCCATCGCGCAGGGCAATTGCTAAGGCCAACCGGCCACGCAGGTTATCAAACGAGCGGGGCCGCGGAACCTCCACGGCCCTGCTCACTTTTTTAGGGCATTGGCCGCGAAGCACTTCTATATGGGCGCTTCGAGGGGCGCCGGTGCTCCGGGAGACGTGATTTGTTCCAGGGCCTTCAGCCCATCCTTTACGGCGGTCGCGAAGTCTGGCCGCTGATCGAAGGCGGCAAGGGCGTTTCCGCGACCAATCATGCGAGCTCGGGCGCCTGGGCGGCGGCGGGCGGCATCGGCACCGTGAGCGCGGTCAACGCCGACAGCTATGACGCCGAAGGCCGCATCGTTCCCCAGGTGTATGACGCGCTGACCCGGCGCGACCGCCACGAAGAGCTGATCAAATATGCCATCGACGGTGCGGTGGCGCAGGTCCAGCGGGCCTATGAAATCGCTTCGGGCAAGGGCGCGATCAACATCAACGTGCTGTGGGAAATGGGCGGGGCGCAGCGCATCCTCCACGGCGTTCTCGAGCGCACCAAGGGCCTTGTCACCGGCGTCACCTGCGGCGCCGGAATGCCCTACAAGCTCAGCGAAATCGCGGGGTCATACGGGGTCAGCTACTTGCCGATCATCAGTTCGGCGCGCGCGTTCAGCGCGTTGTGGAAGCGCGCTTACAACAAGGCCGCCGAATGGCTCGCCGCAGTTGTCTACGAAGATCCGTGGCTTGCCGGCGGCCACAACGGGCTGAGCAATGCCGAGGACCCGCGCAAACCACAGGACCCGTATCCGCGGGTCAAGGCGCTACGCGACACGATGCGCGAACAGGGCATCGCCGACAGCGTACCCATCGTGATGGCGGGCGGCGTCTGGCGGCTCGACGAGTGGGACAATTGGATCGGCAATCCCGAGCTCGGGCAGATCATCTTCCAGTTCGGCACGCGGCCCTTGCTGACCCAGGAAAGCCCGATTCCGCCGGAGTGGAAGGCGCGCCTGATGACGCTCGAAGAGGGCGAGATCCTGCTGCACCGCTTTTCGCCGACCGGCTTCTATTCGTCGGCGGTGCGCAATCCGTTCCTGCGCAACCTCGAGGCGCGCAGCGAGCGCCAGATCGCCTACACCAAGGAAGCGATCGGCGATCACCACTTCCAGCTCGACGTCGGCATCGGCACCAAGAAGAATTACTGGGTCACCAAGGGCGATCTGACCCACGCGCGCGAGTGGTTCGCCAAGGGCTACACCAACGCGATGAAGACCCCCGACGACACACTCATCTTCGTCAACCCCGACGAAGAGAAGCACATCCGCAAGGACCAGGCCGAGTGCATGGGCTGCCTCAGCCAGTGCGCCTTTTCGTCGTGGGCGGACAATGAAAAGAATTCGACCGGGCGGCTGGCCGACCCGCGCAGCTTCTGCATCCAGAAAACGCTGCAGGACATCGCCCACGGCGGCCCCGTCGAGCAGAACCTGATGTTCGCCGGCCATTCGGCGTTCCGTTTCAAGAGCGACCCGTTCTATTCGAACGGCTTCGTCCCGACCGTAAAGCAGCTCGTCGATCGAATCTTGACGGGGGCCTAGTGTTTCACTCCATCGTCACCCTCGCGAAAGCGGGGGTCCCGCTTCCTTCGCGATGGTCTAAGAAAATCGGGATTCCTGCTTTTGCGGGAATGACGCTGATGGTGCTGGCCACTTCCGCCGCCGCGCAGGAGAAACAGCCGCCTTACTGGGCGTCGATCGCCAGCGGTCAGGCACTGACCCACGCCGGCCCGGGCAAGAATTATCCCAACGTCTGGCTGTACCAGCGCCGAGATCTCCCCGTCCGAGTAGTCAAGAAATACCAGACCTGGCGGCTGATCCAGGACCCCGACGGAGCGCAGGGGTGGATGCTTGTCACCCTTTTGAGCGACCGCCGCACGGCTGTGGTCAAGCCCGGCGAGCCGCGGCCCGTTCGCGCCGATCCGTCCGCCGCCGCGAAGGTTCGCTATACCGCGGAGCCCGGCGTCGTCGGCCGCATCAGCAAGTGCCGCGACAGCTGGTGCCGCATCGAAATCGGTAATCGCCAGGGTTATATCCGTGCGTCGGACGTCTGGGGTGTCGGCGAGAATGAGGTGGTCGATTGAATGAACCCTCCCCCCTTTGCGGGGGAGGGTCGACTCGCGCGTTAGCGCGAGCGGGGAGAGGGGGAGTCGTGCGCATTATCACGGCCCCTCTCCCTGCTGCCGCTTCGCGACGGCTGTCCCTCCCCGCTGAAGGGGGGAGGGGCTAAAGAAGGAGGAAATCAATGAAGCTCACAATCGCAATCGCAACCGGAGTGCTCGCTATGACAAGTCCCGCCGACGCTGCGCCGCCTCGCCCCGCCGTCGAGCATTTCGGGACGCCGATGCTCAACGGACAGCGCCTGCCCTTCTCACGGGCCGTCCGCGTTGGCGACATCCTCTATCTCTCGGGGGCGATCGGGCGCGGCCCGGACGGCAAGCCGCCCGAGGGAATCGAGGCGCAGACGAAAGCGACCATGGATGATATCGGGGAGACGCTGAAGCTCGCCGGCCTCAGTCACCACGACATTTTTCACTGCACGGTCTTCCTCAGCGACATGAAGAACTGGCCCGCCTTCAACCAGGTCTACGTGACCTACTTCCCCGACGGCCCGCTGCCCGCGCGCAGCGCATTCGGCGCGAACGGCCTCGCGCTCGGCGCGCTGCTCGAGATCGAATGCCAGGCTTACGCGGGCAAGAAGTAAGGCGCCTTCGTCCCCGGCCCTTATTTCGGCATGGACATGGAAACGTAAGCGGCTCGGGTCACGCGCAGTTTCCGGCCCTTGCTGCTCGTCGTAACCATCGAGTGGCGGATCTTGACTGGACCGGTCGTCCAGCAGACTTCGCCTTCCTTGGTCATCGCGCTGGTGAAGCAGGCTTTATGGCCCTTCATCACCGCGGTGCCGTGGTCGAGGTGCTTCCCGGCAACGGACTGCAAGATGTAATTGCCGTCGCCGTCGATCGACTCGCGCACCTTCGTTTTCTTGTCGACGAAGGTCCACGTCGTTTCGTTTAGCTGAAAGGCCGCGCTTTTGGCTGCCGCCTTGGTGTGAGCCAGTGCTGAAGTGGCGCAAAGCGCGAGAGCGGCCGTAAGGCAGATGGTCGAACGCATCGGTTTTCTCCCCTGAGAAGGGAGCGCACTTAGCACCAGCGGGTCGCGGCGGCGAGTCCGTCGCCTAGACCAGCTCCACGGCCATCGCGGTCGCTTCGCCGCCGCCGATGCACAGGCTCGCGACTCCGCGCTTGAGGCCGCGGTCCTGGAGCGCGGCGAT
>JBDTXI010000003.1:0-17491 GCA_040006255.1 Sphingomicrobium sp.
AAGAAGATCAGCGAGATCATCACTCCGGCGAGGCTGCCATAGGTCAGGCTGTAGCCGCCCAGGAGTCCGAGCACCCACGGCAGGATCTCGGCCGTGGCCAGCCACCACGCCGTGACCCAAAGAGCGCCGGGCCATTTCCTGCAGTCGCGCTTGCGATAGCGCGCGGGCGTCAGCACGTAGAACAGGACGTAAAAGGTGAAGAACAAGGTCGCCGCCGGGACCAGGCGGTAGATGCCCAGCGTCGTTCCCAGCCCCTGGGCGAACGGAAACCATTCGAGCAGCACGTGCTGGAGCGAGCTTAAGGCGACGCTCGCCGCAAAGGCGGTCATCAGCAGAAGCACCGCGCCGAGGATGATAAGGATCGAGCCGAGGCGATATTCCCAGAACGGGGCGCAGAACTTCACTCCGAATGCGCGCCGCAAAATGTCCCGGATCGTCTCGATGAAGCTCGCGGCGGTCCACAGGCCGACGATGGCGCCGAGCCACAACAGGGTGCCGGTCCGAACGGTCAGCACCTCCTGCACCGGCTTCTGCAAGGTCGAGGCGACGTCGGGCGGAAGGCGTCGAAGGACATTGGCAACGGTCAGCTGCGCGTCCTGGCTCTGGCCGAGGAGATGGGCGATCGCGGCGGCAAGGATGAAGAACGGAAACAAGGCGAGGATTGACAGATAGGCGAGGTTGCCGGCGTGGATGAACCCGTCGTTATAGACTCCGACGGCCACGCGCTTGACCACTTCCCACGCGGTGACCTTGGGCTTGAGCTTCTCCTCGACCTCGGTGCCGAAAGCAGCGCGCATGCTGGCGAGGCGCTTGCGCCTCGCTTCAGGCGATTGAGGGGAAATGTCGCGCATTCGGACTTCGAGCTAGACGCCGAGGTCCGCGCGCGGGTTGCCGGATGCGGTCCAGCCTTCGGCGAACTTCTGCAGCTCGGGATCGTGCGCCGGGACGTCGATCTCGACGCTCACCAGCTGGTCGGCGCGCTTGCCGTCCTTGCCGGTGAATCCGCGGTCCTTGAGACGCAACACCTTGCCCGAGGTCGTCCCCTTGGGGATGGTCAGCATAACCGCACCCTCAGGCGTCGGGACTTTGATCTTGGCTCCGAGCACCGCCTCCTTGAGGGTCACCGGAAGGTTGAGGCGGATGTTGTTGCCTTCACGGGTAAAGAACCGATGCGGCGCGATCTCGATGGTCACCAGCGCGTCGCCGCGCCCGCCTGGTCCGTCCTCGCCTTTGCCGCAAAGGCGGATCTTGGTTCCGTCCTCTAGCCCGCGCGGGAGCTTGAGGTCGATCGTCTTGCCATCGCCCAATGTGATCCGCTGCGCCTTCAACGCGACCGCGTCGACGAACGGAATCTTGAGCCGGTAAGCGACGTCGGCGCCTTTCTGCGGCCCCCGCGTGCGCTGGCGAGAGCCGCCGCCGAACGGACCGCCGGCACGTCCGCGACCCGCAGCGCCGCCGCCGAACAAGCCCTCGAACAGATCGCTGATGTCGCCCGCGTCGGCACCGCCGAAATTGAAATTCTCGAATCCGGCACCCCCAGGCTGCGGTCCGCCGCCGCCGCCGCTGGAATAGCCGCCGAAGCCCGATCCGAACGGCATCTTGGGGTTGCCGTCCTCGTCGATCTCGCCGCGGTCGTACCGGGCGCGCTTGTCCTTGTCGGACAGCAGATCATAGGCCTGGGTGATCTCGCCGAAGCGCTTGGCCGCGTTGGGATTGTCCTTGTTGCGATCCGGATGAAGCTGCTTGGCGAGGCTTCGATACGCCTTCTTGATATCGGCCTCGCTCGCGCCGCGCTGCACACCCAGCCGTTGGTAAAGGTCCAAAGCCATTCCGCTCCCATGCCGCAGAGACAACCGCCTGACCAGATGGGTTGCCGTTCGCGTGAGGCCAAGCCTAAGGCCAATGCACGATGACGGACCCCTTCGCCCTCTTTGACGAGTGGTTCGCGGAAGCGCACGAGGGGGAGGTCAACGACCCCGAGGCGATGGCGCTCGCGACGGCGGATGCGGCGGGGCGGCCGTGCGCGCGAATAGTTCTGCTCAAGGGGCACGGGTCCGACGGATTCGTCTTTTATACCAATGAGCAGAGCGACAAGGGCGAGCAGATCGCGGACAATCCGCGCGCCGCTTTGCTCCTCCACTGGAAGGCGCTGCGACGGCAGGTCCGGATCGAGGGCGCGGTCGAGCGCGTGGCCGACGCGGACGCGGATGCGTATTTCGCCAGCCGCGCCCGCGATTCGCAGCTCGGCGCCTGGGCGTCCGACCAGTCGCGACCGCTCGACAGCCGCGAGACGTTCGATCAGCGGTTCGAGCAGGTGAAGGACCGCTTCGAAGGCAAGGACGTGCCACGACCGCCGCACTGGCGCGGCTATCGGGTCGTTCCCGAGCGGATCGAGTTCTGGATGGACCGGCCCCACCGGCTGCACGAACGGCGGCTGTTCACGCTAGAGGGCGGACGCTGGCGCGAAGGGCTCCTCTACCCATGACCACGGCCGCGACCGCAGCCGGTCATTCGCGGCTTTCGACGCGCGCGGCGCTGGCCAGCGTCGCCTTGGCCTCGGTGCTGCTCGTCGCCAAGGCGTGGGCCGCTTATGCGACCGATTCCACGGCGATGCTCGGATCGCTCGCGGACACGGCGCTCGACGTCATTGCCAGCCTGACGACCTTGATGGGCGTTCGCATCGCCGCCCAGCCGGCCGACCTCGATCATCGCTTCGGGCACGGCAAGGCCGAGGCTTTGGTGTCGCTGGCCCAGGTTGCGCTGATCAGCGCGTCCGCGATCGGCATATTGTGGCGCGCGATCGACCGCCTCATCAACCGCGCTCAGACCGAAGCGATGGGCACCGGGATTGCCGTCTCCGTCCTGGCGCTGGTGCTTACCTTCGTCCTGCTCTGGTACCAGCGGCGGGTGATCGCGCGCACCGGCTCGGTCGCGATCAAGACCGACAATGTCCATTACAAGTCGGATCTGATGCTCAACGGCTCGGTGATCGTCGCGCTGGTGCTCGATCAGGCGCTGCACGTTTCCGGCGCCGACGCGCTCTTCGGCATCGCCATCGCCTTGTGGCTGGCGTGGGGCGCTTACCGCGCCTCGAGCGAGGCGATCCACCAGCTAATGGACCGCGAATGGCCCGAAGAGGAGCGGCGGATGTTCCTCGCCGCGGCGGCGGAATATCCGGAGCTCCAAGGGCTGCACGACTTGAGGACGCGCAAGAGCGGGACCCTGCGCTTCGTCCAGTTCCATGTCTGGGTTCCCGCGCACTGGACGGTGCAGGAAGCGCACGACCGCCTCGATCATGTCGAGGAGCAGCTGCAGAAACGCTTTCCCGACACCGAAATCCTGATCCACGTCGATCCCGAAGGGCAGACCGACCGCGAGACCCTGCTTTCGTCGGACATCACGGAGAGCGCGGAATGACTTCGCTTCCGTTCTTCCAGGTCGATGCGTTCGCGGCGCGTCCGCTGACCGGAAACCCGGCGGCGGTGATGCCGCTTGAACGGTGGCTGGACGACTCGCTGATGCAGGCCATCGCCACCGAGAATAACCTTAGCGAGACCGCGTTCACGGTGCCGAGCGATGGTGAGGACGCGGATTACGACCTCCGCTGGTTCACTCCGGCGGCCGAGGTCGAGTTGTGCGGCCACGCGACGTTAGCCGCCGGCCACGTGTTGATTCGCTCCGACCCGGTCCGCTTCTCGACCCGATCGGGCGTCCTCACCGTGAGCCGCCGCGACGACCTGCTCGAGCTCGATTTGCCGGCGGCCGCGTTGAGCGAGACGCGCGAGCCGGCGCTGTGTCGCGCGCTCGGGCTCCCGGACTCACCGGTGTGGCTTGCCGCGGGCTGCAATGACGCGGGGATCATCGAGGTCGCCGACGAGGCCGCCGTGCGCGCGATTCGCCCGGACTTCGGCGCCCTTCGCGCGGTCCCCCGAATGGCGGTCGTGACTGCGCGCGGAAGGGACTTCGACATCGTCAGCCGGGTGTTCGTGCCCTACCTCGGAATCGACGAGGACCCGGTCACCGGATCGGCGCATGCCGCGCTGGCGCCTTATTGGGCGACCCGCCTCGGACGCACCGAGTTCACCGCGCTTCAGGCAAGCGCGCGGACGGGCGTCCTGCAGTGCCGCCTGGACGGCGACCAGGTCATCCTCGGCGGCCGTTGCCACACCGTCATCGTGGGTCAGTTCCAGCTGTGAAGCGGGTTGCGGCGCTCTTCGCGCTCGCGCTGCTCGCAACGTCGGCGGCGGGAAGTCCGAAGGCGGAACGCGAAGCGATCGTGTCGGTGATCCGGCAGATGGAGACGGCGTGGAACCGCGGCGACTTCCGCGGTTACATGAGCGGCTTCAGGAACCCCGATGTCATCTTCGTCTCGGGCGGCAAGTTCCAGGACGGCTGGCAGGGAACGCTCGATCATTATGTCCGCGACTATGGCGGTTCGCCCGAGCGTCGCGGCACGCTCCACTTCTACAATATGAAGATCGACCTGCTCGCTCCCGACGCGGCGATGCTGATCGGTCAATACCGCCTCAAGCGCGGGACCCGCATGACCGAAGGCGTCAACACGCGCCTCTTCCGCAAGGTTCGCGGGCGGTGGCTGATCACCGTGAACCACGTCTCGGCTTACGACCGGCCTCCGACCGCGCCAGAAGCGCGATAAGGTCCGCCTTCCAGAACTTCGCCCAGGTGTGGGTGCCGTGGCCGCGCGTCTCGGGCGTTTCGGGGATCAGCCGAAAGCGGGCGTTGCGCATCCGCTTCAGCGCCTGCGCCGGGTAGGGCAGGTTGCGCGCGTTGATGAAGTCGTCGGCCGAGTTGATCCACGTCACCGGGGCAGTGATCGCTTCCAGCCTGAGCCACGGATTGTAATTTCGCGAGGCGTCGAGCTGATAGATGAGGTCATTGGCGTCGAGCTCCTTCAGCGCGGTGGCGACGCGGTCCTCGGCAAACGTGCTGGCCGCCGCTCGCGTCGGATATTGCGCCTGGTAGTAAAGCGGTGCCGAGCCGGCGACGAACAGCAGCGACTCCGCGGTCGTCAGGCCCTGCGCTGGCTCGGCGATATAATTGCCGCTTTGCCACGCCGGATCCGCTTCGATCCCGCTGATCGCCAGCTGGCGCCACGTCCGGTTCAATCCCGCGATTTCGATTGGCTCGCAGGCGAGCGGCATCAAGGCGCGGGCGAATGCCGGATGCGTCTCGCCCCAGACGAATGCGTGCATGCACCCCATCGACGTGCCCATGATCAGGCGCAGCTGCGTGACGCCGAGGCCGCGGAGCAAGCGGTATTGCGCCTCGACCATGTCGTCATAGTCATATTTGGGGAAGCGCATGCGAAGTCCGTCGGAGGGCTTCGAGGACTTTCCGTGGCCAAGATTGTCGGGAAGGATGATCCAGTTGTGGCGGATGTCGAGCGGCTGGCCGGGGCCGTACAACTCGTCGGCGAATTGCGGACGCAGGAACTGCTTGCCGTCGCCGCCGGTACCGTGAAGCACCATTACCGCATTGTCGATTGCCCCCGCGGCGTTGCGGTGCGGCTGCCCGAGCATGGTGTAGTGCATGCGAAGTTGGGGTAGGACTTCGCCGTCGCGGAAGCGGAAGTCCTTGAGGACCATGACCCCCTCCTGCGTCGGCCACGCTTTGGTTGCGGGCGCCACTGGCATTCCTCCCCAGCCGGACGGCGCTGGAGGTGTGGTGGGCGCGGCGGCCTGCAAAGCGAGAGCGGCGAGAAACGCGAGCATGTTACCTCATTCCCTGGCGGTGGATTCCAGTGCGTCGAGCAGCGGCAGCTGGCTTGGAAGCATCAATTCGCGGGCTTCGGCAAGGCTCATCCACCGCGCCTCGAGGGCTTCGGGATAAAGGCGCCGGATTCCACTGCGCGGCGGCCATTCGATTTCAACCTCGTTCGAACGGATCTTCGCCGGGTCCAGGTCGCCCTCGACCGCGAAGGCTTCCACCATCTTGCCCCCGGACTGGCGCACAATAGCGAGCGGGACGGGCACGGCGCTGAGCCGCGTTCCGGTTTCCTCGGCGAACTCGCGCAGCGCCGCTTCCACTGCCGCTTCTCCCGGTTCGACCATGCCCTTGGGGATCATCCACGCGCCCGCGTCCTTGTTCTTCCAGAAGGGACCGCCCGGTTTGATCAGAAGCACTTGCGTCGCGCCGCCCCTCCGACGGAACAGGAGAATGCCGGCGCTATGCGGCCGCGGCATCCAGGCAGCCTTGTTCAGCCGAAACGGTCTCCGCGATCCAGCCGCCACCGAGCAGGCGCGTGCCGTCATACGCAACCGCGGCCTGTCCGGGCGCGACGCCATACTCGGCGCGGGCGAAGCGCACCCAGTCGCCATCGCGCGAGGCGGGGACGGCGGGCGCGAGCGAGCGCACCTTGACGCTGATTTCGTTTTGCTCCTCGCCGGTCCAGTTCCACTCGGCAACACGCATGGCTTCAACGGCCAGGGCCCGGCGCGGGCCGACGACGATGCGGCGCGTCTCAGGTTCGATTCGGATGACATACAGTGGTTCGCGCTGCCCCCCGATCTCGATCCCCCGCCGTTGACCGACGGTGAAGTGAATGACTCCGCGATGCTGGCCGAGCACGCGTCCGTTTAGATCGACGATATCGCCCAACGCTTCCGTTTCGGGGCGAATGCGCTTCACCAGTCCGGCGTAATCGCCGTCGGGGACGAAGCAGATGTCCTGGCTGTCGGGCTTGCCGGCGACTTCGAGCCCGAGCTCGGCGGCGATGCCCCGCACGCCGTCCTTGGGCAGGTCGCCGAGCGGAAAGCGCACGAAATCGAGCTGGTCGCGCGTGGTGCCGTAAAGGAAATAGCTTTGGTCGCGGCGCGGGTCGGCGCCCTTGTGCAGCTCGATCCGGGGGCCGTTCGCCAGGCGGCGCACATAATGGCCGGTGGCGAGGCAGTCCGCGCCGAGCTCGCGCGCGAAGGCGACGAGGTCGACGAACTTCACGCTTTGATTGCACGACGCGCAGGGCACTGGCGTCCGCCCGCGCGCATATTCGTCGACGAAACGGTCGATTACTCCGGCGCGAAATCGGCTTTCGTAATCGAGCACGTAATGCGCGATCCCGAGCCGGTCCGCGACCTGCCTGGCGTCGTAAATGTCCTGGCCCGCGCAGCACGCGCCCGGTCGCCGGGCGGCTTGGCCGTGATCGTAAAGCTGGAGCGTGACCCCGATGACCTCGGCGCCGGTCGCGGCTGCAAGCGCGGCCGTGACCGAGCTATCGACGCCGCCCGACATGGCGACGACGATTCGGGCCTCACCCGAAGGGCGGCCGAGCTGAAAATCTGTCCGCATCGGAGGTCTCTTGCCGGGCTCTTTACCCGAATTTCACTCCTGAAGCCTAGACCGGACGCAATTAGGGCAAGGACGGGGGTGGAATTGGCGCGGCATGAGGGGGACTTTCGCGCGATTGCGGAAGCGCCGCTCAGCCTCGACGAGCTGCTCGATCTGCTCGGTGCCGACGGCACGCAGGGCCACTCGCGGGAAGACATTGTCGCGTGCGCTCTGTCTGCCGGCGAAGGCTGGCAGGAAGCAGTGAAACGGCTTGGCGGAGCGTTCGCCGAGGAAGTGGCAAGGTTAAGGGAGCGTAAGGGCGAATGATCGGTCCATTAACCAGCACGTTTCAGAAAGTTTTCAACGCGACGGGCTTAAGCAGCAGCCAGTATCAATGATTAAGCAGGTGTGACGGAATGCTCGAGAACCAGAAGATTCGACCGGCCCAGGTCATCGGACCCCTCGGCGAGCCGCTAACGCTTGGCTCGCTGCCGCACCCCGACACCACGCGCTGGGTCGTGCGCCGCAAGGCCGAGGTCGTGGCGGCGGTCGCCGGCGGTCTGCTCAGCGTCGACGAGGCGTGCAAGCGCTACACCCTCAGTCTTGAGGAATTCACCAGCTGGCAGCGCGCGGTCGACCGCAGCGGCATGCCGGGACTGCGAGTCACGCGCATCAAGCAGTACCGCGACCAGTACGAACGCCAGCAGCGTTACTGAAAAGCCCGTGCGGCTCGTTACGGACGCTCACCAATCGAACGTTTCCGCCACTGTTGAGCGCTTGCGTTAACCCAAAAACTGGACAGACCCTTTCAAATCCGGAACAACTGGGGTGCATCGCGCGTCGTGATGCCGGATTGGCTGCGTATTCAACGAAGCAGCCGTGAAAAACAGGAGGGAATGCTCATGGGATTTATCATCTGGTTGGTCGTTGGCGGCGTTTGCGGCTGGCTCGCGAGCCTCATCATGCGGACTGACGCGCAGCAAGGCATTATCCTGAACGTCGTCGTCGGCATCGTCGGCGCCGCGATTGCCGGGCTGCTTCTCGGCAAAGGCAACCTTAACGGCGCCATTACCATCGAAACGTTTCTATGGTCTCTGCTCGGAGCGGTGATCCTGCTTGCGATCGTCAACCTGGTTCGCCGGGGATCGATGCGCTAGCACTTCGCGAAGTACTGCGTTCGAGGGCCGCGCGGCATCAGCCGCGCGGCCCTTTTTATGAGTTCACTGCAGCTCGAAGGTCATGGCGAGGGTGACCTGCAGCTTCTGCTCGCCGGGGACGATCTTGGTGTCCGCCGCGCGGGCCATTTCCATCACCGCCATCGGTGCCGGCGGAGGCACCGCATATCCGCCGCTTTCGCTCACCGAAACCACGCGCACGACGCGCATCCCCAGTCCGCGCGCATAAAGCTCGGCGCGTGCCCGGCCCGCGGCGATCGCTCTCACCCGCGCCTCGTCGAGGGCGGCTTCGGGCTTGTCGATGGTCAGATTGGGTCCATTGATCTGGTTGGCGCCCTGGGCGACCAGCGCATCGAGGATCTTTCCGGAATTGCGGATGTCGCGGAAGCGGATCGTCAGCTGGTTCGACGCGGTGTAACCGGTGAGCTGAGGCGGCTGGTTCTCGACGTAGCGATATTCGGGGTTGAGGCTGATGTTGCTGGTTTGCACGTCGCGCTCATCGACGCCGGCGCGCTTAAGGGCCGTCAGCACGCGCTGGACCCTGTCGGCGGCGTCGCCAATCGCGCCGCTGGCGGTCGCCGAGCGCGTGACGACGCCGGCGGAAATGATCGCCACGTCGGGCACCCGCGTGACTTCTCCCGTCGCGGTGACGTCGAGCCGAGCGCCGGCGATGGCTTGGGTGATGCTCGGTGTCTGCTGTGCATAAGCGGTGCTCGGCAACGCAGCCGCGCCGAGCATCAGACCCGCAAGCAAGGTGTGTTTCATGATGGGGCTTCCCTGATTGATCCTATCCATGGCGAACGGTCGCCCGCTGGCCATGGCTGCTTGCTGAACGAACTGGCGCGGGCGCTTGCTAGGTTCGGCGGCGGGCGATCAACCGATAGATGAGCAAAAGGATGAACGCGCCGACCACGGCGCCGACGAAGCTCGCGCCTTCTCCGGGCTCGTACCAATGGACGAGGTGGCCCAGCCAGCCGGCGATGACGGCGCCGGCGACGCCGAGCAGGATGGTGATCAAGCACCCTCCCGGATCGCGCCCGGGCATCAGCAGTTTGGCGAGCGCGCCCGCGAGTCCTCCAATTACGATCCACCAGAGCCAGCTATGGTTCGGATCAAGCAGTGGCATCAGCATCGCGTTTCCCCTCGCTTTCTACTGTTGTTCAACCGGCCTTCATTGTAAACTCGGCAACGCGCGCTTGCGGGACAAGTGCCACCGTTAGTCGAAAAGCAGTAGCCATAATTAACCGGCGCGGGTCCTGTTGCACGGGGTGACTTATTTGGGTAATACAGTCACGCTACAACAGATTCGCGAAATTGGGCAGGAAATGATGAACAGGGAAACCTCGATACGCACCTCCGATACCCTGGTGGTGACCGACCGCTCGAGCCGCCGCCGCTGGGTTATCATCGGGGCGGTCGTGGTCCTTGCATTACTCGTTGCGTTGCTGGTGTTCGCCCGCAGCGGGTCGAAGACGGATTCGGCGCAGAGCGCGGACAGCAAAAGCGCCGGGCAAATCCCGACGGTGACCGTGGTCGTCCCTGGGCAAAGCCAGGTCGGGCGCGTCGTCACCGCCAGCGGTCCCCTCGCGGCCAAGCGCGACCAGCCGGTCGGAATCGCCGGGCAGGGCGGCCGCGTGATGCGCGTGCTGGTCGATGCCGGCAGCTGGGTTCGCGGCGGCCAGGTGCTCGCGGTGGTCGACCGCTCGGTCCAGACCGAACAGGCGGCGCAGCTTGCCGCGCAGATCCAGGCAGCACGGGCCAATGCGGCGCTCGCGCAGTCAAACTACGAGCGCGCGCTCGCCCTGCAGGGCCGCGGCTTTGTCTCCAAGGCGGAGATCGATGCCAAGAAGGCGGCGCGCGATGCGGCTTACGCCCAGGTGCGTGTGGCCCAGGCGATCCTCGGCGCCACCCGCGCGCAAATCGGGCAGCTCAACGTCCTCGCTCCGGCGGCCGGCCTGATCCTCGCCCGAAGCGTGGAAGTCGGCCAGATCGTCAGCCCCAGCTCCGGCGCCTTGTTCCGGCTCGCCGAGGGCGGCCAGATGGAAATGCGCGCCCAGCTGGCGCAGCAGGATCTCGCGTTCGTTCACCTCGGGATGCCGGCGCAGGTCACCCCGGTCGGGGCCCAAGCGAGCATCGCCGGATCGGTGTGGCAGGTAGCGCCGGTCATCGATCCGCAGTCGCGGCTGGGCCAGGTACGGATCGCCATTCCCTACACGGCAGACGTGAAGCCGGGCGGTTTCGCCGAGGCGCGGATCACCGCCGGTGCAACCACCGCGCCGCAGCTCCCGCAAAGCGCCGTGCTCAGCGACGACAAGGGCAATTACGTCTACGTCGTCAATGCGAAAAACCAGGTGGAGCGGCGCGACATCGTCATCGGCACGGTAAGCGGAAGCGGGGTAACGATCGCGTCGGGGCTGTCGGGAAGCGAGGCCGTCGTCCTCTCCGCCGGACCGTTCCTCAACCCGGGGCAAAAGATCAGCCCGAGGCGCCAAGCGTCACGCTGAAGCGATCCAGGAAAGAAGTGAGATCATGAACTTCCGCAACATCTCGTCCTGGTGCATTCGCAACCCGGTCGGACCGATCGTGCTCTTCGTCGGGCTGATGCTCGCCGGGCTGATCTCGTTCTCCCGGATGCAGGTCAACAACGCCCCCGACATCGATTTCCCGGCTGCCCTGGTTTCGGTCTCCCAGCCGGGCGCGGCGCCGAACGAGATGGAGACGCAGATCACGCAGCGGGTCGAATCGGCGATCCGCGGTGTGACCGGCGTCGAAGAAATGAGCAGCACGGTGGTCGAGGGCAACAGCACGACCTTCGTCCAGTTCCAGCTCGGTACTCCGACCGACCGCGCGGTGAATGACGTCCGCAACGCGGTCGCGCAGATCCGCGGCACGCTTCCCGACGGCATTCTCGAGCCGCAGATCACCCGCGTCGACGCCGAGAACGAACCGATCTCCTACGTCGGCGCGCAGACCACCGACATGACGCTCGAGCAGCTCAGCTGGTACATCGACAACACCGTCGCCAAGCGCCTGCTCGGTCTGCCCGGCATCGCCGCCGTGCAGCGGGTGGGCGGCGTCGACCGGACCATTCGCGTGATCCTCGATCCAGCCGCGCTGCAGTCGCAAGGCATTACCGCCGCGCAGGTCAACCAGCAGCTTCGCCAAAGCAACATGAACGGCGCCGGGGGACGCGCCGAGATTGCGGGTTCCGAGCAGTCGGTGCGCGTGATCGGCAATGCCCCCAACGCCTATCAGCTGTCGCAGACGCAAATCGCGCTGCCCGGCGGGCGTATCGTCAAGCTCGCCGATCTCGGGCAGGTGCAGGATAGCAATTCCGAACAGCGCTCGATCGCCAAGCAGAACGGCCGCCAGGTCGTCACCTTCATGATTCAGCGGTCGAAGGGTGCGTCGGAAGTGACCGCCTACCAGTCGCTGTGGAAGGAAATGGCGGCGCTGCAAAAGGAGAACCCCAAGGTTCGCTTCTCCGAGGTGTTTACGACCGTCGATTACACCAAGGCGCAATATCGCTCGGCGATGGAAGGCTTGATTGAAGGCGCGGTTCTGGCCGTGCTGGTCGTCCTGCTCTTCCTGCGCGACGTCCGGGCGACGGCAATTTCCGCCGTGTCCATCCCGCTTTCGGCCATTCCGGCCTTTTTCTTCATGAGCATGATGGGAATCACGCTCAACTTCATGTCGACCATGGCGATGGGCCTGGTCGCGGGCGTGCTCGTCGACGACGCCATCGTCGAGATCGAAAACATCGTCCGCCACATGCGCATGGGCAAGTCGGGCTATCAGGCCGCGATCGACGCCGCTGACGAGATCGGCCTCGCGGTGCTGGCGACGACGATGGCCATCGTCGCCGTCTTCCTGCCCGTCGCGCTGATGCCCGGCATCGCCGGCCAGTATTTCAAGGCGTTCGGCTTCACCGTCGTGCTTTCGGTGATGATGAGCCTGTTCGTCGCGCGCATGATCACGCCGCTGATCGCGGCCTATTTCCTGCGCTCGCACGGCAAGCAGCCGCACGCCAACTGGAAGTGGATGGATCTCTACCTCAAGGTTCTCAATTGGAGTCTCGACACGACCAAGGCGCATGCGGTCCTCGACCGGCTGCCCAAGCCGGCGCGCCGATACGGCTATTACGCGATCGGGGGACTCCTCCTGCTGCTGGTCCTCGCCGCATTCGGCGCTGGAACCGGGGCCGCGATGGCGGGGCTTGGCAAGCTTGGCTGGAATGGAGCGATCACGTTCGTCCTCGCGCTCATCGTCGGCACAGGGGTGGCCTACGGCGCGGGCAAGCTCATCGGCTTGCTCGTGCGGCTTGTCGGCAGCAACAGCTTCGCCGACTGGCATCGGATCGTGGCGGCGCGCTGGGACGGGCGGATGCGCGACCACCGGCTGGCGATGGTCGGGGCGGGCCTCGTCACCCTGCTCCTCAGCATCATCCTGTTCGGCACTTTGTCCTTGTCCTTCTTCCCGCCACAAAACAGCGATTATTCGCGGGTCAACATCACCATGCCGCCGGGCAGCACGCTGAAGGAAACCGAAGTGGTGGTCGATCGCGCGTCCGCGATCATCGCCAAGGATCCGAGCGTCGACCGCGTGTTCGAGCGGGTCAATGTCGGCCAGGGGCACGTCAACATCGTGCTCAAGAAGAAGCGCAAGGTGAAGAGCACCGAGTTCGAGCGGAACTTGGCGCCGACCCTCGCTGCAATGGCCGACGCCCGAGTCAGCTTCCAAAGCCAGCAGGGCGGCGGTCCGGATGGGGATTCGCGCGACATCATGCTTTACCTCGGCGGCGAAGACCCGGTCGAGCTGACCGCCGTCGGCAACCAGATCGCCAAGGAAATGGCCGGCATCCCCGGCCTCGTGGCTCCGCGCGTCGGAAGCAACCTCGCGCAACCGGAAATCACCATCAAGCCGCGCTTCGACCTCGCAGCGGACCTCGGTGTCACCACTGCCGCTCTAAGCCAGACGATCCGCATCGCGACCCTGGGCGAAATCGAGCAGAACAGCGCGAAATTCTCGCTCAGCGACCGCCAGGTGCCAATTACCGTGTCGCTGTCGGAGAATGCGCGGCGCGACATTACGACGCTTGAGAATTTGCCGGTGCCGACGTCGAGCGGCGGCTCAATTCCGCTCAAGGCCGTCGCTGACATCGGCTTCGGATCGGGCCCGACCACCATTCAGCGGTCGAACCAGGTTCGCCGGCTGGCAATCGGAGCGGATCTCGCGCCGGGCGTCGTCCAGGGCGACGTGTGGGCCAAGGTGAATGAGCTGCCGACGGTCAAGAACCTGCCGCAGGGCGTGCAGAAGATGAACCTCGGCGACCAGAAGTGGCAGGCCGAGCTGTTGTTCAACTTCGCCATCGCCCTGATTTCGGGCGTGCTGCTGGTGTTCGCCGTGCTGGTCTTGCTTTACCGCCGGTTCCTCGCGCCGTTCGTCAACATGGGCTCGCTGATCCTTGCCCCGCTCGGGGCCGCGGTGGCGCTTCACATCGCCGGGCAGCCGGTGTCGCTATTCGTCCTCATCGGCATCCTCATGCTGTTCGGCATCGTCGCTAAGAACTCGATCCTTCTGGTCGATTTCGCGGTCGAGATGATGAACCACGGAATGGCCAAGAACGAAGCGATCTGGGAGGCCGGGCATAAGCGCGCGCAGCCGATCGTGATGACCACGGTCGCCATGGTCGCGGGCATGCTGCCGACCGCGATCTCGATCAGCGGCGACAACAGCTGGCGCGCGCCGATGGGCATCACGGTCATCGGCGGCCTCATTTTCTCGACCTTGCTGACGCTGGTGCTGGTGCCCGCCTACTTCTCGATCGCGATCTCGATCGAGTCGCGGCTCGGGCGTGTGTTCCACCGCTTCGTCGGGGTTGGAGCGCACCAGGGGGCGGAGCCCGTACCGGCGGAGTGAACCCAAGCGGCGATCCGGCTATTGAGGCGGCATGAATCGTGCCGCCTCTTCGTCCCCGCCGGTCCTGAGCCGCTTCAACCCCGCTCAGCCGGGCACCCAGGGCATGAAGGTCATCGCCACCGGGCTGCTGGTGGTGATGGCGGCAGTCTTCGCCGTGGAACGCGCGCTCGAACCACGTTATCCGGGGCTTGGCTACGTCAAGGCATTCGCCGAGGCGGCGATGGTCGGCGGCCTGGCCGACTGGTTCGCCGTTACCGCGTTGTTTCGCCACCCGCTCGGGCTGCCGATCCCGCACACCGCGATCATCCCGCGCAACAAGGACCGCATCGGCGAAGCGCTCGCCACCTTTCTCAAGGAGAATTTCCTCATTCCGTCGGTGGTCGCCCGGCGGATGCGCAACATCGATATCGCCGGCGCGACCGGCCGCTTCCTGCGGACCCCCGCCGCCGAAGGCACGCGTATCCGAGGCGGCGCGTCGCGGCTCATCGCCGACATCTTCGAAAGCCTCGACGACGAGCGCCTCGGCGGCATCGTCAAGGGCGCCATCGCCGCGCGAATTCGCAAGACGGAGGTCGCGCCGCTGCTCGGGCACGCGCTCGCCTCGGCGATCAACGATGACCGCCACGTGCCGATGCTCGAGGCGGCGATCCGCTGGATGGCGCGCGCGCTCGACGCCAACGAACCGCTGATCCGCGAGATGGTGCACAAGAAGGCGAACTGGGTGCTCAAGCTCGCCGGGCTCGACGCCAAGCTCGCCGACGCGATCGTCGACGGCTTGCGCAAGCTCACCGTCGAGATGTCGACCGATCCCTCGCACCCGGTCCGCGTCAAGGTTGAGGAAGCGCTGGCGCAGCTCGCCAACGATCTCCAGACCCGCCCCGAAACGCGCGAGCGCGTGGAGGCGATGAAGGAGCAATTGCTCGACAACAAATCGGTCAGCCTGTGGCTCGACGCGCTGTGGCAGAAGGGGCGCGAAGCCGTGATCCGTGCCGCGCGCAACCCGGATGCGGTGCTCGCCGGAAAGCTCGGCGAAATCCTCAAATCGATGGGCGGCACCCTCGAAAGCGATCCGCGGATCCGCGCCGCGCTCAACCAGTTCGCGCGCCGCGCCGTGGTTGGAACCGCGGCGAGCTACGGCAGCTCCATCGTCCGCTTGGTTTCGGACACCGTTCGCGGTTGGGATGCGGGCACGGTCACGGCAAGGCTCGAGGGCGCGGTTGGGCGGGACCTGCAATACATCCGCATCAACGGCACGCTCGTCGGCGGTCTCGTCGGCCTCGTGCTGCACCTGCTCGATTCGCTGTGAGCGACCCGCGCCTCGACGACCTCGCGCAAAGCGCCCGCAATCGCGGCTTGAAGCTCGTCCGCTCGCGCGTTCGCTCGCCCGGCAAGCGCCGCTTCGGCAAGGTCGGCCTGACCGATCCAAAGGGCAATCCGGTGTTGGGGATGGACGAGAAAGGCCCGACCGCGAAGCCCGAAGACGTGGAAGAATTCCTGCGCAACCTGGGCGCGAAGGATTGGGGCGCGTCGCTCGACGTCGCGGTGCTTCCGCGCAAGCGCAGGGCGAAGGCCGAACGGCGTCCGGCGAACGACGCGGCGCCGCTGGCGAAGCGCCCTCCTCCGCCGCCGTCTCCACCGCCGCCGAAGCCGGAGCCGAAGCCGCAGGTCCGCGACGCGAGGCCGGCGGATGCGCCGCGGCTCGTCGAGCTGATCCACGAGCTTGGCCATGGGATCGACGAGAAATCCGTGCGCAGGAACCTGGCAGCCCTCGGGAAAACCGGCGAGACGCCGCTGGTCGCGACCCTCGGCAAGACGGCCGTCGGTCTTGTCGGAATTCACCGCACGGTGACGGTGCACCGCCCGGCCGGGGTCGGCCGCATCACCATCCTTGTCGTCACCAAGCAGGAGCAGGGCCATGGCATCGGGCGGATGCTCGTCGAGGCCGCCGAACAGTCATTGAAGAAGGCCGGCTGCCAGATCATCGAGGTAACCAGCAACGTCCGCCGCTCCGCCGCGCACGCCTTCTACCGTCACCTCGGCTACGAACGCACGAGCATGCGCTTTATGAAGAAGCTTTAGCCCGCTCTAACGGAAGCTCGCCAATTCCGAGCCATTGCAACCCGCCGGGTAATTCGTCGCCTGAGAAGTCGACCTGCAGGACCCGTCGGGGGCGATCGCTGCGTGATTTCTCGGACGAGTGGAGGATCGCCGTGTGGTACAGCCAGACGTCTCCCGCGTCAGCGAGACATGCTCTCACTCCGCAGTGCTCCGCAACCGCATCCACCTGCGCCTCCTTGATCAGGCCGAACTTGTGACTGCCCGGTGCAACCAGCAGAGGCGAGTTGCTCTTGGTCACCGCATCAAGGTGAATGCGCGCGGTAAGCATGTTTTCGATGACGGAAAATGGCGGCTCGACATGACAGACGCCGGATTTAGTCGTCCAATGATCGAACCCAGGCTGCTCGAGGCGCTCACAAACAGCGATAGTCCGATCTTGATGCCATCCAAGCACCCAGTGGGAATTAGCGGTCTTGTCGAAGAGAATCGCCCTTACCGGCTTCGCTCTCGATCCCATTTTGGACCGGACAAGGTCCAATATCCGCTTCCCAGATAACCATCGTGATAAAGAGACGTTGCCAAAGATGCGGACCCCGGCATCGATCCGATCCGTTGGAAGTATACGCTCCAGCTCGCGGCCGGTGGCGGGAGTGCAGAAGCTTGGAAACAGCGTCGCGCCGTCTCGATCGAGTTGGAGGCTCGGATCCGCCAAAATTAGCTCGAACTTCGCCGTTCAATGGTCGCCCCCACCGCCGAGAGCTTCTCTTCCAGCCGCTCGTAGCCGCGGTCGAGGTGGTAGACGCGCAGCACCTCGGTCTCGCCTTCGGCCGCGAGTCCGGCCAGCACCAGGCTCATCGAAGCGCGCAGGTCGGTCGCCATCACGTTGGCGCCGGCCAGCTTGTCGGTGCCGTGGACGATCGCCGAGCGGCCGTGGATGTCGACTTCCGCGCCCATCCGCCTCAGCTCGGGGACGTGCATGTAGCGGTTCTCGAAGATCGTCTCCTCGAGGAAGCTGTCGCCGTCGGCGAGCGCGAGCATGGCCATGAACTGCGCCT
>JBDTXI010000004.1:0-11699 GCA_040006255.1 Sphingomicrobium sp.
GCACGCGCTGCCTTTCCGCGGCGATCTCTTCACGGATTTTCACGGCCTGGGCCTCGAACTCGGCTGTGTCCTGGAGGAGGTCGGGGAATTCGTCCTGCATGCGAAACGCGAGGTTGCCGCCAAGCTGAATGTCGGTGCCTCGGCCGGCCATGTTGGTGGCGATGGTAACCGCGCCCATGCGCCCCGCCTGCGCCACGATATGGGCTTCCTGCTCGTGGAAGCGGGCATTGAGGACGGAGTGCTTGATGCTCTGCTTTTCCAAATATTCCGAGAGCATCTCCGACTTCTCGATTGAAACCGTGCCGACCAGCACCGGCTGGCCGAGCTCCTGCTTGGCCTTCAGCTCCTCCGTGATCGCGGCGAATTTTTCCGCCATGGTCTTGTAGAAGACGTCGTCCTCGTCGATCCGGCAGACCACCACGTTGGTCGGAATGGAGACCACGTTCATCTTGTAGATGTCGAAGAATTCCGGCGCTTCGGTCATCGCCGTGCCGGTCATTCCCGCGAGCTTGGGATACATGCGGAAGTAATTCTGGAACGTGATCGATGCGAGCGTCTGGTTCTCGGGCTCGATCTGCACCCCTTCCTTGGCCTCGACCGCCTGGTGGAGACCGTCCGACCAGCGCCGCCCGTCCATCATCCGGCCGGTGAACTCGTCGATGATGACGACCTTCCCGTCCTTGACGATGTAATCGATGTCCTTCTTGAACATGACGTTGGCCTTGAGCGCCTCGTTCAAGTGATGGACGACCTGGGTGTTCATGATGTCGTAGAGGTTGCGGCCCTCGATCAGGCCGGCTTCCTCGAGCATCCGCTCGGCCTTCTCCGTGCCGTCCTCGGTGAGGACGACGCTGCGCTGCTTCTCGTCCTTGTCGTAATCGGACGGCTGCAGCAGTTTCACCAGGGTGTCGACCTTCATATACAGGTCGGACTTGTCGTCGGTCGGGCCGGAGATGATCAGCGGGGTCCGCGCCTCGTCGATCAGGATCGAATCCACCTCATCGACGATCGCATAATTGAACGGCCGCTGGACCATCTGCTCGCGCGTGAACTTCATATTGTCGCGGAGGTAGTCGAAGCCGAGCTCGTTGTTCGTCGCGTAGGTGATGTCGCAATTATAGGCCTCGCGCCGCTCTTCGTCGGTCAGATTTGGGACGATCACTCCGACGCTCATTCCGAGGAAGCGGTAGATCTGCCCCATCCAGTCCGCGTCGCGGCGGGCGAGATAGTCGTTGACGGTGACGACATGGACGCCACGCCCTTCGAGCGCGTTCAGGTAGACGGCGAGCGTGGCGACGAGCGTCTTGCCTTCGCCGGTCTTCATCTCGGCGATCTCGCCGCGGTGAAGCGCGATTCCGCCGATCAGTTGGACGTCGTAATGCCGCTGGCCGAGCGTCCGGATGGCCGCTTCACGGACTGTCGCGAACGCTTCCGCAAGCAAATCCTCGAGCCGATCGCCGCTGGCCAGCCGCTGGCGAAACCGCTCGGTCTGGCCGCGCAGTTCGTCGTCCGAAAGCGCGGAAATATTCGGCTCCAGAGCGTTGACCGCGTCGACATATTTGCCGAGGCTGCGGACGTACCGGTCGTTGGCCGATCCGAAGATGCTTTTTGCCACTGCGGCGAACATGGAAATCCCTTAAATACCCGCGCGTTCAGGATGGGGCGAAAACCACTCGCCGACGCTGTGGGAAACTGTCGCGGGCGATGTAAGGAGCGCCCTAGCGCTAGTCAATTAAGGGAGAGCCCTCGTGGCGGGCATAGCTGGCGGATGCATGTGCGGAAAAACGGGGCCCCGCCGGAGTTAAGCTTAACCGACGTTCGACTGCGGGGTGGCGTCGAGATTGCTCTCCAGCCACTGCTGGATCTGGCTGCGCGGGGCGGCGCCGACCTTCTGCGCGACCGGCTGGCCGCCCTTGAACAGCAGCATGGTCGGGATTCCGCGCACGCCGTAGCGGCTCGGGGTGTCGGGATTCTCGTCGATGTTGAGCTTGGCGACGGTGACCTTCTCGCCCAGCTCGGCGGAAATTTCCTCGAGCGCCGGTGCGATCATCCGGCACGGCCCGCACCATTCCGCCCAGAAATCGACCAGGACGGGGCCGGGAGCACCCAAAACGTCGCTGGCGAAGCTCTGATCGGTAACGGACTTGGTAGCCATGGCGCACGAATCTCCTGCTTTGAATGCATATGGGCGCTCGCCCGGTGCCTCTCAAGGCATCACTTCGATGAGTTTTGGACCCGAGGTATAGAGTAACGCCGCGCGGACCTGCCGCCCGGGAAAAATGACCCGCAAGGCGGCGGAATAGGCATCCATCTGCGCCCGGTGAGCTGCGGGAACGTGCGCCTCCGATTCGGGCACCCGTCCGGTTTTGAAATCCAAAACCGAGACCCGCCCTTCCTCGATCAGCAGCCGGTCGGCGGTTCCAGCGATCACCCGCCCATCGGCCAGCGTCGCGGCGAGCGGCGCCTCGCCGAGCGAGCCAGGGCCGAACAAGGAGGCAAAGCGCGGGTCGGCCAAAACGGCGCAGACCTGGCCGGAGATTTCCTCGCGAGCGTTCACGTCCGTGACCCCCGCCGATCGCTCGAGCCACTGGAGAGCTCGCTCCCGGCGCGCCTCGGGCTCCACGTCGGCAAGCCGCTCGATCATCTGGTGGATCAAGGTGCCGCGCCTCGCGGCGGCGCGCGACTGCGGGCTCGGCGGAGGAGCCGGCTCGCCGCTCTCGGCGAGTTGCGAGGGCGCCAGCGGCCGCGGCGGCCGCGGCTCGGCGGGAGCAACGGCGCGAACCCAGTCCGGAATCGCGACCGCGGCGAGCGCAAAGCGCGCGGCCTTCGGCCTGACAGCCCGCGGCAAGATCGTTCCGCGATAGCGCTGCACGGCCGTCCAGCGCTCGTCCGCCTCCGCTTCCGCGCCGAGCGAGGCCAGCGCCCGCTCGACTCGCTTGTGCCAGCTATTTTCGGGCACTCCGCGGGTCGGCTCGATCCCGGCTATGACCAGCCGCTCGCTCGCGCGGGTCATGCCGACGTAGAGCAACCGCCAATGTTCTTCGAGATCGCGCGCCTGTTCGGCCGCGGCGATGCTGGTGAACGGCTCGAGCAATTCCGCCTTGCGCGGGCGGATAACGGGGACCTTCTCGCCGCCGACCGGCAAGTCAAGCGAGGCATTGCGGCGCCCGAGGTTGGCCGGGTCGGCGGTGGCGTCGGCGAGGATCACATACGGCGCTTCGAGGCCCTTGGCGCCGTGCACCGTCATCACCCGCACCGAATTCGCTCGCTCGGAGGGGTCGCGCTTGATCTCGACATCGCCCCGCGCGAACCACGCCTGAAAGCGCTCCAGCGACGGGACCTCGTTGCGCTCGAATTCGAGGGCCGCGGTCATCAGCTCGTCGATCGGATCGCGCGCGGCCGGGCCGAGGCGGCGGTAAAGCCTGCGCCGGCCGTCAAGCGGGCCGGAGAGGATCGTCTCGAGGAAGCGCGAAGGCGTGGTGTAATCGGCTATCGCCAGCAGATCGCCGAGCGCCGCATGCGCCGCCGCGAAATCCTCGCGCTCCCCGGCCCGCTCGCGGAGCGCGCGCCACAGCGGCCCTTTGCGGTCATGCGCGAGGTCGAACAATCGCTGCTGATCCCACCCGATCAACGGCGACACCAGCAAATTGGCGAGGTTGAGGTCGTCGAGCGGCTGGACCGCGAAGGTCACCGCGGCGAGCAGGTCGCGCACCGCGAAAGGCTTGGACAGGAACAGGCGGTCGATGCCGGCGACAGGAACCCCCGCTTCGAACAGCCGAGCGACGATCAGCGAGGCCAATTCCCCGCGGCTCCGGACGAGAATCAGGATATCGCCAGCGGTGAGCGGTCGCCGCGTCGAGTCGAGCACCGGCGCCTCGTCGATCCACGTGCGCACCTGCCCGGCGAGCTTGTCGGCATAGCCCCGCGCGTCGGCGTCGAGCCAGCCCTCCTCCCCTTCCTCGCCCTCCCCAGAATCCTCCAGCGCGAACGGTTTCCACAGCTCGACGATACCGGGGCGGCTCTCATGATGCGCGACGTGCGGCGGCGGGAACTCGGGAAGTCCCATTTCGCGAAAGCCGACGTCGCGGATCACGGCATCGACGCTGTCGAGCACCGCCTGCGCCGAGCGAAAGCTCGCGTTGATGGACAAGTCGCGGAACTCCGGCGAGTCGTCGTTCTCCGATCGAAGCTCCTCTGACCGCTGGCGGAACCTGGCGCGCATCCGGTCGAACTCGCGTGGGTCGGTTCCCTGGAAGCCGAAGATCGCCTGCTTAAAGTCGCCGACGGTAAAGACGGTTCGGACCGTGCGCTCCGCTTCGCTCGTGCCGCTGAAATATTCCTCTGCGATGCGCCACACGATGTCCCATTGCGCTTCGTTGGTGTCCTGCGCTTCGTCGACGAGGACGTGGTCGGTGCGCTGGTCGAGCTTGTAGCGCACCCATTCACCCATTCCGGGCTTCTTCAGCAGCTCGCGCGTCCAGCGGATCAGATCGTCGAAATCGGCAACTCCGGCGGCGCGCTTGGCATGGGCATAAGCGTCGGCGAACGCTTGCCCCGCGCGCAGCCCCGCGGCCATGTCGCACGCGAGCCGCGCGCCATTCTGGATTCGCAGCAGGTCGCCGATCAGCACCGCGAGACGGCCCGCGTGGGTTTCGTAATGCGGTTCGGCCCGTGTCTGCCCCGCGGCGATGCGGGGCGTGCCCTTATCCGTCAGCACGATCTTGCGGAGCGTCGGAAGCTCGGCGGCGCGCTCGATGGGTGTCAGCGCGAGCCACTTCTCGATCAGCTCGGCATGGCCCAGCCCGGTCTGTGTGCCCCATCTCCGATTGGCGTCAGCCACCGCCCGCAGGAGGTCGCAATCGAAGCCTTCATCCCCGCAATGATGCGCGACATAGTCCTCGACCGATTCCTCGGGCAGCTCCATCATGGAGCGGAGGCGCGCTTCGATTCCCTGCGCCGGACCGAGTGCCGCAAGCGCCTCCTGCGACCGCGCGCAGCGCATTAGATAATCGACGGCGGCTCCCTCGCCGAGGCGCAGGCTGAGGCACTGGACTTCGCCGATCAGACCCTCGTTGCCGCTCGCCTCCGCTTCAGCGAGCAGGTTGGCGAGTGTGGTTCGCCCGAGCTCCTGCTCGGCGCGGCCTTCGAGCGGCTGGAAACCGGGTGCGATCCCCGCCTCCGCCGGGAACGACGCAAGCAGGGTCTGGGCAAAGCTGTGAATGGTCTGGATGCGCAACCCGCCCGGGGCTTCAAGGACCTTGGCGAACAGCCTGCGCGCGCGCTGCACGGTCACCGGATCGTTGCGCTCGCCAAGCGCGAACAGATCCTTCTTCAGATCGGGGCCTTTCATCCGCACCCACGCGGCGAGCCGTGCACCCACGCGGTTGGCCATTTCGGCCGCGGCCGCCTTGGTGAAGGTGAGGCAGAGGATGGTCTCGGGCGCGGCGCCGGACAGCAGCAGCCGCAGCACCCGCCCGGTCAGCACCTGCGTCTTGCCGGTGCCGGCCGAAGCCGACAGCGCCGCATGCGCCCGCGGGTCGGCGGCGAGCGCCTGGTCGCCCTGGAGCTCGTGAAGCGGCTTGATGCGCTGGGCCATCAGCCTTCCCAAGCTCGCGCGAACGCCATATTCGTGTCCCCAAGGAGCACATCATGGCCGAAAAGAACGACCCCGCGGACGACCAAAGGCGCAGCAAGCTGGTGAAGGCGGGCGTGGCCGTCGGCGTCGGCTCGGCGGCGATTGTCGCCGCGTTGCTCTACGCGTCGAAAATCAAGAAGAAGCCGCGGCGCTAAACTCTTCATTCGCGGCCGTACCATTCCTCGAGCCGCATTAGCTGATCATAGTCGCCGTAGGGCGCGTAGGCCGGATTAAGCTTGGCCGTGAACGGCTCGCTTCCGGTCAGCCACTTCCCGGCGGCATCGCGGAAATGGGCCTCGGCATGGGCAAGGAACTCGGCCGCGCCCATGCTCTTATCGGGGCAGACCCGCTTGCCGAACTTATCTCGGTCCTTGGTCAGCGACCAATATTCGTGCGCTTCGGGCTCGCCTTCGACCTCTGGAAACCCACCGGCGCGGGCGATCAGCCCAAGCAGCCCGAGCTGGAGCGCGAAGCCTTTGTCCACCGCTTTTTGCGCCGGCGCCTTGCCGGTCTTGTAATCGACGATCGCGAGGCCGCCGTCGGCGAAGCGGTCAATCCGGTCGGCCTTGCCATGGACGGTCACTCCGCCGATGTCCGTCTCGCCGGCGATTTCCGCCTTGAGCGGCAGGCGCCCCGCCTCGCGGTTGAGGCTCTCCTTCTCAGCCACCCAGGCGATCGCTTCCATCAGCCGCGGCTGCCACAAGGCGCGCAGCATCGGGTGGATCGTCTCGCTCCTGAGCAACGCCCGGGCGCGGGGCAGCAGCGCCTCGGGCGCGCAATCGTCGTGGATCAGCCATTCCTCGAGCACCTTGTGCACCGCCGTCCCCTTCCACGCGGCGCTGTGGTCGGCGTCCAGCGGGTCGAGCCGGCGCACGCGCAGCATCGCCTGCGCGTAGAATGCAAATGGATCCGCCTTGAGCCTGTCGACGGACGTTACCGAAATCCTGCGCGGCCGGATTGCGGCCGGCGGCGCGGGTCGCGGACGGCTCGCCGGTGCGGGTGCCCCCGGATCGTCGAGCGCGCTCGCCCACCGTTCGAGCCGCGGGTCGCGGGTGACTCCGCCGGTCATCGCCTGCAGCCGCAGCCACAACCGCGACGCCACCGTCGGCGAACGCGCATCGCGCCGCGCCCTCGTGACGAGCACCTGCGGAGCACCGAGCGCGCTGGCGAAATCGAGCGCCGACAAGCCAATGCGGAATTCGAGCCCCGGCAGCTTGAGGTTGGCGCGGATCTTCGGCGCGAGCCACGGATCGGGCGCGGGCGCCGCCGGCCACACGCCTTCGTTGAGCCCGCCGAGCACCATCAATTCGGCTTGCTGCAGCCGCGCTTCGAGCAGGCCCCAGATGGAGATGCGCGGGTGCCCGCCATAAGGCGGCCGCACCCGCTGCTGCTCGAGCAGGTTGCGAAGCACCGGGACGGCGTCCTCGGCGGTGATCGCCATGGCCGCCGCGGCGGGCGCGGCTTGGAGCTCGGCGAGCAGGTCCGCGGCCATTCGGCCATCGCTGCCGCGCCACGGACGATCGCTCGCCAATCGATCGGCCGCACCGACCAGCTGGCGTGTGAAATCCGCCAGGCCGAGCGGCCTGGCGAGCATTCCTGCAATCGGCTCGACGGCCGGCCTCAGCTTCGCCCACGCCGCCGCGCAGCCGCGATATTTGGGCTCCGCCTCCCGTTCGCGAATATGGGCGTTGATCCCTTCCACGCCGGCGGCGGGGCGCGGCCCGCGCAGCGCGAGGTCGAAGGTGCGCACGCTCTCGAGCCAGCGCAGCCTCTCGTCGCCCTCGCCGCCGACGAGCGGATGCTTGAGCAGCGCCAGTAGCGGTACCGGGGCAAGCTCTTCGGCCGCCGCCGCCGCGATGCCGAGCAGCAGGGTCCCCGCCGCCGTCTCGGAGAGCGGCCGTCCGGCGCTGTCGTCGGCCTCGATCCCCCAGCGCTGGAGCAAGGCGGAGACGCGCCGCGCGAGCATCCGATCGGGGGTCACCAGCGCCGCCGTCCTCCCCGGCGTATCGAGCGCTCGCCGAAGCGCCAACGCGATGCCCTGCGCTTCGGCGGCGGCGGCGGCGAACTCCGCCGCACGCACGCCCGTCAGCCGCCGCTCCGGGGGCGGCAGCGCGCTCCACTTGTCGCTGAAGTCGGCCGCGGTCATCGCATTGGCGACGGCCCGCGCGCGAACCGCCGGAGAGCTCGCGCGGCCCGACGCCGGCCACAGCTCCACCTCGCCGCGCCCGACCGAAATTCGGTCGAGCAGGAGCTTCAGATGATATTGCGGATGGGTCGGCTCGCCGCGGCCGTGCTCGTCCGGGCCGAGCGCCTCCCACTCCTCCTCGGGCATGACCCTGGCGAGGCTAAGCGCAGGCAGGACCACCATGCCCTCGGGCATCCGTGCTACGCGGTGAAGCAATGCCGTGACCGCGGGCGCGGTCGTGGTAATGCCGGCGGCGACGGTAAAGCCCTGCGGCGGCTTCGCGCCCCATCGGTCGGCGAGCCGCCGCAACAGGCGGTTGCGCCTGTCCGCGAGGTCGATCCTCCCAAGCGCGGCCAACCGCCTCGGCCACTGCTCGACGATCGCGCGCAGCCGCTCGAGCGAGACCTGCCAGTGCAGCGCCAGCTCCGGAGCATCCGCGGCGGCATCGGCAAGCCGCCGCGGATCGACCTCCTCGACCAGCAGCAAGTCGAGCGTCCGCGCGAGGTCGCGCGCCAGGTGCAGCGCCTCGGTGCTGCCGACGCCCTCGCCGCGCACCAGGTCGGCCAGCGCCAGCAGTCGGTGAAGCGGGTCGATGGCGGGCGGGATCGCCTCGTCATCGTCGAGCGGCTCGAGCGCCCCGCCGATGCGCTCGTCGAGCTCGGGGTCGCCAACCGGGATCAGTCGCGGCAGCAGCAGGCCGCTCCCGCTCGCGCGGACGAAGGCTTCGGTGACGGCGCGGACCGCGCGGTTATTGGGGAGCAGGATGCGGCCCCGCGCAAGCTCCAGCGGCCCCGTGCCGAAGCGATGGATCAGCCCCGCGGCGAGCGAATCCGCGAACGAGCGGTGGGCGGGGATGGTGAAGACGGCGGGCTGTCCGGCCGCCCGCTCAGGCATTCTCGAGCGCCGCTTCCGTCACCGGGATCGCATTGGGCGTGCCGACGTCGAACCACAGCCCCTGGTGGACCGCGCCGAAGCAGCGTCCCTCCTCGATCGCCCGGTCCCATAGGATGTTGGTCGAAAACGGCCCCTCGGGGGCATCGCGCAGCAGTCGCTTGGACATCATCTGCACGCCGGTGAAAACGAACGGCGCAACGTGGCTCTTGTCGCGCCGCCGCAAACGGCCGCTTCGATCCATATGGAAATCGCCCATTCCCTTGTGATTGAGCGCGCGTGCCAGCGGCACAAGAAGCAGCAACGCGTCCATTTTCGCATCGTCCCAGTGCGATGCGAGCAGCTTCAGCGTGTCGGCCGGTCCATCGACCCACAGATTGTCGCTGTTGAGCGCGAGAAATGGGTCGCAATCGATCAGCGGCGCGGCCCGCACCAGCCCGCCGCCCGTTTCCATCAGCAGGTCGCGCTCGTCGGAGATTGCCACCTCAAGCCCGTGCGCGCGGCTGGTGAGGTGCGCTTCAAGCGCGTCGGCGAGATAATGGACGTTGACCACGACCTTCTTCACACCGGCGACGCGCAACTTCTCGAGGACGTGGTCGAGCAGGGCCTTGCCGCCCACCTCGATCAGCGGCTTGGGCCGGGTCGCGGTCAGCGGGCGCATGCGCTTGCCGAGACCCGCGGCCATGATCATCGCCGTGCGCGGCACGTCGGCCGGCATTTCCGCGCGCAGGCGCAGCGCCTTCTTGCCGTGGATCATGCGCCCTCTCTCCACGGCTCGCGGCGATGCTCGGGCGCGATGTTGGTGTCGAACCAGGTGCGAACCGGACCCAGGTTCGGCTGCTCCAGGTCGCGTTCGAGCAGTCCCCACATGCGCGGCTGGAAACGCCCGTACTGAGGCTTATCGTCCCTCTTCCACAGGCGCGTGAAGACGCCGAGAATGCGCGAGTTGCGCTGCGCGGCGAGCGCCCAATAGGCGCGCTCGAACGACTGCCCGTGACCGGTCTCATGAATGTACCGAGCGATCATTTCGCGCTCGATCTCCGGCGGAACGTCGCGCCGGGCGTCCTCGAGCACCGACGCGAGATCGTAGGCCGGGTGGCCGGCAACCGCGTCCTGGAAATCGAGCAGACCGAAGTGGCCCACGCCCTTGCGGTCACCGACCAGCATGACGTTCTCGGCATGGTAATCGCGAAGGACGGTGACAGGGCCGAGGTCGTCGCTGGAGACCGGACCAAGCGCTTCGCTCCAGGCCGCGCGATAGCCCTCCACGTCCACGTCCGCCCCGACCGCCGGGCAATACCATTCGGTGAACAGCATCAGCTCGTCGAGCCATTGCTCGAGGCCGTGAGGCCGCAGCCCCTCCATCGGCGCATGCTGGTGGAGGTGGATCAGCACGTCGGTCGCCAGCGCGTAGAGCTCACGCTCCCGCGCCGGGTCCTCGTCGAGAATCTCGCGCAGCCGCCAGTCGCCGAAGTCGCCGAGCAGAAGCAGGCCCCGGTCGATGTCCCGGGCCAGGATTTGCGGCGCGCTGAGGCCAACCGAGGCTAGCCATTCGGCCACGGCGACGAACGGTCGCGGGTCCTCGTGCGGTGGCGGCGCGTCCATCAGCACCGCGCTCCTGTCCCCGTCCACCACGCGGAAATAGCGGCGGAACGACGCGTCCCCGGCAAGCGGCAGGATCTGCGCTTGCGGCCAACCGCAAGAGGCCAGGAACTCATCGGCGTGAGGCGGCGGAATCATCGAGGAGGCCATCGCGCTTCCCATGACGGGGGCACCTTCGCTGTCAAGCGGCGAGCGCCGGCTCCGGCAAAGTCGAGGCTTAGCCGAAGCGCATCCGGCCAGGCATTGTCCCCGGCGCGCTCGGGCCATTCGACGAGCAGCACCGCATCGTCGGCGGAATCGAGGCCGAGTTCCTCGAGCTCCGACATCTTCTCGATTCGATAGAGATCGACGTGCCACACCGGCGGCTCGACATCGTCATAGGGCTGGACGATGGCGAAGCTCGGGCTCGGCACTTCGCCCTCGTGCCCGAGCGCCGCAAGAAAGCCCCGCGCCAGCGCGGTCTTGCCCACTCCGAGCGGCCCCCCAAGCGCAATGACGTCGCCTGCCCCGGCCACCGCTGCAAGCGCCGCGCCAAGCCGCGCCGTCGCCTGCTCATCCGCGAGAATCATTTCGACCCGCGCGGAACGGTCAAGGTGACGATGGTACCCTTGCCCTTCTTCGACTCGAGTTCGACGGTCCCGCCGTGCGCCTCGATGAACTGGCGGGTGAGCGGCAGTCCCAGCCCAAGCGCCGCCTCGCCACGCACGCCTTCCTCGACGACGCGGTCGAAGCGGTTGAAGACCCGCGGCAAATCCTCGGCCGCAATGCCCGAACCGTTATCGCTGATGCGGATCCGCGCATGGTCGGCGTCGCCGCTGGCCTCGAGCAGGATGCGGCCCTTGCGGTCGGTGTAGGCGATCGCGTTGTGAAGCACATGTTCGACCGACTCGCGCAGCCGGCGCGCGTCACCGAACACAAATCCCGCCGCGGGCAAGATATCCGTATCCAGTTTCTGGGCTTTTTCCGCCGCCCGCCCCCGCGCCCTGTCGGCGGCGGTACGGCACAGGCCGGCGACATCGACCCGCTCGACCTCCAGCGCGACTCCGCGCGTATCGCCGGTGGTGAGGTCGAGCACGTCGTTGATCAACTTCGCCAGCCGCTCGACCGATTCGACGATGGCGCTGACATAGTCGCGCGCCTTGGGGCTGAGGTCGCCGGCATATCCCGCGCCCAGCAACTCGGCGAAACCGCCGATCGAGGTTAGCGGCGTGCGCAATTCGTAGCTCATGTTGGCGACGAAGTCGGTCTTGACCCGGTCGGCTTGCTCGAGCGCAGTGGCCCGCTCGCGAAGCGCAGCCTCGATGCGCGTGGAATCGGTCACATCGACCATGGTGAAGAGTGCGTTGCCGTCGGGCAGCGGCACAGCGGCGAACTGGAAATGGCGGC
>JBDTXI010000005.1:0-8242 GCA_040006255.1 Sphingomicrobium sp.
CTCGAACTTCTCCTTGAGATAATCCTCGCCGCGCTCGACCTCGTTGATGATCGCCTTGTCGTCGCGACCGGTGACCGCCGCCTTCAGATCGAGGAAACGCTGGTGGGTTTTGCCCATGAACGACCCGTCGTCCTCGGGGCTGCCGCCGATCCGGCGGACTTCGGCGCGAAGGTCCTCGACAACCTGCTGGCGCTCGCTGGCGCGCTCGCGGAACAGTTGCTGGAAGCGGCCGGCTTCGCTGTTGGACGCGGCATCTTCGTACCCGGTAATGCTATCGATCAACGTCGCGATGAGCGTGTTGAGCGTTGAAATCTCGTCCTGATGGTCGGCCATTGGTTTACTCCTTACAAAGTTGCTTTGGTTCAGGGCATTCAACTCCCAAGTCCCCTTGACGATGCCGCTCCCCGACGATTTTTGTGGGCTTGGTGCCCGATTCCTTGTCAATCTGCCGCGCCGGCGCGCGATTGGGGACGAGTCGGGCAGGGGGGACAGGCGTGATGGCACTTACTCGGCGCGCATTGCTGGAACAGATTGGATCGGTCGGCGGCCTCGGGGCGGCCTATCTTACGATGGAGGCGATGGGACTTGCGGTCCCGACGCCCGCCGGAGCGGAGAATTTCGCCCTTCCGCCGACGGGAGGCCGCGGCCGTTCGGTTGTTATCCTCGGCGCCGGGATCGCGGGCCTCGTTTCCGCCTACGAGCTTCGGCGCGCCGGGTATCAGGTGACGGTGCTCGAGGCGCGCGACCGGATCGGCGGCCGCTCATGGACCATCCGCGGCGGCGACAAAATCGTGCAGACCGGCCGCCCCGACCAGCGTGCGGCCTTCGACCCCGGGCTTTATTTCAACTCCGGACCGGCGCGCATCCCGTCCACCCACCGCGCGATCCTCGGTTACGCCCGCCGCCTCGGCGTCCAGCTCGAGAATTTTATCAACATCAACCGCAACGCCGGTTGGGATTTCGGCGGTCAGGTGTTCCCCGAACGCCGGATGGTCTTCGATTTTCATGGCCGCATGAGCGAATTGCTGGCCAAGGCCATCGACCAGCACGCTTTGGACCAGGAACTGCCAAAGGCGGAGCTGGAGGCTTTTCGCGGGTTCCTCAGCGCTTATGGCTCGCTCGATGACAAAGGCCGCTACACGCCCACCGGAAGCTCCGGCTATGCGGTCGAAGGCGGCGGTTACGATCGCGCTCCGGTGCCGCTTCCGCCGCTGACCATGAAAGAACTCAACCGGGGTCCGGGAGTCGCCCTGCCGTTCCTGTTCGAATCGATCTGGGACATGCAGCCGACGATGCTCCAGCCGGTTGGCGGCATGGATCGAATCGCCCACGCGATTTACGAGCCGGTGAAGTCGTCGGTGCGCCTCAACGCGCCGGTCTCCGCGATCCGGCGCTCGGGCAATCGCGTGCGGATCGAACATGGGCCCGGCAAGCAAATGACCGAAGCGGATTATTGCGTCTGCACCCTGCCGCTGCCGATCCTGGGCAGGATCCCGAGCGATTTCTCGGCGGCGAAGAAGGCCGCGATCACCGGCGCTCCCGCCTATCTCCATAGCGTCAAGCTGGCATTCGAATCTCCGCGCTTCTGGGAGCGCGACGACAATATCTTCGGCGGGCTGGCGTGGACCGACAAGCTCAACGAGAACGTGATTTACCCGTCGCACAATTACGGCGCTGCGAAGGGGGTGATCGTCGGGGCGTATTGCGCCGGCTGGACGCACCAGGACACGCCGCAATCCTTCGCGGCTATGTCGCACGGGGAGCGCATCCGCATCAGCCGCGAGTCGATCGAGGCGCTTCATCCGGGACGATCGCACTTGCTCGGCAAGGGCGTGACGGTGGCCTGGGGGCTAACGCCTTATTCCGAGGGGGTCGGCGCGCTGTGGCCCGACTTCGATCCGCGGCCCGGCGGCGGTGGCGGGAGCCGGGGCGCGCTCTACCAGGAGCTGCTCAAGCCCGAGGGGCCGATCGTCTTCGCCGGAGAACATTTGAGCTATCAGCCGACCTGGCAGGAAGGCGCGGTGCTGTCGGCGCACGAAGCGCTAAAGCTGGTCAACGCGATGGCGCGGGCGAAAGCTGGAAGGACCGCCGCCGCTTAGTTAGGCTGGCGCGGCTCGGATAGGGCGCGTTAGGCGCTCACCCCCGGCAGATGCGCCGCGATGCGGGCCCACGGCAAGTGGCCCCAAAACACCGCGAGCGGGATCGCTACCGAGACGAGCGCCATCGTAAATCCGAATCGGGTAGCCGGGTGGACGTGACCCTGCGTCCTCCGGTCCCACAGCATCAACGGCACGAACAGCAGCAGGCCGAGCGACAACAGGATTGTGGTTCCGGCAAGCGTCGGTGGAGCGATGGGCAGCCGCGCTATGGACGGTCCCATGACGACGAGGATCGCAGCGCTCAGCATCAGCCGCTTGTGGGTCTGGACATTGCGCCGGTTGGCCCAGCCGCCCCACGCCAGCGCCGCGAACGGGACGATCACCGCCAGCGGCACGACCGTCCAGGTCAAAGGATCGGTGAACGGCGGCTGGTTCGTCCGCGCGACCTGCCACACCGCGGTCAGGTACATGACCGGGATCATCGCAATGGCGAGCAGCATCGTAAGCTTGCCCAGCCGCATGTGGATCTCGTGCTTGCGCGCCGCGATCAGCTGGGTTTGAGCGACGATCGCCAACATCCACAAGGTGAATACCGAGCCGTGGAGAATGACCGCGGGCGGAAGTGTCGGGTTCGGCCGGGGGTAGGCAGGGACGATGTCGCGCAGATAGAAGCTCGGGCCGAAGCCGAGCAGCACGAGAAACACCAGGAACAGCGCCATGCGCGAATAGAATTTGCGCTCGGCCGCTTTTTTGCGGTCCGGAGCTGGCGCGGCCATCGTCGCCATTGCTATACCCCCTTGGCAGGTCCCCAGAGCTCGAGATTGTCCCAAAAACGGCTGCCGATCAACGGGGCTTCGATCGCCGCTGGCGTAGCGCTCGCGAGCGAAATAGAAGGCCCGCTCTGGTTCCGAGGGGAATAGCGATGCGCTTCACCAACTTTGCCGCTCTGACGCTGGCGCTCGCCGCCGCTCCGCTGTGCGCGAAGACCGCCGTATACACACCTTCAAGCATTGCGGCAGCCACCGCCGCACACTCCCGCAGCGCCGACAACGTCAAATTGGACGCGGGGCGCAAGCCTGCTCAGGTGCTGCAATTCCTCGGCCTCAAACGCGGGATGAGCGTCATCGATCTGTTCGGAGCGAATCGTTATTGGTCGGAGATCATGGCGCCTGCGGTCGGCCCGAAGGGGCACGTGCTCGTGTGGGAGCCGGCGCAATTCTACAAACCCGATACCAAGGCGGCCTTCGAAGCTTTTGCGGCGAAGAACGCGAACGTGTCGATCGTCGTCACCCCGTTCGAATCGCCTTCGATGCCGAGGAACTCGGCCGACTTCGTGATCCTCAACGACAATTATCACGACACCTATTGGCAGAGCGACAAGTACGGCATCCCGAAGATGAACCCGAGTGCGTTCCTCAAGGCCGTCTATGCCGCGATGAAGCCAGGCGCGGTGATCGGTGTGATCGATCATGCCGCGAGCCCCAACAGCGACACCCGCGCGACGGTCGAGAAATATCACCGCATCGACCCTGCGGTGGTGAAGGCGGATTTCAAGCGCGCCGGCTTTGTTCT
This sequence comes from Sphingomicrobium sp., assembly GCA_040006255.1. Taxonomy (GTDB): domain Bacteria; phylum Pseudomonadota; class Alphaproteobacteria; order Sphingomonadales; family Sphingomonadaceae; genus Sphingomicrobium. The sequence continues at coordinate 3,672 of JBDTXI010000005.1, forward strand.
CGTCGCGTCGAGCGGCCTGTTGCGCAACGCGGCTGACGACCACAGCCTGCTCGTGTTCGACCCGAAGATCCGCGGCAAAACCGACCGCTTCATTTTCAAGTTCAAGAAGCCGCGTTGAGCGACCTGAAGCCGGCATCCAAGGCGCGCGACGGCGCGTCGGGCCTGCGCCCTTATTGGCCGCTCGCCGCCCTCGTCATCGGCCTCTCGCTCGGGGCGCTCGCTGGCGGGTTGAGCGACGGCGTGCGCGCGGGCGCGCTGGGCGTGGCGGGCTTTGTCGGAACGCTTTGGCTCAACGCTCTCAAGATGACGGTCATTCCTCTGGTCGTCGCCTTGCTCGTGACCGGCATCGCGAAGAGCCGGGAAGCGGCGGCGGGCGGGCGTGTAGCCGGGCGCTCGGTGTTGTGGATCGTCATCGTCTGCACGGCCTCCTCCGCGTTCGGCGCGATCGCGATCGTGCTGCTCACCCGCATTTTCCCGTTGGCGCGCGGCACGGCGCAGGGGCTGCAGGCGGCGCTTGGCCAGATCGAGCAGAAGGCATCGGCGCCGCTTCCCGGAATTGCCGATTTCTTCAAGGGCGTAATCCCCGACAACGCCTTTGCCTCCGCCACCAACGGCGACATCCTGCCCCTGGTCGTCTTCGCCGTGCTCTTCGCGCTGGCGCTTGGGCGAATTCCGGAAGACGGGCGCCGCACGATCGTCGGCTTCTTCGAGGCGATCGGCGAAGCGTTGCTGGTGATCATCGCGTGGGTGTTGTGGATCGCGCCGCTCGGCGTGCTTGCGCTCGCGTTCACCGTCGGCTCCGCGGCTGGTGGTTCCGCCTTCGCCGGCCTCGGCCATTACGTCGTGCTGATTTCGGCCATCGGGATCCTGGTCACCCTTGCCGGGTATCCGCTGGCGGCGATCGCCGGGCGAGTCCCCCTGGCCAGGTTCACCCAGGCCCTGATCGCGCCGCAAGCGGTCGCGATTTCGACCCGCTCGTCGCTCGCGTCGCTGCCGGCTATGCTGACCGCGGTGCGGGCAATGGGCGTTCGCGAACAGGTGGCGGATGTGACCCTGCCGATCTCGGTCGCGCTGTTCCGCGCCACGGGTCCGGCGATGAATACCGCGGTGGCATTTTATGTCGCGCATTGGCTCGGGCTCGAGCCGAGTGTCGGCCAGATGATCGCCGCGACCGCCGTCGGCGCGGTGATGAGTTACGGCGCTGTCAGCCTGCCTGGCGAAGTCAGCTTCATCAGCTCGATCGCTCCAATCGCGATGGCGCTCGGCGTTCCGATCGCGCCGCTTGCCTTGCTCGTTGCGGTCGAGATGATCCCCGACATCTTTCGCACGGTCGGCAACGTCACGCTCGACGTGGCGGTGACGACGGCAGTCGACCGGTCGACGCGAATCTCGTCCGAAACCTGAACGCCAGCTGTCCACCGTTCGTCGATTGAGCGCCTGACGAACGGCTTCTGTCGGCCCGCCGACGAAACTTCGAGCTGTCATCGAGCCGTCCGCGACGGCGTCACGCGCGGTGGGCATATCGATGTGGCGACGCGGGACAGAAACGCCCTTCACAGATCCCCAGCCGTCCCGCGTCGCGCAAAAGGGAGACGCGACATGTTAAAGACCATTTCCGCACTTGCAGCTTTGGTTGTTGCATCGGCGTTCGTCATGCCGACCGTCGGCCAGGCCGAAGAGCCCAATTCGGTTCGGGTGTCCTATGCGGACCTCAATCTCGCTTCTGGCGTCGGTCAGTACTTGCTCCAACGGCGCATCGCCGGCGCCGCGCGCACCGTGTGCGCGATCGAGGATTCGAAGGAGCTGGCGCTGAGCAACGCGACGAACCTCTGCCGCCGCTATGCGGTCGCCAGTGCGCAACCGGCATATGCCGACGTAATTGCCAGTGCGACGCGGCACGGCTCGGTTAGCGTTCTTGATGGCGCCGCGCTCGTCGTCACCGCTCGGTGAGCAACTTTATCGACCGCCGTGCGCCTCGCGAGCGTACGGCGGTTGCCCGCCTTCAGCGGCCGGCGATTGCCCTGACGCGGTCTGAGTAAAGACGGCCGACCGGCTGCTCCTCGCCATCGGCCAGCCGCGCGATCCACCGCCCCGAGGGGTTGCGCGTGAAACCAACGATGAAGTCCTTACGTACGATGGCCGAGCGGTGGAGCCGCACGAACAGCTCCGGATCGAGCCCCTGTTCCAGCGCCGCCATCGAATGGTGGATCAGCCAGCTGCGCCGGCCGACGTGAAGCCGCATGTAATCGCGCTCGGCCGAGACGCGGTCGACGTCCTTGGAAGCGATGCGCACCAGGCCCGACAAATCGGAAGCCCAGAACTCCTCGAGCCATTGCGACGCCTTGCCCGGAGCCGGCTGGCCGGCACGCTGTTCGAGGTAGCTGCGGGCACGGTCCAGCGCACGCTGCAGCCGGGCTGGATCGACCGGCTTCATCAAATAGTCGACGGCTTCGACCTCGAACGCGGCTACGGCGAATTGATCGAAAGCGGTCACGAACACGACCGCCGGCGACGGGTTCTGCTCGGTTAGCGCGCGCGCCACGCCGATGCCGTCGACACCGGGCATGGCGATGTCGAGCAGGAGGAGGTCGGGCGCCAGCGCCTCCGTCAGGTTGATCGCGGACTCGCCGTCGCTGGCCGTGCCGACCAGCTGCGCGCCTTGCGCCCTGGCGAGCAGCAGCTGCAGCCGCTCGGCAGCCAGCGGCTCATCGTCGGCAATCAGCACTCGCAGCGGGCTAGTCACGGGCATGGGTCTCAACCGGCATGGTGATCGAAACCTTGTACCCGCCCCCTGTCATCGGGCCGAAGCGGCAGCTGGCACTGCTCCCGAAGCGCGCCTCGAGCCGCTGGCAGACGTTGGACAGGCCAAGGCCGGTGCCTTCGTGGGTCGCCGCCGGAAGCTCATCCTTACCGCCATTCTTAAGCCGGTTGCTAATCTCCAGAACCATGCGCCCATCGCCAAGATGACGCGCGTCGATGCGGACCAGGATCGTCTTGCGGCTCTTGGACACGCCGTACTTGATCGCATTCTCGACCAGCGGCTGAAGGAGGAGGGCGGGGAGGCGCGCCGGCTCGAGCTCCTGCGGAATGTCGATTTCAACATGAAGCCGATCGGGGAAGCGCGCCTTCTCGATATCGAGGTAGAGCCGCTGAAGATCGATTTCTTCGGCAAGCGTGACGTCGGCGCTCGGATCGAGCGATAGGCTGCTGCGAAAGAAGGTGGAAAGCGCGAGCAACATGGTTTCCGCGCGGTCGGCGCGGCCGGTCATCACCAGCGACGATAGCGAGTTCAGGGTATTGAACAGGAAGTGCGGATTGACCTGGTAGCGGAGCGCCCTGACCTGCGCGGCCTGGGCGGCGCTCTCCGCATCGGCGAGGCGGCGCTGCGCTCCGAGCGCTTCCTTCTGCGCCTGATTGGCGAGATAAAAAGCGCTCCAGGCAAGAAAGAAGAACAGCCAGATGACCGACGCGTCGAGGCCGTAGCGGAGGCGCTTCATCCCATCGAGCTCGCCGACCTTGGGGAAGGTCAGCACCAGCGGCTCCTGCGCCGTTCGCTCGATGCGGATCTGCTGGCCTTGTTCGACGACGGTGAAACCTTCCCGCGCCTGGAAACGGAATTGCTCGCGACTTTCGTGCATGACGTCTTCGAGCACGATCAGCGCGCCGCCCATGAGCAAGGACGCAATCGCCGAACCGATTCCCGCGATCACCGTTTTGCGGCGGATCGAGGTTCTGGCACCGAAGCTGGCGATGGCGAGATAGATGAGCCCGGTGAGCGCGATGCCGATGAGGAGTACGACCAGTTTGTTCTCGAGCGTGGTCCATGGGTCCGAACCGAGGAAGGCGCGGGCGACGACCGTCAGGGCATAGAACAGCCAGAAACCGAGGATCGATTTGATCGCGAGCGGCCAGTCGCTGAACCGGGTCCGCGCGGCCGGGTGAGGCATCATGAACATTGGTCCCGTCATGTCGCAGATTCGTGCTCGCGCAAACCGCCGCCTGCCCGTTGGCAGAAACGCTGCCCCTGCCGGTCGAACAAGCGGGGGAACGCGGCTCACGGCCACTCGTTACTCGATTGCAATGATACGCCACGAAGGGACCGCTGTGAACGACCCAAACAAAAAGCCTGATGCGGCCCCGCCAGCCGTGTTGTCCGGCGACCCCCAGCACGAACTCGAGCGCAGGCTGAAGCGCAATCCCGACGACCAGGATGCGAAGGCCGACGTCGGCAGCGATCAATCGATGGACGCGTCAGATCCGACGGCGGCAAGCCAACCGGGGCAGGATGATGAGCCGGTGCCTTCATCCGGATTCCCGGAGTAGTTGCGTAAGCGTCACAAAACTGCATCGCCGTTGCAAAGAATCAACAATCCACAGTTTTCCGGTGTCTCGTCAATTTCTAGCCTTGCGGACGTGACTCCCCTCTGATTCAATCAAATCCAGGGTGGGACTGTGGTTAAGCAAAACGTAACTGAAACCGCCGCATGATCCCGCCCGTGCAAAAGGAGTCGGGTTCATGATTACGCGGACCAGCCAGCCGGCAAGCGGCGCGATGCTGATCTCGGAGATGA
>JBDTXI010000006.1:0-11924 GCA_040006255.1 Sphingomicrobium sp.
TCGAGATGCTCCTTCAGCCACGAAAGGGAAAACTTCATGCGCCGACCCCGCCCGAAAGCGTCGGTACGTCGAGCGCTCGAAAGCCGTAATGCCGCAGCCAGCGAATATCGCCGTCGAAAAAGGCACGCAGGTCATCCATGCCGTATTTGAGCATCGCCAGCCGATCGATTCCGCAGCCGAAGGCGAACCCCTGCCATTCGTCGGGATCGAGCCCGCAATTGGCGATCACGCGCGGGTGGACCATCCCCGAGCCGAGAACTTCCATCCAGCCTTGCCGCCCGCCGACCACGCGCCGCCCCTTCTCCATCGACCAGCCGACATCGACCTCGGCCGACGGCTCGGTGAACGGGAAATAGGACGGGCGCATGCGCAGCACGACGTCGTCCCGTTCGAAGAAGGCCTTGAGGAAGGTCTCCAACGTCCATTTCAGATGACCGAGCGTGATCGCGCGGTCGATGACCAAGCCCTCGACCTGGTGGAACATCGGCGTGTGGGTCGCGTCGCTATCGGAGCGGTACACTCGGCCGGGCGCAATCGCGTAGATCGGCGCGCCATGCTCCTGCATCGCGCGGATCTGCACCGGCGAAGTGTGGGTGCGCAGCACGCGCGGCTCGTCCTCGCCCTCGCGCGGCTCAAGGTAGAAAGTGTCCTGCATCGCCCGCGCCGGGTGGTTCTCCGGCATGTTGAGCGCGGTGAAATTATACCATTGGGTCTCGATCTCGGGCCCCTCGGCGACGGAAAAGCCGAGATCGGCGAAAATCTCGGCAAGCTCGTCCATCACCTGGCTGACCGGGTGGACCGTGCCTTGCGGCCTGTCTGGCGCCGGCAGCGACAGGTCGATGCGCTCGGTAGCGAGCTTGCGCTCGAGCTCGGCCTCGTCAAGGGCATGCTTGCGCTCGGCGATCGCCGAGGTGACCTGCTCGCGCAGGGCATGGATCTTCGGCGCCTCGGCCGCCCGCGCTTCGGGGTCCATCGCGCCGAGCGATTTCAGCATCGCGGTGATCTCGCCCGACTTGCCGAGCAACGACACGCGTATGCCGTCGAGTTCCTGCAGGCTCGCGGCGGCGAGGACCCGGTCGACCATGGTTTCGGCTTCGATCATCGCCGCGGCTCTAGCCTTGGCGCACCGCAAAATGCAAAGGCGGGGAGGCGATGAGCGACTGGCCCGAGCTGAGCGTCGAACGCGACCACGAAACGCTCGCCATTCTGCACCTTGCCTCGCAGATGCTCGGAAAGATCCGCGTCGCCCATGCGCCGTGGATGAATCACGGCTGGCATGCGGCCCTCCAGCCCAACGCGCGTGGCCTTTCGGCCTTGCCCACCGCGGCCAGCGGCGGGCGCACGTTCATGCTCACCCTCGACCTTTGCCGCCACGCGATCGTGCTGTGGGTGAGCGACCAGTCGCGCGAGGAACTGCCGCTCAACGCCGGGAACATCGCGGCGCTTCACCGCCGGCTCGTCGCGATGCTCGACCGGCATGGGCTTCCCGCGACCTTCAACGATCGCCCGAACGAGATCGCCGACGCCGCGGCCTTTTCCGAAGACACGGCTGCCCGCGATTACGACCGCGATTCCGCGGGCCGCTTCCGCGAAGCGCTGGCGGCGATGCTCCCCGCCTTTCAGCGCTTCCGCGCCGGCTTCACGGGCAAGGCCAGCCCGGTGCACTTCTGGTGGGGCAGCTTCGACTTGTCCGTCAGCCTGTTCTCGGGCCGCGCGGCGCCGCAGCATCCCGGCGGCGTGCCTGGCCTTCCCGACCGGATCGCGCGCGAGGCCTATAGCCGCGAAGTGTCGAGCGGGGGCTTCTGGGCGGGGGGCGTGACCGCCGCCGAGCCCTTCTTCTACAGCTACATCTACCCCGAGCCGCCGGGTTACCGCGAAGCGCCGGTGGCGCACGGCCGCTTCGATCAAGGGTTCGGCGAATTCGTCCTGCCTTATGCCGATGTGCAGCGCTCCGACGATCCCGGCGCAATGCTCGGCGAGTTCCTGCAAACGGCGTACGAGGCCGCGGCGGACCTCGCCAACTGGGACCGCGCGGCCCTCGAACGCGATCCGGTCGCGCCCTAAGTCGGCACGAACGGGTAGGGCGAAATCGTCTTGCGGTTTTCCTCGACGGCGAGCATCCGCCCGGCGGGCGCGGTCGCGCGATAGGCGCATTGCAGCCGCGGGCAGATGGCGCAGGCCGGGCCCACCGGAGTCGCCGGTGTCGCGACCAGGTCGAGGCCGTCGGCATAGGCAATGCGGGGCGCATATTTGACGTCGCAGCCAAGGCCGATCGCCAGCAGCGCATCGTCGCGCAGGTCGGGGCGAATGGGGCGTTCGATCGTGCGGCTGATGGTGAAGAAGCGCTCGCCTTCAGGGGTCTCGATCAGCTGGCGAATCGTCTGGCCGGGCGTCTGGAATGCGGTGTGCAGGTGCCAGCGCGGGCAGGTTCCGCCAAAGTGGGAGAAGGGGAAGTTTTCGCCGGCGTAGCGTTTCGAGATGTTTCCCGCCGGATCTACTCGCAGCATGAAGAAGGGGACGCCCTTGGCGCCCGAGCGCCCGAGGGTCGTCAGCCGATGCGCGACTTGCTCGACGTTGGCGCCGAACTGCGCGCACAGCCGGTCGAGCGCATAGCGGTGTTCCTCGGCGGCGCGGAGGAACTTGCCGTAAGGCATGATGATCGCGCCGGCCGCATAATTGGCGAAGCTCATGTGGAGCAGCCGGCGGCTGCCGGGGTCGGGCGGGCGCGCCGCTTCGAGCATGCGGGCGATGATCGGCGCGAATTCCAGGAGCGCGAGCTGGTAGGCGATCCCGAACTGCCGGTTCTCCGGGCGAAGCAGCGACGACAGCATCAGCATCCGCCGCTGCGAATCGAAATGCTGGCTCGCATCCTCGAGGATTTCCGGGCCGACGACTCGAACCTCGACCCCCCATGCCTCCTTCAGGCGCTGGCGCAGCGGTTCGGCGATCGACAACGGATGAATGAGCGCGCCCCCGACGGTCTCGGAAGCTTCTTCGAGCTCGGGCCAATGGTTGCGCTGCGCCTGGATGTAGTCGCGTACCCAGGTTTCGGGCGTGATCAGTGAACGCGGGTCGGCACGCCGCTCTTCGCCCTCCGGCCGGCGCTGCATTTCGCGCACCGCGGTGTACAGCCGGGCGATTCCTTCGGCCACGGCCGGCGCATTGTCGGCGAGCTCGACCAGCTCGTAACGGCTGACGCCGAGGTCGGCGAGCATCGGATCGGTATAGATTTCGGCGAGCTGGTTGGCGCCGCCGCTGTCCCCCGCCTCGGAAGCGAACGCCTTCACATCGACGTCGAACGACTCGGCTAGGCGAAGCAATATGCCTGCGGTCACCGGGCGCTGATTGCGCTCGAGGTGGTTGAGGTAGGACGCGGAGATGCCCAGCTCGCCGGCCATTTGGCTTTGGTTGAGCCCGCGCTCGCGCCGTAACCGCTTGACGCGCGCTCCGAGGAAGAACTTCCGCTGAGCCATTCAGTGAACTTGTCACAATTGTTACAATACGACAAGCCAAGGTATGTCACCTTAGCCCTTTTTCGCGGGACTTTTACTATGCGACTGGGTTCTCCTGAGCCTTAACTTCCGGCCAAGGGGAATTTGAATGAGCGATTTCGGCGAAGTGGTGAGCGCGCCGGGTGAGAGGTTCGACGGTATCGAACGCCCGTACGGCGTGGACGATGTGCTCAAGCTGCGCGGCTCCATTCCCATCGAGCACACCATCGCGCGCCGGGGCGCGCTCAAGCTGTGGGAGCTGTTGCACCAGGACGAGCCGGTGCGCGCGCTCGGCGCCCTCTCCGGCAACCAGGCGATGCAGATGGTCCGCGCCGGCTTGCAGGCGATCTATCTGTCCGGATGGCAGGTCGCCGCCGACTCGAACGTCAGCGGGTCGATGTACCCCGACCAGTCGCTCTACCCGGCCAATTCGGGACCCGAGCTCGCGCGCAAGATCAACAAGACGCTGCAGCGCGCCGACCAGATCGAGCATATGGAAGGCGGAGCCAAGCGCGACTGGTTCGCGCCGATCCTCGCCGACGCCGAAGCCGGCTTCGGCGGACCGCTCAACTGCTTCGAGATCATGAAGGCCTATCTCGAAGCCGGCGCCGCCGGCGTTCACTTCGAGGACCAGCTCGCCAGCGAGAAGAAATGCGGACACCTCGGCGGCAAGGTGCTGATCCCGACCCAGGCAGCCGTCCGCAATCTGGACGCGGCGCGGCTCGCCGCGGACGTCTGCGGAGTTCCGACGATCATCGTCGCCCGCACCGACGCCGAAAGCGCCAAGCTCATCACCAGCGATGTTGACGAGCGCGACCGGCCCTTCCTCACCGGAGAGCGCACGCCCGAAGGCTTCTATCGCCTGAAGGAAGGCACCGGCCTCGATAATTGCATCGCTCGCGGGCTCGCCTTCGCGGTCCACGCCGATCTGCTGTGGTTCGAAACCAGCCACCCGAACGTCGAGGAAGCGCGCCGCTTCGCCGAGGGCATTCATGCGCAATATCCGGGCAAGCTGCTGGCGTATAATTGCTCACCCAGCTTCAACTGGAAGGCCAAGCTCGACGAGGCGACCATCGCCAGCTTCCAGCGTGAGCTCGGCGCGATGGGCTACAAGTTCCAGTTCGTCACTTTGGCCGGCTTCCACAGCCTCAACCATGCGATGTTCGAGCTGGCGAGCGACTACCGCGACCGCGGCATGGCGGCTTATTCGGAGCTGCAGCAGGCCGAGTTCGCCAGTGAAGCGGCCGGCTACACCGCCACCCGCCACCAGCGCGAAGTCGGCACCGGTTACTTCGACGCGATCGCCAGCGCCGTCTCCGGCGGCCAGGCGTCGACCGTCGCGCTCACCGAATCGACCGAGACCGCTCAGTTCGTCCCCCAGACGAGCGTCGCGGCCGAGTAAGCAGGAGTACAACATGGGACAGCGTTATTGGGTCATCGGCGGCGAATATCGCGACTGCCAGTTCGACGAAGTCATGCCTGGGACCGAGGAAATCTCGGGTCCGTTCCCGGACTCCACGCGGGCGCGGACGGAATGGCAGCGGCTGACCTTTCGCGACCGCAGCCTGGCGACGACCCGCTACGTGATCACCCAGGAAGCGCGCGTGTGAGCAATGTGCTCGATCGGCCGCGGGCCGCGGCGGCGCCGTCATGCGTCGCGGGTTCGGATGAGATCCTGACAGCCGACGCGCTCGACTTTCTCGCCGAGCTGCACGAGCGTTTCAACGCGCGGCGGCTCGCCCTGCTCGATGCGCGGGTGGAGCGTCAGGCGCGGTTCGACGCGGGCGAGCTGCCGGATTTCCCCGAGGGCACCCGCGAGATTCGCGACGCCGAATGGACCGTCGGGACAATCCCCGCCGACCTGCTCGACCGGCGGGTCGAGATCACCGGGCCGACCAACGCCAAGATGCTGATCAACGCGCTCAACAGCGGCGCGCAGGCGTTCATGGCGGACTTCGAGGACGCGACTTCGCCGGTCTGGGACGAGCTGGTCCAGGGGCAGGTGAACCTGCGCAATTACTGGCTTGGGCGGCTCGACTATTCCGATCCCGACAGCGGCAAGAATTACGCGGTGGGCGACAAGCCGGCGGTGCTGATGGTTCGTCCGCGCGGCTGGCATCTGCCCGAAGCGCACGTGACGGTCGCCGGGCAGCCGGTGGCCGGCGCTTTGTTCGATTTCGCGCTCTATGTCTGGCACAACGCCCGCGCCGCGCTGGCAAAGGGCTCGGGGCCGTATTACTATCTGCCCAAGCTCGAAAGCCGCCACGAGGCGGCGCTGTGGAGCGACGTCTTCGCTTTCGCCGAAGGCAAGCTCGGGCTCGAGCGCGGGACGATCAAGGCCACTGTTCTGATCGAGACGCTTCCCGCGGCGTTCGAGATGGACGAGATCCTTTACGCGCTGCGCGAAAATATCGTCGGCCTCAACTGCGGCCGCTGGGACTATATCTTCAGCTACATCAAGCGCCTCGGCCGCTCGCCCGAGCGGCTGACTCCCGACCGCGCCTTGATGACCATGGATCAAGCCTTCCTCGCCGCGTATTCGCTGCGGCTGGTCGCGACCTGTCACCGGCGCGGCGCCTTCGCGATGGGCGGAATGTCGGCCTTCATTCCGGTGAAGGGCGACGAGGCAAAGAACCGCGCGGCTCTGGAAAGGGTCCGCGCGGACAAGCTGCGCGAGGTCGGCAACGGCCACGACGGCACCTGGGTCGCGCACCCGGCACTGGTGCCCGTGGCGGCCGCGGAGTTCGCGGCCGTTGCGCCCAACCAGCTGTCGAAGACGCCGGAGCATATCCCCGGCCGCGACGCGATGCTCGAGCTCCACACCGGCCCGCGCACCGAAGCGGGCGCGCGCGAGAACATCCGCGTCGGAGTCCAGTATCTCGCCGCCTGGCTCGGCGGGAAGGGCGCGGTTCCGCTCTACAATCTGATGGAAGACGCGGCGACGGCGGAAATCTGCCGCACACAGCTGTGGCAATGGCTGAAGTTCGAAGCGCCGCTGGAGGATGGGCGGAACTTCACCCTCGATCTGTTCGAGCAATGGTTCGACGAGGAAGCGGGCCTGCTCGCCGAGGTCCCCAACATCGCCGAAGCCGCCCGGCTGATGCACGAGATGATCGCCGCCGACGATCTGGTCGAGTTCCTGACGCTGCCCGCTTACAAGCTGCTCGACTGAAGGCTCGCGATCGTCAGGCGCGTTTGAATGGCCGATGGGCGAGCAGAAGGATAGCGTCGTAAGGGAGAGCGAGGACTTCTCGCGCGATCATCCTTAAGCCGCCCGGTGCTTCGGCCGCTCTTCGGCGCCAGCGCCGTCCATCCGAGCAGCCGGAACAGCAAGGCGCAGCGCGGCTGATGGTAACGGCTGGTGCGCACCACCACGCGGGCGCAATCTCCGCGCTCGCGAAGCAGCCGGTCGCACAGCCGGATCGACTCGAGCGTGTCCCGGCCCTCGCACTCGGGGACGATTCTTCGCGTGGCGATGCCGGCCTGGACCAACGCCTGCTTCATCACCGCCGCCTCGGCGGGCCCGTGCTCGCCGGTGCCGCCGGTCGGCATGATCATCGCGTCGGGATGCGCGCGCGCCCAGGCCGCGGCGCGGTTGATCCGCCGCCGCAGGACGAGGCTGGGCTTGCCGTTGGCGCGCACCGCAGCGCCGAAGACGATGATGTAGTCGCGCATCTCCAGACCAACGAAAAAGGCGCCGGAATCGCTCCCGACACCCTTCGCTTGATCTTAGCTAAGAAAGCCTAAGCCGCCTTCTTCTCCAGCGCGCCTTTCGCTTGCGCGATGATGGCGGAGAACGCCTCGGCCTCGTGCATCGCGATGTCGGCGAGCACTTTGCGGTCGAGGGTGATCCCGGCGAGGTTTAGCGCGTGGATGAACTGGCCGTAGGTCAGCCCCTCGGCGCGCACCGCGGCGTTGATCCGCTGGATCCACAAAGCGCGGAAGCTGCGCTTCTTCACCTTGCGGTCGCGGTAGGCGTACTGCCCGGCCTTCTCGACCGCCTGGCGGGCGACTCGGATGGTGTTCTTGCGGCGGCCGTAATAGCCCTTGGCCTGATCGAGGAGCCGTTTGTGCTTGGCGCGGGTGGTTACACCCCGTTTGACGCGTGCCATCTCTCCGGCCTCCTTACTTCAGGCCGTACGGGGCCCAGGCCTTCACGCGCGCCGTATCGGCGTCGGCGAGAACTTCTGTGCCGCGGTTCTGGCGGATATACTTGGCGTTGTGGCTGATCAGGCGGTGGCGCTTGCCGGCGACCCCGTGCTTGATCTTGCCCGTCGCCGTGAGCTTGAAGCGTTTTTTGACGCCGCTCTTGGTCTTGAGCTTGGGCATTTTCGTCTCCTTTGCAGCGTCCTCGAGGACGCGACGTTATCCAATCGCCACGGCATGCCTTCCGGCCGGGCCATTGGTTTTCCAATGATCTGGAAAGGGCGCGCCTATAGAGGCGGAGCCCGAAAAGCGCAACCTCGAGGAGAGCAAGCGAGTCGGTCCAGAAAAAGGAATCTCACGCTTCACTTCTGCTTCGCCGTGCCTTCGTGTGAATCCAAACATGGGCAAACTACCAGGGATAGGGCTCGCCATCGTAGTTGAAGAAGCCGCCCGACTGCTCCGGGCCGAGCATCTCGATCGTCTGGCGCATGCTCGCGACGCTGTCTTGGGGCGACTTTGGCGCGGTCGGACCGCCCATCCGAGTCTTCACCCATCCAGGGTTGAGCACGGCGGCAACGATGCCGAGCTGCTTCGAGTCGAGCGCCTGGCTACGCCAGGCCATGTTCAACGCCGCCTTGGACGTTCTGTACGGCACGTAGCCGCCCGAGCCGTTGTCGGAAATGCTGCCCATACCGCTGGTGATCGCGATGACTTTCCCCTTCGCCTCGGCCACGCGGTCGAGGCACGAGCGGGCGAGCAAATAAGGCGCGATGCTGTTGACGATGAGCAGCTCGGCCCATGCGCGGCCGTCCTCGCCGCTTTTCGCGTCCTCCGGCTTCATCGATCCCGCATTGGCGATCAACAGGTCGAGCGGGCCTTGGATGCGCTCGCCGAACGCACTGACCGAATCGAGATCGGCCAGTTCGAGCGGCTCGACGCGGACGCCAAGGGCGTCGAGCTCCGCGCTGCTTTCGCGCGCGGTCGCAATCACCTTCCAGCCTTCAGCGGAATATTGGCGAGCGAATTCAAGGCCGATGCCGCGGTTGGCGCCGGTGATCAGGACTTTGGCCATGGCGCACCAAGGATCGGGGCGCGCGCGGGTTCCCTATTCGGCACTGGCCGCAGCCTTGATCGCCGCCGTCAGGCTCCCCGCCACGCTCGGGCTGAGCAGATCGACGGAGCGCGCCCAACCGTCGAGCCACGCGCGCCAGTGCGGCGGGTCGAGAAGCGCAATCTGGCGGTTATGATAAGGCGCGATGTCGGGCCCGGGCGGCGCGGTCAGCAAAGTGAACGCCTCCCCCACGTCCGCATGCTCCCGAACCAGGCCCGCGATCGCGAAATCGCCCGGCGGATGAAAGCGCCAGCAATCCTTGCGCTTCTGCCTGGAGTCGCTCGGCGTGGTGAACTCGTAAAAGGCGTCGGCGAGCACGAGGCAGCGGTCGCGCGAGAATTCGCGGCCGTCCGACCGCATGTTGAATACCGGCTTGCCGCTGGGGGCCGGCCAAGACCAGCGCCGCTCGACAAGCTGCGCCACGCCGCGGTCGCGGTCGAACTTCACGATCGGCGCGCGCTCGCTGATGCGCACGTCGCGCGGCTGGAAGTTGGGAACGCCTTCGGGGAATTCTAGCGGAACCTGGAGGTCGGCGAAGATGCGGCGGACCGCGTCCGGGCCTTTTTCTATGGTGTAAAGGTTGCACATTGTCGCGGCGCGGCGGTCAGTCGAACAGGCTGGAGACCGAGCTTTCGTCGGCGATCCGGCGAATTGCCTCGGCGAGCAAGGGCGCGATCGTCAGGCGGCGGATCTTGCAACCCTTGGGATCGGGCTCGCCGGTCCAGATCGTATCGGTGACGACCAGCTCGCTCAGCTCCGACTTGGCGACGCGCGCGGCGGCTCCGCCCGAAAGCACGCCGTGGGTGGAATAAGCGAACACCTCGGTCGCGCCTTCCTGCTTGAGCGCCGCGGCCGCGTTGCACAGGGTTCCGGCCGAATCGACGATGTCGTCGATGAGGATGCAGGTGCGCCCGCCGACGTCGCCGATGATGTTCATCACCTCCGATTCGCCGGCGCGCTCGCGGCGCTTGTCGACGATTGCCAGCGGCGCGTTGTTGAGGCGCTTGGCGAGCCCGCGCGCGCGCACCACGCCGCCGACGTCGGGCGATACGACGAGCAGGTCGCGCTTGCCGAAGCGGGCTTGGATATCGGTCGCGATCACCGGCGAGGCGAACAGATTGTCGGTGGGGATGTCAAAGAAGCCCTGGATCTGCCCCGCGTGCAGGTCGATCGAAAGAACGCGATTGGCCCCGGCCGTGGTGATGAGGTTGGCGACAAGCTTGGCCGAGATTGGCGTCCGCGGCCCGGGTTTGCGATCCTGCCGCGCATAGCCGAAGTAAGGGAGCACCGCGGTGATCCGCTTGGCCGAGGCGCGGCGCAGCGCGTCGACGCAGATCAACAGCTCCATCAGATTGTCGTTGGCCGGGTAGCTTGTCGACTGGATGACGAAGACGTCCTCACCGCGAACGTTCTCGTTGATCTCGACGAACACTTCCTCGTCGGCGAAGCGGCGGACGCTGGCGTCGGTCAGCGGCACTTCGAGATAGTCAGAAATCGATCGGGCCAGCGGCAAATTGCTGTTCCCGGCGAGCAGTTTCATGTGGCTTTTCCCCAGCAGCGACTCGGCTTTAGCGAGCGCGAGCGCTCCCCGTAAAGGTTGCTCGCCGCCCGATCATCGCTAAATCGCCTGCATGGCCGACCGCTTGAAGATCGCGCTTGCGCAGATGAACCAACGCGTCGGCGACCTCGAGGGCAACGCCGCGGCCATGCGCGACGTCCGGCGCAAGGCTGCGGGTGCCGACCTTGTGCTGTGCCCGGAGCTGCAACTCGTTGGCTATCCGCCCGAGGATCTGGTGCTCAAGCCCGAATTCGTCCGGCGTGTCCACGAATGCACCGATCAGTTGGTGGCCGCCACGGTCGAGCCCGGGCCGGCGCTGCTCATCGGCACCATCGTCAACGAAGGCGGGCAGAACTTCAACGCGATGCTCCTCGCCGACGGCGGCCGGGTGATTGGGCGCACGTTCAAGCATGAGCTGCCGAACTACGGGACCTTCGACGAGAAGCGGATTTTTACCCCGGGCCCGCTGCCCGAACCGATCGAGTGGCGCGGAATCAGGCTCGGCGTGCCCATCTGCGAGGACATGTGGCTAGAGCCGGTCTGCGCCCATCTGGCGGAGCTCGGCGCCGAGCTGTTTCTCGTCCCCCACGGAAGCCCGTACGAACTCGACAAGAACCAGACGCGCGAGCGGCTGGCGCGGGCGCGGACGACAAGCACGGGCTTGCCCCTGGTGTTCCTCAACCGCGTCGGCGGGCAGGACGAGCTCGCCTTCGACGGCTCGACATTCGTCATGCACCCGGACGGCGAGATCGTCGTGCAGATGCCCGACTGGGACGAGGCGTTCCTGATGACGGAGTGGGTCCGCAGTCCCGACGGCTGGCGCTGCGAAACTCGGTGCGCGCACGAGCTCGACCAGTTCCCGGCCGATGTCTACCGGGCGATGATGGTCGCGCTTCGCGACTATGTGACCCGTAACGGCTTTCCCGGGGTGATCCTCGGCCTGTCGGGCGGGATTGACAGCGCGCTCTCGGCTGCGGTCGCGGTCGACGCTCTTGGGCCCGCCAAGGTGCGCGGCGTGATGCTGCCGTCGAAATACACCAGCGAGGAGAGCCTCGAAGACGCGCGGGAGTGCGCGCGGCTGCTCGGCTGCCGCCATGACGTCGTTTCAATCGCGCCGGCCGTCGACGCGGTCGACGAAATGCTTCCGCAGATGAGTGGCCTTGCCGCCGAGAATGTGCAGGCGCGGCTCCGGATGGTGGCGCTGATGGCGCTGTCCAACTCGGGGGGCGAGATGCTGCTCACGACCGGCAACAAGAGTGAGATGTCGGTCGGCTATGCGACCCTCTACGGCGACATGGCGGGGGGCTATTCAGTGCTGAAGGATGCTTACAAGACGACCGTCTTCGCGCTGTCGCGGTGGCGCAATGAGAACAAGCCGGAGGGGGCGCTCGGTCCCGATGGACCGGTGATGCCGCCGCGGGTCATCACCAAGCCACCGACCGCCGAGCTGCGCCCGGACCAGAAGGACGAGGACAGCCTGCCACCTTATTCGGCGCTCGACCGCATCCTTGAAGGTCTCGTGGACAAGGAATTGTCGGTCACGGAAGTCGCCAATGCCACCGGTGAGGACGCCGCTCTCGTCGCCGACATCGAATCCAAGCTGCTCAAAGCCGAGTAC
>JBDTXI010000007.1:0-2464 GCA_040006255.1 Sphingomicrobium sp.
TGGACCGCGGCCAAGCAAGCTCAGGCCGATTCCATCGCCTGAAACCGCGCCCAATTGTCTGGCGACAGGCGCACCGATAGCTCCATCGAATCCTCGTCCATGCGCTGGTCGAGCACTTCGCCGCGCGCGTGAAGCCAGGCGATTTTCCCGCCATCACCCGCGGAAATGCGGATCTGGTGGACTTGCTCGCCGCTCCTCAGCCCCTCGGCCATGCGCTCGCGCAGCCGGTCGACGCCTTCGCCGGTCGCTGCCGAGATGGGCACCACGTTGTCGCGCCGCCGCGCTTCTTCGAACAGCCGCTCGCGCTCTTCACCCGACAGCAGGTCGACCTTGTTCCATGCCTCGATCCGCGGCGGAGCCCCCTCTTCCGCCAGGCCGAGCGACTTTAACACGTCGTCGACATCTTCGCGCTGCGCCTCGCGGTCCGGATGGACCATGTCGCGCACATGGACCAATAGGTTAGCGGACGCGACCTCCTCCAGGGTCGCACGAAAGGCCGCGATCAACTCGGTCGGCAGGTCCGAGACGAATCCGACCGTGTCGGATAGGATGACCTTGTCGAAACCGGGCAGCCGAAGGTCGCGCATGGTCGGGTCGAGCGTGGCAAACAGCAGATTCTCCGCGAACACGGTTTCGCCCGTTACATTGTTGAAAAGCGTGGACTTTCCGGCGTTGGTATAGCCGACGAGCGCAACCACCGGCCACGGCGCGCGCTGGCGGCGGTCGCGGTGCAGAGAGCGCTTGCGCTTCACCTGGTCGAGCTCGCGGCGGATCTTTGCCATCCGGTCGCGGATCATTCGGCGGTCGGCCTCGATCTGAGTTTCGCCGGGGCCTCCGAGGAAGCCGAAGCCGCCGCGCTGCCGCTCTAGGTGGGTCCAGCTGCGCACCAGTCGCCCGGCCTGATAGTCGAGGTGCGCGAGCTCGACCTGCATCCGGCCCTCGGCCGTGACCGCACGTTCGCCGAAGATTTCGAGGATCAGCCCGGTCCGGTCGATCACCTTGGCGCCGACTTCCTGCTCGAGGTTCTTCTGCTGCACCGGAGAGAGCGGCGTGTCGACGATCAACAGCCCCGCGTGGCGCTCGCGGGCGACGGCCGCCACTTCTTCAACCTGGCCTTTGCCGAGCAAGGTTGCCGGACGAACGGTCCTGACTCGAATCGCGTGCTCGCCGGCGACGACGATACCGATCGCTTCGGCCAGCCCGGTGGCTTCCGCAATCCGCGCTTCGCTCGATCGGCGCGATTGCTCGCGCGGCAATTCGGGCACGACGATGATGGCGCGCTCGCCGCGCACCACATCGACCACATCCTGGCCGTCGGAACCGTTCAGGACCCGTCCCCCGTCTCGTCGCCCTGCCCGGGTTCAGGCTGCTCGGGATCACCGCCCTGATCGGGCTCGAAATTGAGCGCATGCGCCGGCTGAAGCGTCGAAAGCGCATGCTTGTAAACGAGCTGCATTTGCCCGCCGCGCTCGAGGACGACGCAGAATTGGTCGAAGCCGGTGATTCGGCCCTGGAGCATCACGCCGTTGACGAGGAACAGGGTCATGCGCTCGGTGTCGCGCGCCGCCGCGGCGAGGAACACGTCCTGGAGCGCGGCTTTCGGGCCGCCCGCGGGCGGTTGTGTAGCGATGAAGTCGGCTGGGGGTTCGGATGGCATGATCGTCGAAATGGAATGCTTGTAGACGAGCTGCGAAGCGCCCTCGCGGCGCACTAGCAGCGAGAAGGAGTCGAACCAGGTGAGGACCCCCTGGAGCTTGACGCCTTTGACCAGGAAGATCGTGACCGGCAGCTTGGCGCGCCGCACGCTATTGAGGAAGAGATCCTGCAGGCTCAGTGATCGAGCTGTCATGCGTGCCCTCGTCTAGGGCTCGTCCCCCTCCCTCTTGTCTCCGATGCCCAGAGCCTTAAGCTTCCGGTGCAACGCCGAGCGTTCCATCCCAATGAACGATGCGGTGCGCGAGATGTTGCCTGAAAAGCGCCGAATCTGAATCTTGAGATACTCGCGCTCGAAGCTTTCGCGGGCTTCCCGCAATGGGCTGCCCATGATCGCCATGGCGGTGGTCGAGCCGCCCATCGCGTTTTGATTGTCAAGCACTTCGGGCGGCAGCAGGTCCACGTCGATGCACGACACGCGGTCGCCGGGCGCAAGAATGATCGTGCGCTCGATGATATTCCTCAGCTGGCGAATGTTGCCGGGCCAATCATGCGCCTGCAGCGCCGCCATCGCCTCCTCGGAGATGCTCAGCGCGGCCAGGCGCCGCTCAGCGGCGAAGCGGGCGAGGAAATGGCTGACGAGCTCGGGAATGTCCTCCCGCCGCTCGCGCAGCGCGGGCAGGCGCACCGGAACGACGTTGAGGCGGTAGAACAAATCCTCGCGGAAGCGGCCCGCCGCGATTTCGTCGGCGAGGTTCTTCGCGGTCGCCGACAACACGCGGACGTCGACCTTGACCGGGCGCTGCCCGCC
>JBDTXI010000008.1:0-8597 GCA_040006255.1 Sphingomicrobium sp.
ATGAGAAGCGCGTCGAGGGCTACCGCAACTTCGCGACCAAGCTGTGGAACGCCGCGCGCTTCCTGCAGATGAACGGCGTCGGCGCGAGCGACAGCATCGCCGCGCCAGAGGCCGCGCTCCCCGTCAACCGCTGGATCATCGGCGAGGTCGTCGAAACGCTCGCCAAGCTCGACCGCGCGTTCGACGATTTGCGTTACGACGACATGGCCGACGCCATCTATCATTTCGTCTGGGGCACCTTCTGCGACTGGTACGTTGAGCTGGTGAAGGGCGAGCTATCCTCCAAAACCCTCCCCCTCGATGGGGGAGGGCAGGGTGGGGGCGACGCTGGCGACAGCAGCGACCCATCCGGAGACATCGCCCCACCTCCAATTCCTCCCCATCAAGGGGAGGGGAGCAGTACGGAGGAAACCCGCCGCGTCGCCGCCTGGGCGTTCGACCAGATCCTCGTCATGCTCCACCCGCTGATGCCGTTCATCACCGAGGAGCTGTGGAGCGCGATGGGCGAGCGGCCGTACGAGCTGATCGTCGCCAAATGGCCGGAGCCGGAGGCGCAGGTTGATCCGCATGCGAAGGCCGAGCTCGATTGGCTGGTCCGGCTGGTCAGCGAGGTGCGCTCGGCGCGGACGGAGCTGAATGTTCCTCCATCCGCGAAGCTCACCTTGTTCGCTGGCGATGTTTCCGACGAGACTGCCGGGCGCCTCGACCGAAACTACGCTGTGATTTCCCGGCTGGCTCGGCTGCATTCGATCCAGCTTTCCACATTTCCGGGCAAGGGCGCCGCCCAGATTGTGGTCGACGAAGCCACCTTTGCGCTGCCCCTGGAAGGCGTGATCGACTTCGAATCCGAAAAAGCGCGGCTTTCCAAGGGGGCCGAAGCTGCAGAAAAAGAGCGCGACAGCCTCGCCCAACGCCTCGCCAATCCCAATTTCACCGAACGCGCCAAACCCGAGGCGGTCGACAAGGCGCGTGCCGACCACGACGCCAAGGCCGCCGAGGCCGAGCGCTTGCGGGCGGCGCTGGAAAGGCTCGGTTGATGGCCAGCCGACCGCAAGGACGCGACCTCACCACGGGGCCGATTGCCAAAACGCTCCTTGTTTTTGCGTTGCCGACGCTCATTTCCTCGATCCTCCAGTCGCTGAACGGCACCATCAACGCGATCTGTGTCGGCCGTTTCCTCGGGGAGAGCGCGCTCGCCGCCACGTCCAACGCCAACATGATCATGTTCCTGTTGATGTCGTTCGTGTTCGGCTTCGGAATGGCTTCGACAATCCTCATCGGCCAGGCGTTCGGCCGCAAGGATGTGGACGGCGGCCGGCGGGTGATCGGCACAGCGATCGGCTCGTTCGTGTTTGTCGCGGCAGCCATTGCAATTGCCGGATGGGTCTTCTCACCCGCTTTGCTGAAGCTGCTCGCGACCCCGGCCGGGGCGGCGCCCCTCGCGCTCGCTTATTTGCGCGTGATCTTTATCGCCATGCCGGCGATCCTCATTCTCGTCCTGTTGATGATGGGCATGCGCGGCGCGGGCGACGCGATGACGCCGCTGGGGGCGATGCTCGTCGCGGTCGTTCTCGATTCGGCGCTCAATCCGGTGTTCATTCTCGGGCTCGGGCCGGCCCCGCGCCTCGGCATCGCGGGATCGGCAACGGCGACGGTCATCGCCAATTACTCCGCCCTGATCGGCCTTATCATCTACATGTACGCGCGCGATTTGCCGCTGCGGCTCAAGGGGCGCGAACTGCGTTATCTCAGCCCGGACCGCGCGATCCTCAAGACCATCGTGATCAAGGGCATTCCGATGGGGCTGCAGATGATCGTCATCTCCGGCTCCGCGCTGGCGCTGATCGGGCTCGTCAACCGCGAGGGAGTCGATACCACGGCGGCGTTCGGCGTCGCCATGCAGTTGTGGACCTATTTGCAGATGCCGGCGATGGCGCTGGGCGCGGCGGTCAGCGCGATGGCCGCGCAGAACATCGGCGCCGGGAGGTGGGACCGGGTCAGCAGCATCACGCGCTCGGGCGTAATCCAGGCGCTGATGACGACCGGCGTATTGGTCGTGCTGCTCGCGGTCGCGGACAAGCCGGCGCTCGCGCTGTTCCTCGGCTCGCACAGCCCGGCGCTGCCGATCGCGCGTCACATCCAGCTCCTGGTGACCTGGAGCTTTCTGCTGATGGGGGTGACGATGGTCCTGTTCGGCACCGTGCGCGCCAATGGCGCGGTGGTCGGGCCACTGGTCATCCTTGCCATTGGGCTGGTGCCCGTCCGTCTCGGCTTCGCGCTCGGCGCTTATCCGTGGCTGCAAGCGAACGCATTGTGGCTGAGCTTTCCGATCAGCTCGTTCGCCAATATCGCGATGGCGGTCGCTTTTTACCTCCACGGAGGATGGAAGAAAGCGCGGATGGGCGTGGGGCAGCATGCGCCGCTCGATGAGAACGAGGCCGTCGAAGAGGCGCTGGCCGAAGCCGAGCCCGGCGGACGGCTGAACCCGGCGGGCTAATCTTCCTCGTCACCCCCGCGAAGGCGGGGGGGGTCCCGCTACCTTCAGACACCGCGGGATTCCCGCTTTCGCGGGAATGACGGTAGAGGGTCCGCATGTCGGCCTCCTTTCCCTACCTTCGCATGCGCCGCGGTCGATCGAGCCCGTGGATGCGCGCCATGCTTGCCGAGAACCGGCTTCACCCGAGCGACTTCATCTGGCCGTTGTTCATCTGCGAGGGGCACGATTGCGAAGAGCCGATCGGTTCGCTGCCGGGTGTCAGCCGCTGGAGCATCGACAAGCTCGGCGGCCAGGCGAGGATCGCCGCGGAGCTCGGCATCCCTTGCGTTGCGCTGTTCCCGAACACTCCGAACGCGCTGCGCACCGACGATGCGCGCGAAGCGTGCAACAGGGACAACCTGATTTGCCGCGCTATCAAGGCGATCAAGGACGCCGTGCCCGACGTCGGCGTGCTCACCGATGTCGCGCTCGATCCGTATACCAGCCATGGGCACGACGGTCTCGTCGACGAATGCGGCAACGTGATCAACGATGACACGGTGAAGGTGCTCGCCGACCAGGCTGTGGTGCAGGCCGAGGCCGGCGCGGACATCGTCGCTCCGTCGGACATGATGGACGGCCGAGTGGCTGCAATTCGCTCGGCGCTCGAAGAGGCGGGGCATCAGAATGTCGCGATCATGGCCTATGCCGCCAAATATGCATCGGCTTTCTACGGCCCCTTCCGCGATGCGGTCGGCAGCAAGGGCCGGCTCAAGGGCGACAAGCGCGGCTATCAGATGGACCCGGCGAACATCGAAGAGGCGCTGCGCGAGGTCGAACTCGACCTCGCCGAGGGGGCGGACTTCGTGATGGTCAAGCCCGGGCTTCCCTACCTCGACGTGCTCGCGCGGGTGAAGGACGCCTTCGGCGTGCCGACCTTCGCCTACCAGGTGAGCGGCGAGTATGCGATGATCGAGCATGCCGCCGCGGCCGGCGCGGGTGATCGCAACGCCCTCATTCTCGAGACCCTGCTGGCGTTCAAGCGCGCCGGGGCGACCGGCGTTCTGACCTACCATGCGGCGGATGCCGCCCGCCTGATCGCCGGCTGATGCTCGACAAGTTGCGCGACCGGATTGCGGATTTGCGCGAGGCGGCGGCGCCGCTGGAGCCGGACGCTGGACAGCGCCGCGCGTTAGGCTCGCAGGCGCTCGATCATGCGCTCGCCTTTCTCGACGAGGTCGAAACGGCGCCGAGCCTTCGGCCGGCCACCGAGGTGTTCAGCACAAGCCTCGAACCGGAGTTTAAGGAACAGGGCAGGGATTCCGCGGCCGTGCTCGACTATGTCGGCGCATGCATTGAACGGCCGGGAATTGCGACGACCTCGCCGCGCTTCATGGGCTACATCCCCGGCGGCGGACTGTTCCATTCGGCGCTGGGCGACATGCTCGCCGCGACCTCGAACAAATATTCGGGCTTCGCGCCCGCCGCTCCCGGTGCGGTTCGGATCGAGAATGCCTGTACCGCATGGCTGGCGAGCGTCATCGGCTATCCCGCGGAATCGGCCGGGACTCTAACTTCCGGCGGAAGCATCGCCAATTTGACGGCGATCGTGGCGGCTCGCGAAGCGCGCGACGCGGAGGGCGGCGGTGCCGTCTATCTGACTCGCTTCGCCCATCATTGCATCGACAAGGCGCTGCACATAGCCGGGCGCGGGCGCTCGCCGAGGCGCGTAATCGCCACCGACGATTCCTACCGCATGTCGGTCGAAGCGCTCGAGCAGGCGCTCGAGGAAGACCACCGCAACGGCGTTCGCCCGTGGCTGGTCGTCGCTTCGGCCGGCACCGTCGATACCGGCGCGGTCGATCCTTTGCCCCGGATCGCCGAGCTGTGCCGCCGCTACGGTGCCTGGCTGCACATCGACGGCGCCTATGGCGGCCTCTTCGCGCTCTGCGAAGAAGGCCGGGCGCTATTACGCGGGATCGGGGAGGCGGACAGCGTCGCGCTCGATCCGCACAAGACCTTGTTCCTCCCTTACGGCACTGGCGCCGCCCTGGTCCGCGACGGCAAGCAGCTGCTCGACGCCTTCAGCGCCAGCGCGGAGTACATCCGCCCGTTCAGCGAGACCGACGTCGGGCCGTCGCCAGCCGACCTCTCGCCCGAGCTCACGCGCCACTTCCGCGCGCTGCGCCTGTGGCTGCCGCTGCAGATCGCCGGCATCTCGGCCTTCCGCGCCGCCCAGGCCGAGAAGCTGGCGCTGGCGCGATATTTCCATGCGCGGCTGGCGGAGATCGACGGCTGGGATCCGGGGCCGCCGCCGGACTTGTCCGTTGTCGCCTTCCGCTATTTGCCAAAGAGCGGCGATGCCGACGATTTCAACGAGCGCCTGATCCGCCACGTCCAGCAGGAAGGCCGCGTGATGCTCAGCGGTACGCGCATCGACGGCAGCTTCCGCCTGCGCTGCGCGATCCTCTGCTTCCGCACGCACCTCGAACATGTCGAGGAGGCCCTCGACGCGCTCGCCCGCGGAGTCGCGGCGCTCGGTGGCTGAATTTTCCGTCGAAACCGAGCGGCTGGTCCTGCGCGAGTGGCGCGAGCAGGATCGCGATCTCTTCCTCGCCATGTGCAACTCGCCCGTCGTGATGGAGCATCTCGGCGGTCCCGCCACGGCCGCGGAGATCGATGCCGGAATTGCGCGAATTCGCGCGTGCCAGCGCGAGCACAGTCATTGCTTCTGGGCGATCGAACGCAGGCGGGACGGTGCCTTTCTCGGCTTCTGCGGCCTCAAGCGCGCCAACGATCCCGGCCTTCCGATCGCGGGGGAGGTCGAGATCGGCTGGCGCCTGCGCGAGGATGCCTGGGGCCAGGGCTATGCGCGCGAAGCCGCTGAGGGGACGCTCGCCTGGGGCTGGGCCAATCTCGACGTGTCGCAAATCGTCGCGATCACCGTGCCCGCCAATCGCCGCAGTCGCGGGCTGATGGAGCGGCTCGGGATGGCCCGCCGCCCCGATCTCGACTTCGCGCATCCGCGCTTCGCCCCCGACCATCCGCTCAGCCGGCACATCACCTACGTCATCGAACGGCCTTAACCGGAAATCAGGTTCTCGCCGCTAAATCGGCGCGCTAGCTTGAGTGGGTGAGGGAACGAATGGCTACGGCAGCGCTACGCGCAGGCGATTTTGCGGCACCGGCCCGAATGCGCTTTGTCGTCACGATTTTCGCGGGCTCGTTCCTGCTTTTCCTGGTCCAGCCGATGATCGCGCGGATGGCGCTTCCCCGCCTCGGCGGCGCGCCGTCGGTGTGGAACTCGGCGATGCTGGTTTATCAGCTGTTGCTGCTCGCCGGCTACGCCTACAGCCACTGGCTTGGCCGGCTCGCGCCGCGGTCGCAGGCCGCGATCCACCTCACCGCCTTCGTCGTCGCCGCCACGATGCTTCCGATCGGCCTCATGGCGGTGACTCCGCCGAGCGATGCCAACATCTTCCTCTGGGTGCCGTGGCTGCTGTTCGTCTCCATCGGTCCCCTGTTCCTGCTCGTCTCCGCGCAGGCGCCGCTGATTCAGCGCTGGTACGCGCTCAGCGGCGGGGGCGATCCATATCCGCTTTACGCTGCGTCGAATGCCGGAAGCTTTTGCGGGCTGCTCGCTTATCCGTTGCTGGTCGAGCCCTTGTTCCCGGTCGCGGTGCAAAGGCTGGCGTGGAGCGTCGGCTATGGCGGGCTCGTCCTGCTCGCCGCCTGGTGCGCGCTGAGATTGCCCGCGGCCGCGGCCTCGGCCGAAATAGCCTCGACGGCGAAGGATCGGCCGATCGGCTGGCGAACATTTGCGACCTGGGCTCTTCTCGCGGCGATTCCGTCGGGCCTGATGCTGGCGACAACGCTGCACATCACCACCGACCTGGTCGCCATGCCGCTGCTGTGGGTGCTTCCCCTCGGCCTTTATCTGTTGAGCTTCACTGTCGCCTTCGCCGCCGACCGCCGCGTCGCCGACAGCATGTCGCGTCTTGCGCCGGTCGTCCTTCTCGCTTCCGCTTACGGAGTCTTCTCCAACACGCCGGTCTACGCCGCCGCCTTCGCCGCGGTCGCCCTGATCGGCCTGTTCTTCGTCTCCGCCGCGATTCACACACGCCTGTACGAGCTTCGCCCCGACCCCGCTCACCTGACCGTTTTCTATTTGGCGATGTCGGTCGGCGGTGCGCTCGGCGGACTGTTCTGCGCGCTCCTCGCGCCAATGATCTTCGACTGGACCTACGAGCTTCCAATCCTCGTCGTCGCGGCGGCTTACATTGTCGGAGCCAACAGCCCGTTCCCGTGGCTGCAGAGCTTCTGGCAGAGCGGCGGCGCGCCACGCATCGCGCGCTGGAGCATCCCCGTCCTGCTGCTCATTGCCCTAGTCGGCCAGGGCACGTTCGGGATGGGCTATTCGCCGTGGCTCGTCACCGCCACCACAATGGTCCTGATCGCCTTGCCGATCCTCGCCATCGGCAACCGCATCGCATTCGCCGCCGCCGTGGCCGCGCTGATGCTCGCCACCGGCGGCTGGTCGAAGATCGCCTTGTCGGTCGAGCCTGGTCGGATGACCCGCAGCTTCTTCGGCATCTATTCGATCTGGAACCGGCAGGACGGCACGCGCATGCTCGTCCACGGCACGACGATCCACGGCATACAGCGCCACGGCTCTCCCGCGCTCGAGCGCTATCCGACCAGTTATTATGCGTACAAGTCGGGCGTCGGACTGGCGCTTGCGGGCGCGCCCGCGATCGCCGGCGACCATGCGCGGATCGACGTCGTCGGGCTCGGCGCGGGCACGCTCGCTTGCTACAGCCGGCCGGGGCAAAGCTGGCGCTTCTACGAGATCGATCCAGCGGTGGCGCGGATTGCGGGCGATCCCAAGCAATTCACCTTCCTGTCGGGCTGCCTGCCCGCCGCTCAGATTGCGATCGGCGATGCCCGGCTGACGCTCGAAAGCTCACCGCCGGCATCGGCAGACATCCTCATCGTCGATGCCTTTTCATCGGACTCGGTGCCGATGCATCTGCTCACGCGCGAAGCCTTCCGCGACTACCGCCGCCACTTGGCGCCAGGCGGGCTGCTGCTGGTGCATATCTCCAACCGCTTCCTCGACCTCAGCCCCGTGGTGGCGGCGGAAGCCAGCGATGGCTGGACGGCGAGGGCCCGCACCTTCGTCCCCAACGCGGCCGAGAACAAAGCTTGGCAAACCGCCTCGTCGTGGATCGCGCTGTCGCCATCTCCGGCAACGATCGCTCGCCTCGAGAAAGCAAGCGGCGCGGGCCAGTGGAGCGTGCTCCAGCCCCGGCCGGGCTTCGCCCCGTGGACCGACGACCATGCGAGCATCCTGCCGATCATCAAGTGGGCCGATTGATTCAACCGTCCTGACGGCCGGCTAGCGTCCCAGCCGCGCCTGGATGGCCTTGATCCGTTGCGCCTGGCGTCGGTCGATCGCGCCGACTTGCGCGCCCGCGCCCTCGATCGCCGCGAGGTCATTGGGGGAAATGCCGCCATGCGTCTGGAGTGCGTTGCCGCCGAGCGCGTCGATGTCGCCGAGCGCGGTCGTCGTCGGCCCGCGCGCCGCCGCGGCGGCCGACAGCGCTTCCTGGGCGGCGACCCAGCCTTCGCTCTGCGACCCGCCAGCGGACGCCGCGAGACGCTCGGCCTGATCCGCCGCGCGGTCGAACGCCGCTTCGCCCGCACGGGCCTCGCCGACGAGTTCGGCAAGCCTGCCCGCGAGCGCCGGGCTGACCAGCCGGTCGTTCATCGGCCGCTCGACCGGCACCCGCGGATCGATCGCTTCGGCGGGGCGCGGCTGCAGCGAGGGGTACGGCCCGCCCGGCGTCGAACATGCGCCAAGAGCGCCGCTCATGAGCAAAGCAGGGAGGAGCCGGGTCCGCATCGCGCAAATCTCTACGATTGCGCCGGGCGACCGGCAACTGGCGGACGGTGCGAGAGGAAAGGGCGCGCCCACAACTGATCGATCCAATCGAAGAGTTCAAAGCCGAGATCTAGGAAGGCATCACGCTAGGGACGTTCGATCCCACCGACATGCCACTGGTCCTCGCCTCAGTCCGACGTTGGGTGCGCGAATGCTAATGTCTGCTTTCGACCCAAA
>JBDTXI010000009.1:0-8305 GCA_040006255.1 Sphingomicrobium sp.
TGCGCGGCAAGGTGGTGGAGCTGTTGCCCAACGCCATGTTCCGCGTCGAGCTGGAAAACGGCCATGAGATCCTCGGCCATACCGCCGGTAAGATGCGCAAGAACCGCATCCGCGTCCTGACCGGCGACGAAGTGCTGGTCGAGCTGACGCCTTACGACCTGACGAAGGGGCGCATCACCTACCGCTTCATGCCTGGACGCGCAGGACCGCCCGGCTACACGGGCTGACGCAGGTCGATGCGGCTGATCCTCGCCTCGGCGAGCCCCCGCCGTCTCGACCTTCTCGCCCGGATCGGAGTGGTTCCCGATGGGGTGCTTCCCGCCGATGTCGACGAGAGTGTGCCCAGAGGCGAGCTGCCGCGCGACCACGCGCTTCGCCTGGCGCGGGAAAAGGCTCAGGCTGTGGCGGCACGGGAGCCCGAGGCGCTGGTGCTTGCCGCCGACACGGTTGTCGCCGTGGGCCGGCGGATCCTGCCCAAGGTCGAGGACGAGGAGACGCTGCGCGCCTGCATGCGGCTGCTGTCCGGGCGGCGCCATCGGGTGCTGACGGGGGTGGCGCTCGCCATTCCCGGCAAGGCCATTCGCGAGCGGCTGGTCGAGACGATGATCGCGATGAAGCGCCTGTCCGACCAGGAAATCGATCATTACGCGGGCCAAGGCGAGTGGCGCGGCAAGGCCGGCGGCTACGCGCTGCAGGGCTATGGCGAGGTTTACGTTCGCCACATCGCCGGCAGCTATTCGAACGTGGTTGGGTTGCCGCTCGCGGAGACCCGGTTGCTGCTGCAAGGCGCGGGATATCCGCTTGCCTGAATGGCTGATCGAGCGCGGCATCGGCGAGACGCGCGCCGCCTTAATCGATAACGGCGAGGTCGTCGAAGCGCGGATCGAGCTCGATTGTGGGCACGCCGGCACCGTCGTCGCGGCCCGGCTGGTCGATAGCGGCCTGAATGGCCGCAATTCCGTCGCGCGCGACGAGAGCGGCGTCGAATATCTGCTCCCGCGCGGGGCCCCAAACGCGGCCGAAGGCGCGCTCATCAATGTCGAAGTCACACGCGGCGCGATTCCCGGAGCCGAACCGTGGAAACGGCCGCTCGCGCGAGTCACGGAAGAAAACCCGCGTGAGGCGCGCCGTCTCAGCGGCCGCGAGTTGACCTTTTCGTCCCCCGCCGACGAACTTGGGCGAGCGGGCTGGAACGACCTGATTGATGAGGCGCGGAGCGGGATTGTCCGGTTCGAAGGCGGTGAACTTCGCGTTTCCGTCACGCCCGCAATGACGCTGATGGACGTCGACGGTTATCTCGAGGCCGGGGAACTGGCCGAACGCGGTGCGCGCGAAGCCGCCAGGGCGATCCGCCGCCTCGACATCGGCGGTTCCATCGGCATCGACCTGCCGACATCGGGGAGCAAAGCGGCGCGGCAAGCGGCCGCCGCGGCCATCGACGAGCACCTGCCCCAGCCTTTCGAGCGGACGGCGGTCAACGGCTTCGGCTTCCTCCAGGTCGTGCGCCCGCGCAGCCGCGCATCCTTGATCGAGCTGGCCCAGGACCGCGCGGCCTTCGAGGCGCGGGCGCTGCTCCGGCGAGCGGCGTTCGAGGCGCCCGGACCAAAGCGCCTCGTCGCGCACCCGATGGTCATCGCCGCGCTCGAAGCGCAAGCGGACTGGACCGCGGCCTTGTCGCGGCAGGCGGGCGGTGCCGTCAGCTTGCGAGCCGACGCCGCCCTTCCCATGTCGGGCGGATATGCATAAAGCTGTTAAAGCCAAGCGCTGCCCGATTTGCGGCAAGCCCGAAACCGTGGAAAATTCTCCGTTCTGCAGCCCGCGCTGCAAGGACCGCGACCTGCTGAAATGGCTCGGCGACGGCTACCGCATTCCCGGGCCGCCCGCGGACGAGCACGACCCGCTTGGCAGGGTGGACAGCGAAGAGGGCGAAGGTTAGGGACGCGCTCGCTTGGCGAGCCTCGCTCCGCGAGCGCAGCCCAAAACGTGTGGGCCCAGGTAGCTCAGTTGGTAGAGCACGTGACTGAAAATCACGGTGTCGGCGGTTCAATTCCGTCCCTGGGCACCATTCCCTCCCAATATCTCATGGGCCCTTCTCGAGGCCCGGGCCAGCGTGATGACCCTGAGACCGGTGGCGCTTAGTTCCGGCCGGATGCCGGCATGGGCCAACGGTGCTTTTGCGCCAGGATCGGCGCTTCGAAGAAATACCAGCTCAAGGCCGCGAGCAAGATCGTGAGGCAAAGCTGAACCACGAAGATCACCAGCGGCGATTCAAAATGCGCATGCAGGGGTCGGCTGACCAGCGCGTGGATGACGTAAATGCCGTAGCTAATCTGCCCGATCCACCTCATCCAGAACCATTGGAGAAACCGTGGCGGTCGCGTGAGCACGATCAGCAGGCCCGCGCCCACACCGGCGGCGATGATGGGCCATTTGAGGTTGTAGATCAGGATCGGCGCCATCGGTTCCAGACGTAGGCGCTGAACCGCGAGCATGAACGTGCCTGCGGCAACGGCCACGGCCCAGGTCCAAACGACCCCGCGTGTTGGAGGCCGCCTGCCCGCTCTCGATACGCCAGGAACGCCCCCACCAGCAGCGTGTCCGCGCGGGCGAATGTGGCAAGGCCGAGGAACTGCTGGTTGGCGAAGGACGGTGGCCACAGCGAAAAGGTAAGGCGGCAAAGGACGTCGACCAGGATCAGTCCGATGATGATTTTCGGCAATGCCGGCCGCGGCGCGAACAGCACCACTGCTGGCCAAACCAGATAGAATTGTTCCTCCACCGCGAGCGACCAATAATGGCCGAGGACGTCTGGCGGCGGATTGTTTGGCAGCCAGTTGACGAGATAGCCCATGTACCACAGGAGCCCGCTCCACTGGTTCTCGAGGAGCGCAGCAATCACCGCCACCGCCCAGGCGAGCGGCAGGATGCGCAGCGCGCGCCGCATATAAAAGGGAATAAAGTAGGCGCGTGCCGTTGGATGAGCGGCTTTGGCATCGAGCAGAATGCCGGTGATGAGGTACCCCGACAGGCCGAAAAAGATGTCGACGCCAAGCCAGCCGAGTTTGAAAAGGCCGGCGTGCGACGCGATCACCCCGACGACCGCGACGGCACGGACGCCGTCGAGCGCCGGCTGGCGGACCGGAAGGCTCGAGCGGGTCGCCTCGGCGACCGTCGTATCGGCTTCAGCCATGCACTCCCACAAGCGATTCGTAGAGAGCCATAGCCCGCTTGCGCCAAGCCGTGCGGCCGAAGCGGGCCACGACCCGCGCGTTAATCTCCGCTTCGCGGAATTCATGACGCCGTTCGAGCGCGATGAGGATGCCGGCGGTCATTGCCGCGGGATCGTCGGCGTCGACCATCACTCCGTCCTCGGCGCCGACGAAATCCTCGGGCCCGCCGCAGCGCGTGACGACCAGCGGAGTTCCGCAGCCCAAAGCCTCGGACGCGACCGAGCAGAAAGTCTCGCGCCCTTTGCCCGAAGAGACGACCACCAGCGAACACCGCCGCATCGCCTCGGCGACCGCCGAAGCATCAGCCCCCTCGACGATGGTCAGGGCTGAACGGAGGCCGAGTTCGTCGATCAGCGCATCGATCTCCCGCCGGTCTGCGGCATAGGTGAGCGCCTTCGCCGACAAAATACGGAGGCGCACGGCGGGACGCTGCTTTCGTACCTCGGCCAGCGCGCGAAGGAGCACGTCGAGGCGCTTGAAGCGGCGGATCAGCCCGACGAACAACAGCTCGTCGGGATCGCGCGGACCCCCGTCAGGGCGAAAGACCTCGTCGTCGAGCGGCTCGGGCAGTACCGCCATTCGCTTGATCCGGCTACCGGCATAGTCCGCAAGAACGGCCGCCTCAAACTCGCTGACGGGGGCTACCAGGTCTATGTCGGGCAGTGCCTCGCGGACCTGCCGTCCAACGGCGGGGCGATCCTCCAGCCACGGCGTCCAGAAGCTGTGTTCGGAAGTCATCACCGGGATTCCGAGCTCGCGCCCGATGCGGCTCGCAACGACCCCGTCCGGATAAATGAAATGGGCATGGATCAAGTCGAACGGCTTCTCGCGGTGAAGGCGCAGGGCGGCAGCTCGCACGAACGGCAGCGCCAGCCGCGCATCGAGGCCATGGGTCATATATTCGATCGATCCGGGCACGCGCGGGAAGATGATTTCAACGGCGCCGCGCCGCTCGCGCGCGGGTACGGACTTGAAGCGGGCGAGGGAGCCTACGAAGGGCGGCACCCACGGTGTCGGGACGATGACCTGGACGTCGGCATCGGCGGAGAGATTGTCGCACATACGCTCGACCCACAGGCCGCGCTGGGGCGCCGCCGGCGTGGGATAGTTCCACGACAGCACCAGCACCCGCAGTCTTTTTTTCGTTCTTTTCGGGGACACTGTGCTTCTCTCCGCTCGTCTCTAGGGTCATTTTTCGGTCGGCCGGCGCCTGCTGACTGTCGCAGAATCCTGCGAATTGGGTTAGCGTCGCCAAAGCCGGTGTCCCCGAAACGGACGGTAGCCCGAAAACGAGGGCGTGCCAGCCATCAACCGTCACCGAATCTCAGGAAAGTACGGCCGGCACCGGCCCAGGCTGTCCCTCCTATTTGCGGCGAGCAATTCAACAGCGTACGAACAGGTTCGGGCAGCCCGACCGCGCTTGAAAACAGGATGAGCGCCATGGTCGCGACGGGCTGGCCCCGGCCGTCGTCCATCATGCCCCCTTCGGCTCGGCGTGGTGAAAATGACTCTCTTACGCCCCTCGATCAAGGCTTTGTCAGAGGCGCGCGAGCCACCACTGCGTAGCCGCGCGCACCTTCGCTTGAAGGTCGTCGGTCGGACACCATCCCAGCGCGTTGATTGCGCGCGCGGGATCACTCACCAGGATGGGAACGTCCTGGTCGCGGGTAGCTGCGGCATCGAACTGGATTTCGCCTGGTACATCCATCGCCGCGCGAACGAGCGCCGCGAACTCGCGCACGGTGACGCCGCGGCCCGAACCGATATGGTAGACCGCGCCGCACGCCGAGTCAGGGCAGAGCAAGGCCAACCGATAAGCCTCGGCGATGTCGTCAA
This sequence comes from Sphingomicrobium sp., assembly GCA_040006255.1. Lineage (GTDB taxonomy): Bacteria > Pseudomonadota > Alphaproteobacteria > Sphingomonadales > Sphingomonadaceae > Sphingomicrobium. The sequence continues at coordinate 5,067 of JBDTXI010000009.1, forward strand.
CGTCATTGAAATCCCGTACCTGGTCGCCGTGCGTCAGCTGGGCCGGAACGCCGCGGCGCCAGTGATCGACAAGATGCGGCAACAATCGGCTCTTCTCCTCGTACCGCCCGAACACGTTGAACAAGCGCAAGTTGACGTACGGTACGCCGTAGGTGTGTTGCAGCGGCGTCAGCGCTTCGGCCAGCCTGGCTTTGGCTTTCGCGTAATCGAGCGTGGGAGCAAGCGGCGAATCCTCGGCCAGACGATCCCCCGCGGCGAGCACCCACGCGCTGCCAGTGTGTACGAACCGCGAATCTTCAAAATGTGAAAGCGCCTCGAACATTGCTTCGACGGGCGCAAGATGGTGCGCCCGCCACTCTTCTTCGGTCTGCGGTTCGAAACCCGACGGGTCGAAAGCGAGATGAAGGACGGCTTTCGGCCTTTGGCGGCGGAGCACGTCCTGCAGGCCGACGGTATCGCTCATATCTGCCCGTTCGATCGTGAGCAGCGGCGACTGCCGCACGCCTTCCAGGCGCACGTCGGAGGAGCCGGGCCGGAGCAAGGCGCTGACCGTGTCGATCTGCTCGCCGTCGCAAAACGCGGCGCCAGCTTCCGCCCAGTGAACGAGGAGCCGTGTCACGGCAGAGCCGATGAAACCGCCGGCGCCGGTCACCAGAATTGTTTGTCCCATACCGCCGCCCCCGTACCGCAGAGTTCACCCGAGGCGTACTCCAGGCGCAAGGCCTTTCATTTTGCGCTCGCACGCCAAGGTGTATCTGCGCGGGCAGCTGAAGGGACGGAATCTCAGCCGGCTGGCATCCAGCGATCGAACCACTGATCGAACACGAACGCCGCGTGGAGCATGCCGGTGGCGTCGCGATTGCCTTTCGCGTGCGCGGACCGCAGGCTGGCAACCTGGGGTGCGTCGAGCAGCTCGCCCGCTAGTGACGCACCGTTGCTGCGTTGCATCATGCCGCTGAGCTCGGATTCGTCTTTGAGCCATTGCGGGAGCGGCATCGCGAAGCCCTGCTTGCGCCGGTCGAGCAGCGCGTCCGGAAGCCACGGCCGCACCGCATCCTTGAGCAGCAGCTTGGCGGCATTGCGGTTGGCCAGCTGCCGCGGCGGGATCGCCGCTGCAAGCTCCATCACCTCGCGGTGGAGGAACAGCGGGCGCACCTCCAGCGACGAAGCCATGCTCGCCCGGTCGACCTTCACCAGCATGTCGCCGGGCAGAGTCAGCGCGAAATCGAGTTGGCGCATGGCGTTGATCAGCCCGACTTCATCCGGCGGGGTATCGACCAGCAGCTGCTCGACGAGCATGCCCGGATCATAGTCGCGCAACGCGTCCGCCAGCGGCCCCCGGGCGACCTTGCGGAGGAGCGGCAAAGGGAAGCCGATACAGAAGGTGTCGGCCAGCATCTGCGGCGCCGCCAGCCCATATTGGCGCAGAGTCCGTTGCCAGTGGCTGCCGTCGCGCAGCGCCTTGCTGCCAAGCGCCGCGAGCCCGCGCGGGAACACCCCCTTGATCTCAGCGCGGCGCGCCAGCCGCTGGTATTTGCGATAACCGGCGAACAGCTCGTCGGCGCCATCGCCGGACAAAGCGACGGTGATCGACTGCCGCGCCTCGCGGCAAAGATAGTATGTTGGAACCGAGGAATAATCGCCGAACGGCTCGTCATAATGCCAGTTGAGCCGGTCCATGACCGACACCGCGTCCACCGCGTCGACCGTGCGCTCGGTGTGGCGGGTATGGTAGCGTGCCGCGACCAGCCGCGCCCACGGCCGCTCGTCGTACCCGGCCTCGTCGAAACCGATGGTGAAGCTGCTGACGTCGTGACCCGAAAGACTGAGCGCGGCGGTGACCGCCGACGAATCGACGCCGCCGCTGAGAAAAGTGCCGAGCGGCACGTCCGCGATCGCCATTTCGTCGGCCGCCCGCAAGAGGGCCGCCCGCACTTCCTCGGCACTGATGTCGCGGCCGTCAGGGGCGAAGCGCAGCGACCAGTAGCGCGTCGGACCCTCCACCACCACCGGGCCGTCGTCTCGCAGCTCGACGCTCATCCAATGCGCGGGGGGCAGCTTGCGGATGTCGCGCCACACGGTCTTGGGGTCGGCGATAAAGCTCATGGAGAGGAAGTCGACCAGCGCCTGATAATCGACCCGGCGGGGAAAGCCGGGCCATTCGAGGATCGCCTTGATCTCCGAAGCGAACAGAAAGGCCCCGTCGACGAAAGCAAAATGAAAGGGCTTCTCGCCCGCCCGGTCCCTCGCGCAGAACAGGCGGCGGGTTTCGCAGTCCCAGATTGCCATGGCGAACTGGCCCGACAGCCGGTCCAGCATCGCAGGGCCCCAGCGGCGGAATGCCTCCACCAGCACTTCCGTGTCGGACTGGGTGCGAAAGCCGATTCCTTCGCGCTCGAGCTCCTGGCGGATGGTCTTGTAGTTGTAGATTTCGCCGTTGAACGTGATCACCAGCCGTCCGTCGTGGGAAACCATCGGCTGGTTGGACCGCGCGTCGAGATCGATGATCGCCAGGCGGCGATGACCGAAGGCCACGCGCTCGTTCGGCGAGCGCCACACGCCCGCGGCGTCCGGGCCCCGGTGCTCCAGCGTATCGCGCATCGCAATGATGGTCGCCTCGGGGACGGGCGCTCGGGACAAGGCTCCGGCGATGCCGCACATCAGGCGAGGCGTCCGCGTCGCGCCCACATCGCCCGGCCGTAGGTGCGTGCGCTGCCCAGCGCCAGGCGCACGCGGCCGCGGTCTTCGGCGGGCATGGCCAGCCACGCGACGATCCAGACAGCGATGCAGGCGGCGGCCTTGGCGGCGAGTCTCACCGCCGTCATGCCGGGGAAGAGACTGCCGATGGCGCCGCAAATCAGCAGGACGCCCAGAACAAGCCAGCACATCTGCGCCGCTTCGGGCGTGGGTCGCACGCCGAATTGGCGGCGCAGGTACCAGATGGTCGACCCGAACATGAAAAGCGGCGCAGCCAGTACGGCGAGGCCGGCACCGGCGAGGGCAAGACGGGGGATTGCCACTGCTGCGATGCCGGCGATGAGGATCTGCGCCGTGATGTTCTGCGCGACGTGGAAGCGGAGCCGGTTATCGGCGAGGATGAGCGCCTGGTACGATCCCGACAGCATGGTGATGACCTCGGCCGCGACGAACAGAGCGACGAACGGCGACGCGGCGACGAACGGGGGCGCGTAAAGCACCGCCAGTTCAATATCGCTGAAGAGAAGAACCGGCGGCAATGT
>JBDTXI010000010.1:0-6764 GCA_040006255.1 Sphingomicrobium sp.
TTCTCGATCGCGTAGATGACCGGCAGGTTCCACAGCTTGGCCATGTTGAAGGCCTCGTAAACCTGGCCCTGGTTGACTGCGCCGTCGCCCATGTAAGTGAGGCACACGCCGCCGTCTTCCTTATACTTGTGGGCGAAGGCGAGACCGGTGCCGAGCGGGACCATCGCCCCGACGATACCGTGGCCGCCGTAAAAACCATGGTCGACGCTGAACATGTGCATCGAGCCGCCCTTGCCCTTGGAGATCCCAACCGCGCGGCCGGTCAGCTCGGCCATGATCACCTTGGGGTCGATGCCGTAAGCGAGCATGTGGCCATGGTCGCGGTACCCGGTGATGACGCTGTCCTTGCCCACCGTCATGGCGGATTGCAGCCCCACCGCGACCGCTTCCTGGCCGATGTAGAGGTGGCAGAATCCGCCGATCAGCCCGAGGCCGTAAAGCTGTCCCGCGCGCTCCTCGAAGCGGCGGATGAGAAGCATCTCGCGATACAGCTGAAGGAGCTCGTCCTTCGACGCCTTGTAGCGGCCCGGCTGCGGCGGCCGCTCGATCTCGGGCGCCTGCGGCGTGGTGGAAGCTGCGGCTTTCTTGGCGGGACGCGCCACGGCGATCTCTTTCCGGTGATGAGGCGCGCGGGTCTATAGGTTGCGGTGCGCGGTGCGGCAACTGCTCCGGCCAGCCCGCAAGCGCCTAGTCGAGCGGGACGATGACCTCGTCGGGGCGAACCAGGCCGAGGTCCTTGCGCACCAGCTCGTCAGCGATGTCGGGATCGGCGTTACGCGGGTCGAGAAGCGCCGAATGGTGACGCAGTTGCACGCGCTCGGTTTCCAGCTGCGCAAGCTCCGTTTGGCGTTCCTTCAGCGCGCGGTGATAGCCGCCCCAGGCGAGGATCCCGTTGGGCCCGGCGATCGCGTGCCCGGCGAACGTCCCGACGACGATCAGCGCCAGCGCGGGCAGCGCCGCCCGGCGAATAAGCTGAAAGATCTGGTTCCCGCTCCTCATGACGTCACCAGAAGAATCACGACGCGGCCGGGAAGGCAAGTGAAAAGAATGCTTTGGTGGATATCTCGCGAATAAAGTTGTGGATCGGTTGCCCGGGGCGACATCGGCCTTGGCTTCGGTTAAGACGCCGGTGGGGGAGACGGCCGATGAGCGCGACGGGGGAATTGACCGCTGGAGGCAGCGATCGGGTTCCGTCGCCACGACGCCGCTTCGCTGCCTTCCACAAGTCGGACCGCAACTTCTTCCTGGCGTTCCTCGCTTTGTGTTGGCTCGGCATCCTGATGGGCTTCATGCCCGCGGCGACGCTGCGCTTTCGCGGGCACGCCGATTATCCCGCGCCGCTGATCCTCGAGATCCACGCTTTTGCGTTCAGCGCCTGGATGCTCCTGCTCACCGTGCAGATCGAGCTCATCCGCACTCGCCGGCCGAAACTCCACATGACACTCGGCATGGCCGGCTTCGCGCTGGTTCCGATCATGGCCATCACCGGGTTCCTGTCGGAGGTGTACAGCCAACGGTGGCGCTTCGTTCATCGCCGAACAGCCAGGCGTTCTTCATCATAGCGATCTACTACGTGATCGCCTTCACAACGCTGGCCTGTTGCGCCCTTGCGGCACGGAAAAACCCCGCCGCGCACAAGCGCCTGATCCTGCTCGCCACGACCATCATCGTGGGTGCCGCTTATGGGCGTTGGTGCGGCACCCCGCTCTATTACGTGGTGGGCGACGGATATGCCGGCATGCTGATCTACACTTACGCGGGGGCCGACCTCCTGGTCGCCGGAGCGCTTGCCTATGACTGGTTCACCCGCGGCCGGCTGCATCCTGTGTACGAGTTCGGAGTCCCGGCGATCCTTGCCGGCCAGATCGCCACGACGATCATTTATCACTCACCGAGATGGCTGCCGATTGCGAGGCTTGCGATCGACCGCTGAGCCGCTGCCCTAGGCCGGCCGATAAGCGGTGAGCGCAGCCCCGCCCACATAGCGCGCCGCCGCGCCAAGCTCTTCCTCGATGCGCAGGAGCTGGTTGTATTTCGCCGTGCGGTCCGATCGCGCCAGGCTGCCGGTCTTGATCTGCCCACAGCCGAGCGCCACCGCGAGGTCGGCGATGGTCGAATCCTCGGTCTCGCCGGAGCGGTGCGACATCACCGTCGTATAGCCCGAACTTTGGGCGAGCCGGACGGTGGCGATTGTTTCCGTCAACGTCCCGATCTGGTTGACCTTGATCAGGATCGAATTGGCGATTCCGTCGGATATGCCCTGCTGCAGCCGCTTGACGTTGGTCACGAACAAATCGTCGCCGACCAATTGAACGCGGTCACCGACCTTGTCGGTCAGTAGCTTCCATCCGGTCCAATCGTCCTCGGCCATGCCGTCCTCGATCGAAGCGATCGGATAGCCGGCCGCCAGGTTCGCCAGGAAGTCGGCGTTCTCCGCTGGCGACAGGGTTTTGCCCTCGCCTTTCATCAGATAGGCGCCGTCCTTGAAATATTCGCTCGCCGCGCAATCGGTCGCCAGCAAGACGTCGCCGCCGGCCTTGTAACCCGCCGCTTCGATTGCGCGCAGGATGAAGTCGAGCGCTTCACCCGCCGATCGCAACGCCGGCGCAAAGCCGCCCTCGTCCCCGACCGCCGTGGAAAATCCGGCATCGTGCAATGCGCTCTTCAGCGCATGGAAGATCTCCGCGCCGCAGCGCAGCGCCTCGGCGAACGTCGGCGCGCCCGCCGGCAGCACCATGAATTCCTGGAAGTCGATGCCATTGTCCGCGTGCACCCCGCCGTTCAGGATATTCATCATCGGCAGCGGCAGCAGGTTCGCCTCCGCGCCGCCGATATAGCGGTAGAGCGGCGTGCCCAGCGCGTTCGCCGCGGCCTTGGCGTTGGCGAGGCTGACGCCGAGGATCGCATTGGCGCCGAGCCGCCCCTTGTTCTCGGTCCCGTCGAGCGCGATCATCGCCGAGTCGAGCCCGGCCTGGTCCGCCGCGTCGCGTCCGGCCACCGCCTTGGCGATCTCGCCGTTCACCGCGGCGACCGCCTTGCCGACGCCCTTGCCGCCCCAGCGGCTCTTGTCGCTGTCGCGCAGCTCGACGGCTTCGTGCACGCCGGTCGACGCGCCCGAGGGCACCGCCGCTCGGCCCATGCTCCCATCCTCGAGGGTCACGTCGACCTCGACCGTCGGATTGCCGCGGCTGTCGAGAATTTGGCGGGCGTGAACGGCGCTGATCGCAGTCATGGCTTTCCTTCTGGCGGAGGCGTAACAATATTCCCGTATGCCCGGACCTATAAAAGACGCGCCCGGGCGTGCAACTTTCGCTTCGATGGCCCGGAACGAAGCTGCGAGGCCAAGGTTGAATCGGCAAAGGAGAATTCGCCATGCCCGAACAGAAAACACCCGCTTTGCCCGAAGGTACCGACACCGTGATTGAAGGCGCCGCGACCACCATCGACGACGCCGCGACCACCGCCGAGGACAATGTGCTCGTCGCCGAACGCGAATCCCCCGCGCCGCGCCATGACGCGGAACCGCCGGCGAGCGTCAACGCATCCGGCATTGCCGACCGCTTCCGCAGTAGCGGCGAAAAATTAGCCAGCCAGGCGGGCGACAAGGCGCGCGGGTTCGTCACCCAGGGCATGGAGCGCACGGCCGAGGCCCTGGCTAACGTGTCGAAGATGGTCGGCGATACCGCCGACGGCATCGAAGAGAGGCTCGGACCCGAATATGGCGACTACGCCCGTCGCGCCGCCGGAGCGATCGAGAATGCCGCGAACAGCATCGCCGAGAAAAATCCCGACGAGCTGATCGAGGACACGCGCAACTTCGTCCGCAACAGCCCGGGCATCGCGCTCGCTGGTGCTGCGGTCGTCGGCTTCGTCGTCGCGCGGCTCCTCAAGAGCGGCATCGCCAGCGGCCAGGACGAGGACGACGGCGACTGATGCTCAAGCCCGTCGATCAGCCGGCGCCGCCCGGTGACGACCCGCCGGTCGGCGAACTGGTTCATCAGCTCGTCGACGAGGCGAAAGCCTATGCGCGCGCCGAAATCGGGCTGGCCAAGGCCATTGCCGTGGCCAAGGGCAAGGCCCTCGCCCTCCCCGCGGCCTTGTTCGGCGCGGCCTTCATCGTCGCGCTGGCCGGAGTGACTGCGCTCGCCGTCGGCGTCGTCCTGGCGCTGGCGAAGTTCCTCGGGCCGTTGCTCGCCGGAATCGTCGGGCTTCTGATCTTCGCCGCACTTGCCGGCGGGCTCGCCTGGCATGGCGCGCAGCGCGTGAAGCAGGCGCTGTGAACGACACCCCCGAGGTCGCGGCCGCACGGTACCAGGTCGAGCGCTCGCGCTCGCGCCTGATGAGCACCGCGCAGGAGCTGCAGGAGCGGCTGAGCCCGAAGACGCTGGCGCGGAGCACGTGGGAAGGCGCCAAGTCCAAGGGCGCCGACCTTGCCGAGGATGCGGTCGAGGCGGTTCGCAGCCGCCCTCTCGCCACCGGCGGAATCGTCGCGGCGATAGCCATGTTCCTCGCCCGGGAGCCGCTGATCGATCTTGCCGGCAAGCTGGTCGATGGGGTCAATTCAAAACGAAAGAAACCGGCGCGTCCCAAGGCTGCCCAGTGCAAGCGCCAACGGCCGCCCGCCAAACAGGATCAAACGGAGAAAGCTCAATGAATAGCAACGCCACCAAGCCCGCCACCAACGATAGCAAAGGACTTTCGGCCTCGGCCCGCGAACGCGCGATCGACGCTTATGACAACACTCGCGAGCGCGTTTCCGATACGCTCAGCGAAGCCCCGTTGATCGCGCTCGCCGGCGGCCTTGCCGCGGGCGCATTGATCGCCGCGCTGCTGCCGCGGACCCGCACCGAGGCCCGCCTCGTTCGCCCGACCGCGAAGCGGGTGAAGGCAACGGCGCGCGCCGCTTACGAGGCCGCGAAGGAAACCGGCAGCGGAAGGCTCGACGAGCTCGGCCTCAACCGCGAGAAAGGCGGACAGACGTTTCGTTCACTGTTCGAAGGCGTGACCGATGCTGCCCGCGCGTCCGGTCAGGCGGCGCTCGATGCAGCCCGTAAACAAGGCTGACGAAGCCCGGCGATTCCTGCTAGCGAGAGGGCGATGAGCAAGCTTCACCTGGTCTTCGGAGGACGGGTCAAGGATCCGCGCGGACTCGAGTTCGTCGATCTCGCTCACATCGACCTCGTCGGGGTCTACGACAGCTTCGCCGCCGCGGAGGAAGCCTGGCGCGGCAAGGCGCAGGCCAGCGTCGACGATGCCGAGATGAAATATGTGATCGTCCACCTCCACCGCCTGCTCGAGCCGGAAAGCGATGGCATTCCGGGTATCGCGCGGCCGAACGTGCCGGCAGGGTCTTAGCTAGGCCGATCTATAGCGCCACAGCAACAACGGGCGCTGCAGCAGCAATCCCGCGGCGAAACCGCCGATGTGCGCGGGCGTGGCCAGCAGATAGCCCTGCCCGCCCGCGAGCCATCCCATCATCACCTGGAGCACGACCCAGGCGACCATCAGCCAGGCGACGTTGATCCAGCGGTTGAGCTGGAAATTGTTGGTCACGCGCTTGGCCCGGCCGAAGCTCAGCGCATAGGCGCCGACCACCGCGCTGATCGCACCGCTCGCGCCGATCATCGGAACGATGCTCGCCGGCGCCGTCACCCATTGGGCCAGCGCCGACGCGTAAGCGCCGACGAGATAAAGGATGATCAACCCGGTCTTGCCGAGCACGCGCTCAACCGCCGTTCCGCACCACACGAAAATCAGCAGGTTGAACCCAAGATGCATCAGGCTCGCATGGGCGAGGGTGGCGGTGAGCGGGGTCAGGAATGTCGGCGCCGCCGGAGAAATCGCCAGCAGCCCGCTGAATCGAGCGGGAATGAACCCGAGCACCGCCGCCGCCTGCTCGGCTGAGCCGGCGAGCTGCGCAACGATCCAGAACAACGCGGTCAGCGCCGTGATCGCCGCCGTGGCGGTGCGGGGAATGCGCTCCACCGGCAGGGCTCAGATGAACTCGATCTTCTTGATCTCGTAATAGCGGTCGCCGGCGGGCGCGGAGACCTCGACGTCTTCGCCCACCTGGCGCCCGATCAGGGCGCGCCCGAGCGGCGAATTATAGCTGATGCGCCCGTCCTTGGCGTCGGCTTCGGTCTGTCCGACCAGCTGGTAGCGGACCTTTTTCTTGTCTTCGTCGACCAAAGTAACGGTCGCGCCGAAGAGCACCTTGTCGCCCGACAGGGTGGTGGGATCGATGACCATGGCGCGGCTGAGCCGGTCCTCGAGATCGGCGATCGTCGCCTCGATCTGCCCCTGGCGTTCCTTGGCCGCGTGATATTCCGCGTTTTCGGAAAGGTCGCCGTGCGCCCGCGCCGCCTCGATCGACTCGACGATTTCGGGACGCTCGCCCTTCAGGCGGCGAACTTCGTCGTTGAGCTTGCGATAGCCCTCTTCCAACATCGGCACCTTGTCGGCACTCGCCATGTCATTCCCTTTTCAAAACCCTGCCCCAAAACGGCCCCAAAAACCGGCCCCAGCGTGGCTCGGAGCCCGCTTCCGGAGGCAAATTGTCGGTGAGGCTTAACTCGCGGTCGAAGAATAATAGGATTGGAGCGACGCGACTTCAAGCGCGTGGCCGCGCACCGCCTCGATCGCCCGCGCCGCGGCGAGGCTCGCCGGAGCGGTGGTGAAGTAGGGCACCTTCTTGTGCAGCGCTGTCGCCCGGATCGAATGGCTGTCCTTGAGCGACTGCCAGCCCTCGGTGGTGTTGAACACCA
>JBDTXI010000011.1:0-6354 GCA_040006255.1 Sphingomicrobium sp.
GCGAGCTGACCTACGGGCTCGAGCGGCTGGCGATGTACATCCAGGGCGTCGACAACGTCTTCGACCTCAGGTTCAACGACGCCGGCGTCAGTTACGGCGACGTATTCCTCGAAAACGAGGTCGAGATGTCGACGTACAATTTCGAGGTTGCCGATACCGACGCGCTGTTCGACCTGTTCCGCAAGGCCGCGGCCGAGTGCGAGGGCTGCCTCGAGGCGAAGCTGCCGATCCCGGCGTACGAGCAGGCGATCAAGGCGAGCCACCTGTTCAACACGCTGCAGGCGCGCGGCGTCATCTCGGTGGCCGAGCGCCAGGCCTACATCGGCCGAGTGCGCGACCTCGCGAAAGCGGCCTGCGGCGCGTGGCTGAAGCGGGCCGCCTGATGGCCGATTTTCTGCTTGAGCTTCTCTCCGAGGAAATCCCGGCGCGGATGCAGGCGAAGGCGCGCAATGAGCTGGCGCGGCTGTTCGCGGAATGCGCGGCGGCCGCGGGGCTGGAGACGGGCGCGATCGAGGCGTTTTCGACGCCGCGACGGCTGGTGCTGATCGCGCGCGACGTGGCTCAGGAAACGCAAGCAGCGCGTGAGGAGATCAAGGGCCCGCGCACATCGGCTCCGCCGCAGGCGCTCGAGGGATTCCTGCGCAAGACCGGCCTCTCGCGCGACCAGCTCGAGGAGCGCGACGGATTGCTGTTCGCTGTCGTCGAGCGGCCACGCAGGACCGCCGCCGAGGTCATTGCCGAGGCGGTGACGCGGATCGTCGCCGACTTCGCCTGGCCCAAGTCGATGCGCTGGGGGAACGGCGATTTGCGCTGGGTGCGGCCGCTGCAGGGGATCGTCGCCATCCTCGGCGACGCAATCGTGCCGGTGGAAATCCACGGCATTGCCAGCTGCGCGACCACGCTCGGCCACCGCTTTCACCATCCCGGGCCGATTACCATCGGCGGCGCGGCCGATTACGTCGAGAAATTGCGCGCCTGTCATGTGATCGTCGACCAGGGTGAGCGCGAGCGCATGATCCGCGAGGGGGCGGAGGCCGCGGCGAAGAACGCCGTGCTGACCTTGCTTCCCGACGAGGGTCTTGTGGTCGAGAATGCGGGGTTGACCGAATGGCCGGTGCCCTTGGTTGGGCGTTTCGATGCCCAGTTCCTCGACGTCCCGCGCGAGGTGATCGTGCTGACCATGCGCACCAACCAGAAATATTTCGCGTGCACCAACCCCGAGGGCCTGCTCGCGCCGGTCTTCGTCTGCGTGGCCAACATCGCGGCGAACGACGGCGGAGCGGCGATTGTTGAGGGCAACCGCCGCGTACTCGCCGCACGCCTGGCCGATGCGCGCTTCTTCTGGGAGCAGGATTTGAAGGTCCCGCTCGCGGAGCAGGGGAAGAAGCTCGACGGAATCGTGTTCCATGAGAAGCTCGGCACCGTCGCCGACAAAGTCGAGCGGGTTGCGAAAATCGCACGCTGGCTGGTCGAAAATGACATCGTCACTGCCTCAGCCCGTCATTCCCGCGAAAGCGGGAATCCCGCGTCAGTTGCAAAGGACAGCGGGACCCCCGCTTCCGCGGGGGTGACGAAAGAAGAATTGGCCGACCAGGTGGAACGCGCCGCGCGGTTGGCGAAAGCCGATCTCGTCACCGGAATGGTCGGTGAGTTTCCTGAATTGCAGGGCGTGATCGGCGGTTATTTGGCGGAGGCGCAGGGTGAGCCTACGGCCATCGCCCACGCGATCCGCGATCATTACACGCCGGTGGGACAGGGCGATTCAGTGCCGAACGACCCTGTGACGGTGGCGGTTGCACTTGCCGATAAGATCGACAGCCTCGTCGGATTCTTCCAGTTCGGTGAAAAGCCCACGGGTTCCAAGGACCCGTTCGCGCTGCGCCGTGCAGCGCTTGGCATTCTCAGCTTGATCATTGAAAATGGACTTCGTGTTTCGATGCGTGAGCTGATCACGGCCGCCGCCCACGCCGGGGGGGCGGACGCCGGGCGCGACATCGCCACGTTCTTGATCGAGCGGCTTAAGGTTCAGCAACGCGAAGCGGGAATCCGTCACGACATGATTGATGCGGTGGTGGCGGTCGAGACCGGCGGCGATAATGTCCGGATGATCCGGCGCGTGCCCGCGTTGCAAGCCTTCGTCGCGACGGAGGACGGCGCCGACCTGCTCGTCGCTTACAAGCGCGCGGCGAACATTCTGAAGAAGGAAAACTGGAGCGGGCCGCAGGTGATGAGCTCGGCGGACGAGCAGGGCATTCCGCAGACCGGCGAGGAGGATCCGCTGGTGCTGGTCGAGGAGCCGGGCCTGAAGGAAGCGATCGCCGAGATGGCGTCCGGGCAGGCGGGGGCGGACCTGCCGCAGGAGAAGGCGCTGATCGCCGCCCTCGACGAAGCCGAGCAGCGGGCTTCGGCAGCGGTCGAGGCGGAGGATTTTACCGTTGCGATGGCCGCGCTCGCGTCACTGCGTCGGCCGATCGACGACTTTTTCGATCATGTGACGGTCAATGACCCCGATTCTGCGAAGCGCGAGCGGCGCCTGAACCTGCTCATGCGCTTTCGCGATGCGGTCAACGGGGTCGCGGATTTTAGCCGGATCGAGGGGTAGATTGTTCTCCTGCGCAGGCAGGAGCCCAGATTTTCTTCTACCGGACTGAATCCCTGCCTTCGCACGGATACACTCACATCGGGCGGTCGTCGCGGTCGCGGTCGCGGACGGCGGAGGCGCGCAGGCTGTCGCGCTCGCGCCATTCCTTCTCACGCTCCGCGGTATCGCGAAGGTGCTTCTCGTGATCGCGTTCGATCGCCTGGCGCCGGTCCGCTTCGGTCTGGTAGCGGGTCTTCCATTTACGCCGCCCGCCGGCGGTGAGGAATACGCCGACTAGCAGGCCGAGCAGGAAAACAAGGGCGCAGATCGCCCACAAATTCGGGTCGGTGGTGATGTTCATTACGGGTCCCCAACAGCGGAAGTGCCGCGCCCATTACGCATGGGCGCGGCATCGCGTTCCGGTTTGGATCAGCCGTGGAGGAAGCTGTCGTTGATCGAGCAGCTTGCCGGACCTAGGATGACGACGAACAGGGTCGGCAGAATGAACAGGATCAGCGGCACGGTCATGATCGCCGGAAGGCGGGCCGCCTTCTCTTCAGCGCGCATCATGCGCTGGTGGCGGAATTCGGCCGAGAGCACACGCAGCGCCGAAGCGAGCGGAGTACCGTATTTCTCGGTCTGGATCATGGTCGTGACGACACCGCGCACCGCTTCAAGATCGACGCGCTCGGCGAGGTTCTGGAAGGCCTGGCGGCGCTCGTTCAAGAAGCCTAGCTCGATCGCGGTCAGCCCGAACTCGTCACCGAGCTCCGGATAGGCCTTGCCAAGCTCCTTGGCGACGCGTCCGAAAGCGGCGTCCACGGTGAGGCCGGCCTCGGCACAGATGACGAGCAGGTCGAGCGCGTCGGGCAGGCCCTTGCGGACCGCGGCGCTGCGCTTGTTGACCTTGTTCTTCAGCCACAGGTCAGGCGCCTTGTACGACAGGCCGACGATGCCGGCGACGGTCGCGTAACGCCTGAACCACGACCATTGCGGGAACATCCCAAAGCCGTAGAGCGCGATCACCGCCGCCAGCCCGATCACCACCGGGAGGATGAAGCGTGCGAAAATGATGAAGAAGGCGAGGTCCTTGGTGCGGATGCCGGCCTGCATCAGCCGCAGCTGAGTCTTTTTGAGCTGGTCGTCCTGGAGCATCTTGAACTGCGTCAGGATGCCGCGGACGCGGTCGGCGGCCTCGTTGCGGTTGGTCAGCTTCTTGCGCTTGTTGGTCGAGGCGACGATGCCGGCCTTGAGCTGCTCGCGGCGCTCGTTGAGCGCCTTGACGCGCCGCGCCATCGGATCCTTGACCGTGGTCGCGGCATAAATGGCGAGCATCACCGCTAGCGTCGCGACGGCGCTGAGCATGGTCGCGATGTAGATGACATCGAAACCGAGGACGGTGGGGCCTGAGGGCGGCGCAACTTGCATGGTCTGTCCTTGCCTCCCTTAAATCTCGAAGTTGACCATCTTGGCCATGATGAAGGCCCCGATGCCCATCCACACCATGCCGCCTATTCCGGCGACCATCAGACGCTGGTCGCTGAAGAAGCCCGACATGTAATGGGGGTTGATCATCCACACGAGCGTGAAGACGATGAACGGCAGCGAGCCGACGATGTAGGCGGACGCCTTCGATTCCGAGCTCATCGCGCGGATCTTGAGCTTCATCTGCGCGCGCTTGCGCAGCACGTCGGCGAGGTTCGAAAGCGTCTCGGCGAGATTGCCGCCGGTCTCGCGCTGGATGGCGAGCGTGATCACGAAGAACTGGAATTCGGCGGTTCCGAGCCGGTCGGCCGTTTCCTGGAGCGCGGCTTCCATCGTGCGGCCGATCTTCATCTTGTCGACGACGGTGCGGAACTCGATGCCGACCGGGCCGGGGATTTCGCTGGCGACGATGCCGAGCGTCTCGGTGATCGGAAGCCCCGAGCGGAGCCCGCGGACCATCAGCTCGATCGCGTCGGGGAAGTTGGTGTTGAACTTGGCGATGCGCCGCTTGATCATCTTGCCGATGACGAAGTGGGGGCCACCGACGCCGAAAAAGAGGCCGAGCAGAAGCGACAGGATGAAGGGCGCACCGCGGAACATCAGCGCGGCTGTGATCAACGCCAGGATGCCGAGACACACCATCGCATATTTGCCGAGCGTGATTTGCTTGCCGGTCATCTCCAGCCGCTTGCGCAGCAAGGCCGGCTTGGGGATCAGGGTCGAGGCGTAGCCTTCAATGCGGCCCGCCGAGCGCTGCGCGAACAGCTTGCGGATCTGGGCCTGGGCATTGCCGGTGATGGCGTCGCCGTGGCGCTCGCGGATGATTTCCATCCGGCGTTTTACCGTTTTGGTGGCCGAGGGCCCGCGCATCGCCGCGTAGGCGAGCCCGAGCGTTGCGATGCCGCCGATCGGGATGATCCACAAGAGCATGTCGTGCCTTCGCCTTCCAATCTTGCCGGCGGCGCATCAATGCGCCGTCGGGGAAACCATCCGCTTAACCGGCCGAAGCCATTAAGCGGCCTTGTCCTTCGGCTTCGCCAGCATGGATTTCAGATTGTTCATCAGTGACTTGGCGCCGGCCATTCCCTTGTTATCGGATGCGGCGCCTTCTTCGCTGGCATGGCTGAGAACGACGCTCGACAAGGTGTTGAACGGCGCGGCCATTTTGCCCGAAGCGACTTCCGCCAGCGGCTTGCCGAGCTTGGCCGCCTGAGCGGCGAGCTTGGCGTCGTACGGGAAGACGATGTCGACCGGCCGCTCAATGGACTGTTCGAAGTCCTTGCGGCTGATCTCCAGCGCTCCACCGGACGGCACGCAATTGGCCACGACGACGACTTTGGTCTGCGGCGCGTTCGACTTCAGCCAGGCGAGCACGCGGATGGTATCGCGGGTAGCAGCGAGCGTGAGCTCGGCCACAACGACGGCCACGTGCGCGTCGTGCACCAGATGCGGATACTGGATCAGCATGTGGCGCGGGAGGTCGAGGACCGTCGATTCGAACGCGTTGCGCATCTCTTCCTGAAGCGCGAAGAACGCCGTTCCGTCGGTCACCAGCGGTTGGTTGATCGGAGCTTCCGCCGACAGGACCGAAAGGCGCTCGTTGGCGCGGACCATCGCGCGTTCGATGAACAGCCCGTCGATTCGGCTCGGGTTCTCGATCGCGTCGGTAAGTCCGCGGCCGGGCTCGAGATCGAGCGCCAGCGCGCCGGTGCCGAAATGCACGTCGAGGTCGAGGAGAGCGGTCGAACGCCGCGCCTTCTCACCCAGCAGCCAGGCGAGCGAGGTCGCGATGGTCGAAGCGCCAACACCGCCGCGAACGCCGATCACCGCCGACATCACATGCGGCTTGTCGGCCTGCGATTCGCCGCGCGGGCCAGAAAGCACAGTCTGGGCGTGCGCGAAGGTGTCGCGCAGCTGGTCGACCGTGAACGGCTTCAGCAGATAATCGTGAATGCCGCTGGCGACGAGGTCGCGGTAAAGGCGGACGTCATTGACGGTGCCCGACGCGATCACGATCGTGCCCGGCTCGCAGACTTCCGCGAGCGCATTGATGTCGTTGAGCGGATCCGCGGACTCGCTGAGATCGACGAACAGGATGTTCGGGCTTGCCGAGACCGACAGGGACTGGACCGCATTGCGCAGACCGCCCTTGTTGACCTTCTCCGGCGACCAGCCGTGCTCGACCGCGACCGGCCGCAGCATGTCGGCCGTTGCGTCGTCGCACACGAAGGCAGTGAACGGATCGCGCAGACCGGGGCGCGCCTGGAACGGAGCGTTCATCACTTATC
>JBDTXI010000012.1:0-9675 GCA_040006255.1 Sphingomicrobium sp.
TGTCCTGCTCGGTGAGCACGGCGACATCGGGGGTGGTGAAGCCGTGGTCGAGGGGGAGAACGAGCAGCGCCGGCTGAGTCTTCGACCCGAGCGCTTCCTGCCAGCTGTCGACGAGCTTGGGCGCTTTGAGCCCGTGGTCCTCCAGCAGGCCGCTCAGCCGTTCGCGCGCGCCCCGCGTATAGCTCGCCAGAATGACCTTGCGGCCGGTGCGGCGGAGCTTGGCAATGTGCTCGACAACCGCCTGATAGACGTTCGCCTGCTGCGTTCGTTCGGGAGCGAAGTCGCGGGCCGCGTCCACCGCGAAGCCGATGGTTCGATCCCCTTCCGGCTCCGGAAATGGAGAGGCGAGGTGGATCGCGCGAGCGGTAACGAGCGCCGCCCACTCGTCCTTGAGCACGTACAGGCTGTCGGGCTTGAGCGGGCGATAGCTGCCCGGCTCCGATCCCAAGGCGCGAACGCGGTTCTGGTAATAATCCTCGAACGCATCCTGTCGGGCCGCCAGCGCAGCATCGGCCCCCGAGTCGCGGAAGATGAGGTCGTCTTCGCCGAGATGGTCGAACAATGTCGAAAGCTTGTCTTCCAGCAGCGGAAGCCAATGCTCCATTCCGCTCATCCGCCGGGCGTCGGAGAGGGCCTGGTAAAGCGGGTCCTGGGTCGCGGCCGCGCCGAATTGCTCGCGGTAGCCGGAGCGGAAGCGCTTGATGCTGTCTTCGTCGAGCAATGCCTCCGACGCGGGCATCAGGGTGAAGGCATCGGCCTTGTCGGTCGAGCGCTGGTCCGCGGGATCGAAGCGGCGCAGGCTGTCAATCTCGTCGCCGAAGAAGTCGAGCCGCAGCGCAAGCTCTTCGCCCGCCGGAAACAGGTCGATCAGCGACCCGCGAACGGCATATTCGCCATGCTCGGCGACGGTGTCGGCTCGCTGGTAACCGAGCGCGTTCAATTGCTCGACGAGCGTCTCGCGCTGGATCCGCTCGCCCGCGGCGATGCGCCGCGTCAGCTGGCGAATGCGGAACGGCGTCAGGAGGCGCTGCGTCGCCGCGCTAGCGGTGGCAACGAGCAGTTGCGGTTTTTCGCGCCGAGCCTGGAGCGCGTTCAGCGTTGCAAGCCGCTCGGCCATCACGCGAAGCGCCGGCGACGAGCGGTCGTAGGGCAGGCAATCCCAGCCCGGCAGGGTAAGCACCTCGACTTCCGGTGCGAACAGCGGAACAGTCTCGGCGAGTGCCCGCAGAGCCGCCTCATCGGCGACGATCACGACGGCTCGGGCGCTTTTCGCTGTCCCGTGCGCGGCGCGGGCGAGATCGGCCGCAAGCCACGGCAGGAAACCCGCGGGAACGCCGGCGAGGGTCAGTGGCGCCGTGGCGCGGAGGACTTTTTGAAATGGTTCGGTCATTTGGCGATTTTGACGTAGTCGAGCCGCTGCAAGGCGTCGATCAGCGGTCCTTCGAAGCGCTCCGGCACGGCGGTGGTTCCGTGCGCCCAGGCCATGATGTCGACATCCTGCTCGCGCAGCATTTCATCGAACAGCGCGCACGCGCGCGAATCCCACTGTTGGCAGTGAGCATCGAAAAACCCGCCGATCAGCAGGTCCGCCTCCTTGGTCCCGCGATGATGCGCGCGCCAGGCGAGGCGCTTCAGTTCGGGATCGGATGGCATGGGGGCCAGATAAGGGTGTTTTGCCGTCATTGCGAGGCCTCGAAGAGGCCGTGGCAATCAAGACCGGTGCAACTGGATTGCTTCGTCACTTCGTTCCTCGCAATGACGGAAAATGCGCCCGGAAATCCTCAACTCCTTGTTCGCCGAGGTCGAGGTTCTGAAAGGCGTTGGGACGCAGGTTTCGAAGCTGCTCAGGCGCCTCGGCCTTGGCCGGGTGGTCGACGTGCTTTATCATTTGCCGACCGGCGCGATCGAACGGATGCGGGCGCCGGCGGCCAACATGGCACTGCTCGGCCGCAACGTGATCCTTGAGCTGACGCCGTTCGACACGCGCGAATCGCGCTCGGGGCGCGGGCCGATGCGGGTCTTCGCCGCGGATTCCGAAGGGAACACGATCAGCCTCATCTATTTCAACAATCCGGGCTGGGCCAAGCGCAGCCTGCCGATGGGCGAGAAGCGCGTTGTCTCCGGCAAGCTCGAGCAATATGGCGATGAGTGGCAAATCATTCATCCGGAGGTTGCGGAAGCGGGGAAGGGCCCTGAGCCCGCGATCCGGGAACCGGTCTATCCGTTGACGGAAGGGCTGACCAATCGCCGCATGGGCGAGCTCGCGCGCGAAGCGCTGGAGCGCGCGCCCGAGCTTGCCGAGTGGATCGAGCCGAGCCTCGCGGCGCGCGAATGCTGGCGGGGATGGCGGGCATCGCTCGCCGAGGCGCATCGCGAGCCGGGCTCCGACGATGCCCGCAAGCGGCTCGCTTATGACGAGATCTTCGCCAATCAGCTCGCGCTGCTACTGTTGCGCCAGTCGCAGCGCCGCCGCCGCACCGTTCCGCTCGCCGGGACGGGCGAGCTCACGGCCAAGCTCCGGCTGCCGTACCAGCTGACCGGGGCGCAGCGGCGCGTGGTCGAGGAAATCCGCGGCGACCTGGCGCAATCCACGCCGATGCTTCGTTTGCTTCAGGGCGACGTCGGCTCGGGCAAGACCCTGGTCGCGTTGCTGGCGATGCTCGGTGCCGTGGAATCGGGCGCGCAGGCGGCGATGCTGGCACCGACCGAAATCCTCGCCCGGCAACATCACGCGACCTTGCTCGCACAGCTCGACAGCATCGGCGTGCGCGTCGCCATCCTCACCGGCCGCGAGAAGGGGCGCGCCCGGGAATCGGTCCTGCTCGGCCTTGCCGACGGGTCGATCGACGTGCTCGTCGGCACCCACGCGATCTTCCAGGAGAAGGTCGCTTACAAAAAGCTCGGGCTCGCGGTTATCGACGAGCAGCACCGTTTCGGCGTGTCGCAGCGGCTGCTCCTTGCGTCGAAGGCCGAACATCCGCCGCACCTGCTGGTAATGACCGCGACCCCAATCCCGCGGACGCTGACGCTCACCCAATATGGCGAGATGGACGTCAGCCGGATCGACGAAATGCCGCCGGGTCGAACGCCCGTCGAAACGCGCGTGATCAGTGAGGAGCGGCTGCCCGAGGTGATTGACGGTCTTGGGCGCCACATCGCGGCAAGCGGACAGGCCTATTGGGTCTGCCCTCTGGTCGAGGAGAGCGAGAAATCCGATGCCGCCGCGGCCGAGGAGCGGTCGCGCGTGCTCAAGCTACGCTTTGGCGAGGACAAGGTCGGGGTCGTCCACGGCCGCATGAAGGGCCCCGACAAGGATGCGGTGATGGCGCGCTTCGCCAGCGGCGAACTGGCCGTGCTCGTCGCGACCACCGTGATCGAGGTCGGCGTGGACGTCGCCAACGCGACCTTGATGATCGTCGAGGGCGCCGAGCGGTTCGGCCTGGCCCAGTTGCACCAGCTACGCGGCAGGGTGGGGCGCGGATCGGGCAAGAGCGTGTGCCTGCTGATCCGCGGCAACACGCTCAGCGAAACGGGCCGCGCGCGGCTGGCCCTGATGCGCGAGACCAATGATGGCTTCCGCATCGCGGAGGAGGATCTGCGGCTGCGCGGTTCGGGCGAGATTCTGGGGACACGGCAATCGGGCGAAGAGGCCTTCCGCGTTGCTACGCCCGAGCTGGTCGGGGAACTCGCGCCCATCGCGCAAAGTGACGCCTTGCTTTTGCTCGACCGCGACGGCGGCCTCGCCGGCCCGCGCGGCCAAGCCGCGCGGATTTGCCTGTATTTGTTCGAGCGCGACCAGGCGGTGGGCTTGATCAGGAGCGGTTAGCGAACCAGCAGCCCATGCTTTTTGCGGCCGAGGCTTAGTTTCACCGGTTCGCTCGCTGCTCCGACCATGAGTGCGGGGTCGTTCACGACCACGTCGTCGAGGCGCACCGCGCCCTCGGCGATCTTGCGCTTGGCTTCCTTGTTCGAGGGGGTGAAGCCGAGCGCGGTCAGGGCGTGGGCGATGTTCATGCCTTCGCCGACCGAGAGCGTCGGGAGGTCCTGGCCGACCCCGCCGCCGGCGAAGGTCTCGCGCGCGGTTTGTTCGGCGGCGAGCGCGGCCTTGCGGCCGTGGAGCAAGGCCGTGGCTTCGGTTGCGAGCACGACCTTGGCGTTGTTGATCTCGGCTCCGGCGAGGCTCTCGAGCCGCCCGACGTCCTCGAGCGGCAAGTCCGTGAACAGCCGCAGAAAGCGCCCGACGTCGCCGTCGGCCGTGTTGCGCCAGAATTGCCAGTAATCGTACGGGCTGAGGAGGTCGGGGCTGAGCCACACCGCGCCTTGCGCCGTCTTGCCCATCTTGCCGCCGTCGGCGGTGGTGATCAGCGGGGTCGTCACGCCGTACATCTCGGTCCCGTCGATCCGCCGCCCGAGCTCGATCCCGTTGACGATATTGCCCCATTGGTCGGAGCCGCCCATTTGCGCGCGGCACCCGGCACGGCGCGAAAGCTCGAGGAAGTCGTAGGCCTGGAGGATCATGTAGTTGAATTCGAGGAAGGTCAGCGGCTGCTCGCGGTCGAGCCGCAGCTTGACGCTGTCGAAGGTAAGCATCCGGTTGATCGTGAAATGCCGCCCGACGTCGCGCAGGAATTCGATGTATTGGAGGGTGTCGAGCCAGTCCGCGTTGTTCACCAGCATCGCGTCCGTGGGTCCGTCGCCGAACGAGAGGAACTGCTCGAACACGCGGCGGATGCCGGCGATGTTGGCGGCGATGTCCTGCTCCGAGAGCAATTTGCGGCTCTCGTCCTTGCCCGACGGATCGCCGACCCTAGTCGTGCCGCCGCCCATCAGCACGATCGGGCGGTGCCCCGCCTGCTGCAGCCGGCGCAGCATCATGATCTGGACGAGGCTCCCGACATGCAGGCTCGGCGCCGTCGCGTCGAAACCGATGTAGGCGGTGACGATCTCCTTCTGCGCCAGCGCGTCCAGCGCCGCGGCGTCGGTCAGCTGGTGGATGTACCCGCGCTCGTCGAGCAGGCGCAGGAGGGTGGAGCAGTAACTCGTCATCGTGACTGCGCTTACCTAACTCGTCACTCCCGCGAAAGCGGAAGTCCCGCTACGGTGCGACTATGCAGTTCAATCTAGTGCCCCATCCGGCGACGCCGCCCAGCGGCCCTGAATTCAAAATATGGGCAACGGTCGACTACGCCGCCTCGCTTGGCGCGGTGGCGACCGCCTGGTTCGGTATCGGCGCGCCGGCCGAACGTTTCGTGATTCCCGAAGGCGAGCCGGTCCGCGCCGACGGCTTGTGGCAGACGACCTGCTTCGAGACGTTTCTCCGGGCGAGCGGTGACGACCGCTATCGCGAATGGAATTTCGCGCCGTCGGGGCAGTGGGCGGCCTACGATTTCGGCGGCCACCGCGAGAATCGGGCCGACGCCGATGTCGCGCCCCCGCCTTACGTGCGCATGGAGGATAATTTCACTTGGTGGGCGCTCGGCGCGACCATCGCCGTGGACGCCGGGAAACAATGGGATCTCGGCCTTTCCGCGGTCATTGAAGAGAAAGACGGTGCCAAATCCTATTGGGCGCTGGCGCACCCGCCGGGCGACAAGCCCGATTTCCACGACCCGGTTTGCTTCGTCGCGCGCCTTGCCTAAGCAGCGCCGATGACCCTGTTCGGAATCGACCGGCTGCTCGCCGAGCCGGAATTGCGCAAGCCGCTTGAGGGCCAGCGCGTCGCGCTTCTCGCGCACCCCGCCTCGGTCACGCGCGACCTCACGCACAGCCTCGACGCGCTCGCCGCCAGCAGTGTGAACGTCACCGCCGCCTTCGGTCCCCAGCACGGGCTGCGCGGCGACAAGCAGGACAATATGGTCGAGTCGGACGACTTCACCGACCCGGTCCACCACATCCCGGTGTTCAGCCTCTACGGTGAGGTGCGCCGCCCGACGGGGCAGTCGCTTGGCACGTTCGACACCATCCTGATCGACCTTCAGGACCTCGGTTGCCGCATCTACACCTTCATCACCACGCTGCTGTACGTGCTCGAAGCCGCGGCCGAGCATGGCAAGAGCATGTGGGTGCTCGACCGGCCCAACCCCGCGGGCCGCCCGATCGAGGGGCTGACATTGCGCGCCGGTTGGGAGAGCTTCGTCGGCGCCGGCCCGATCCCGATGCGCCACGGCCTCACCTTGGGGGAGCTTGGCCACTGGTTCGTCGATCACTTCCACCTCAACGTCGACTATCGGGTGATCGAGATGGAGGGGTGGTTCCCGGACGAGGGGCCGGGGTTCGGCTGGCCGGCGGAGCGCGTGTGGATCAATCCGAGCCCGAACGCGGCAAATCTCAACATGGCGCGCGCCTATGCCGGAACGGTGATGCTCGAAGGCACCACGCTGAGCGAGGGCCGAGGCACCACGCGCCCGCTCGAGCTGTTCGGGGCGCCCGACCTCGAACCGCGCAAGGTCATGGCCGAAATGGAACGCCTCGCGCCGCACTGGCTGGACGGGTGCAGGCTTCGCGAAACCATTTTTCAGCCCACCTTCCACAAGCACCTCGGCGAGATGTGCCGGGGCGTCTTCATCCATGCGGAAGGGCCGTTCTACGACCACGCCGCATTCAGGCCGTGGCGGCTTCAGGCGCTCGCCTTCAAGGCGATCCGGACGCTCTCTCCAGACTACGACCTGTGGCGCGACTTCCGGTACGAATATGAACTCGGCAAGCACGCGATCGACGTCATCAACGGCTCCCCGCTGCTGCGCGACTGGGTCGACGACCCCAATGCCGCGCCCGCCGACCTCGATACGCTCACCATTCCCGACGAGCGCGATTGGGAAGAGCAGCGCAGGCCATTCCTGCTCTACTGACCGGCGCCGCCACGGCGTGGTTAACGAAGAAGTAGGAGCTTCACCGTATCCCGTTCGTGAGTTTGTGGGAGCGGGGCTTCAATGGCCACTCAGGGGATTGAGGAAGTCACGGAAAATGCAATTCGCGCAGTGGCGCGCGATTGCGGATCGCTGTCGATGGAATGCAGCGACGTCGCCGGCTATGTCCAGGGCGTCGCCGAGCGCATTGGCGAGCATTTGAAGATGCTCGACCAGCTCGAGGAAGTGACGACGCGGCTAATGGGCGACCAGTCGCGGGTCAGCGATTCCACCGATGAAGCGCGGCTTTTGTCCGAGCAGGCGAGGGCCAAGCTCGAGGCCGGCCGCGACGCCATCGACGGCACGATCGACGGATTCAAGGGTTTGACCGAGCTCGTCGTCCAGCTCGGCGAGCGCATGGCCGGCTTCGCCGCGGCGATAAACCAGGTGCAGACCGTCTCCTCGACCATCGAGACGATCGCCCGCAAGACGAACATGCTCGCTTTGAACGCGACCATCGAGGCGGCCCGCGCCGGTGACGCCGGGCGCAGCTTCGCCGTCGTTGCGGCGGAAGTGAAGAAGCTGGCGCACGACACCCGCGCCGCGACCAGCCAGATCGCCTCGACTATCGGTGAGCTGACTCGCGAAGCAAGCGCGGTGACGACCGAGATCAAGAGCGGCGTCGAGCGCAGCCGCGCGGCGCAATCGGGCTTTGGAACGATCAGCGACACCGTTCGCGAAGTGAGCGAGATCGTCGGCATGGTCGACCGCCAGACCGAAGGCATCGCGCATTCGACCAGCATGATCCAGACCAGCGTCGACCGAGTGAAGGCTGGCCTTACCGAATTTGCCGGCGACGCGCGCGCCAATGGCAACGAGCTTCTCACCGCTCAGAAGCGCCTCGCACATCTCGAGATGCTGTCGAACACCATGCTCGACACGCTCGCCAATTCGGGCGCCGAGATCGACGACACGCCATTCATCCTGAGGGCGCAGGACACCTGCCGCCAGATCCAGGCCGCCGTCGAACATTCGATCGACCAGGGCGAGATCGAAATCGATGACGTCTTCGACCGCGATTACCAGATCGTCGAGGGCTCCAACCCGGTGCAATATGATGTCGGCTTCAACGACGCGGCGGATCGCCTCGTCCGCCCGATCCTCGACCGGATCAAGGGTTTGGACAACCGCATTATCGGCTCGGCCATCGGCGACATGAACGGCTATTTGCCGACCCACCTCAGCGAGCGTAGCCACCCGCAAGGTCCGGACCCGGTGTGGAACGACGAGCATTGCCGCAACAAGCGCATCCTCATCGACGATACGACGCGCATGGCGCTTGGCAGCGAGAAGCCGGCGACCCTCGCCACCTATCGGATGGAACTCGGCGACAAATTCATCCCGGTGAAGAACGTTTTCGTTCCGCTGTGGATCAAGGGCCGGCGCTGGGGCAATTTCGAACTCGCCTACCGCGACGATTGAGCGATTCCGTCCCCCCTTGGGACGAGAATTAAACTCTCTCTCTGAAAGATTACCGCCTGGTAAACCTCGTCTTTACGCCCTTGCGTTAGGACCGGCTGAATACGGCTTAGCCGCAGGCGAATTCGACGAGGGGAAGGGAATGGCGATCAACCGGTCTGTCGAGCGAAAGACGGCCAGCGTTGCCCAGTCGCAGCTTGCCCGCGTCGCGGGCGAAGGCTGCGCGCGTCATCCGCATCTGAATGCCCTGCTCGAAGCATCCGGCCGCCACTCCGCCCGCGATCTCGCCGACGCGGTGCATCTCCTGTGCAGCCTCCACGGCCGCTATCCCGGTCTGATTGAAATGGCGCTCCAGCGCTGCCCCAAGGGCGAGGCGCGCTCATGGCTCGACCGCGCCAGCGATGCGTTCGAGCGCGAGCGGCTCTACCTCGTCCGGCTGGCCGCGACCGTCGGACCGATCCCGAGCACGCCAGGGGCTATCGAAACGGAAACCAGCCTGGGCGCCGCGCGCCATGCGCTGGAAACGCTCGCGACCTCGGAGCGCACGGGTTGCGCCTTGGGCGCGGCGACAGCGCTGGTCGGAGACTGGTGGCCGATCCGCCGGTTGCTGGATCGCGCAGCGGCGCGCGGCGGCCTCGAATGCCCGGCGCCTTCGCTTCCGGACGAAGCGTCGATCATCGAAGTGGTCCATCTCGTCTCGGGAACGCCGGCAAGCCAGCGCGCCCTGGCATTCGGCGGCGAGCAATTGCTTCTCCAGCACCGCGCCTTTTTCGACTTGCTCGAAGCCCGCGCCGCAGCGCGCGGCGACTTCTAAACCCTAGGCCGCTTTCGCCAGCTCGTTTTGCTCGTTGGCCGCAGACGCCGCCGGCTTCATCGCGGCTTGCGGTTCCGCGGCGGCTTTCCGGTCGGGAAACAGGACGCGCGAAGCAAGGACCACGGCGCCGAGCGCGAAATAGGCGGCGAACGCCCACAGCGGATTGACGATCACCATCGCGGCCAGCGGGACGCGGAGGAAGACGGGATTGAAGCCGAAATCCTCGCCGATGCCTTCGCACACGCCCAGAATCGTGTGGTTGCGGAGGGGAAGGGCGACCTGGGATTCTTGCGCTGACATCTCTCGAACTCCTTGGCGAAAACTGCGTGCTCTTTGCAAAGCATGAGCCGTGCCAAACTAAAAAACCTATGACCTTCAATGCGCTACGAGCAGACGATGGCGACGATTTGGGAACCCCCACCACGTGCGCCACCCGACAATTGGGAATTCTCACCGCGTGCTGCAAGTGCGATGTTGCGGCGCAACATTGATATTCGACGAGCGGATGCAGATTTAGTAGGCGCGTGCCCACCCCGA
>JBDTXI010000013.1:0-8927 GCA_040006255.1 Sphingomicrobium sp.
CGGAGGGACCGGCCGCGAACCGCTTCGAAAAGATGATCAACATCAAGGACCAGGGACAGATTTTCCGGGTCGACGTCGACACCATCGAGCGTATCGACGCGGCCGGCGATTACATGTGCATCCAGACCGGCGACAACACCCTCATCCTGCGTGAGACGATGAAGGACCTCGAAAAGCGGCTCGATCCACGCCGTTTCCAGCGGGTTCACCGGTCGACGATCGTCAACCTCGACCTCGTCCGGCAAGTGAAACCGCATACCAACGGCGAATGCTTCCTGGTGCTCGATTCGGGAGCGCAAGTGAAGGTTTCGCGTTCGTATCGCGATGTCGTTGCCCGATTCGTACACTGATCCGGCGCTTGTGGAGGGCGCCGCGACCGATCTGAACGGCCGGCGCATTCTCGTGATCGAGGATTCCCCGGTGGTCGGGCCGTTCACGGCCGACGTCCTCGGGGAGCTCGGGTGCGCGGTCATCGGCCCTGCCCCGACCATGGCCGCGGCCCGGGAGTTCATCGAGGGCGGCGGCTATGATGCAGCGCTGATGGATATCCACATCCGCGGCGAACGCGTGTTCCCGTTATGCGAAGCAATCGAGGCGCGCGGCGTCCCGTTCGTTCTCACCAGCGGCTATGCGGACTGGCAGATGCCGGACAAATGGGACGACCGCCCGCGGCTCCAGAAGCCGTACACGCTGCAGCAGGTGGAAGACGCGCTCAGGGCTTGTCTTGCTGACCGGTCAGGAAGCCAAAGGGAGGCGGACAGCGACGCTGGTGCCGGAGCCCACCGCGCTCTTGATGTGGAGCGAACCCCGGTGCCGCTCAACGATGTGCTTAACGATGGCGAGGCCGAGGCCAGTGCCGCCTGATTCGCGGCTGCGCGCGGCATCGACGCGGTAAAAG
Organism: Sphingomicrobium sp.; assembly: GCA_040006255.1. Lineage (GTDB taxonomy): Bacteria > Pseudomonadota > Alphaproteobacteria > Sphingomonadales > Sphingomonadaceae > Sphingomicrobium. Next base: position 899 of record JBDTXI010000013.1, read on the forward strand.
CGCTCGGTCACGCGTGGCAAATGGTCGCGCGGGATGCCGGCGCCATGATCGGTGACCGTGACGACGATCCAGCGGCCGCTTCGGTCCACCGAGATGTCGATACGCGAGGCCGCGGAATCGCAGCCGTAGCGCACCGCGTTGCCGATGAGATTGTCGAGGACCTGGACGAGTTGTCCGGGATCGCCGCGGACGGGTGGGAGATCGGGCGCGATATCGACGACGAGCTCGCACCGGCTGTGCGACGCATTGGCGACGGACGTCGTCACGACCTCTTCGATCGACACGGTCTCGGTCGGCGCGAGGAAGCGGTCGGCCTCGATCCGCGACAGGCTCATCAGATCCTCGATGATGCGTAGCATGCGCCCGGCTTCGTCGCCGATGGCGCGGCCGAATTTGGTACGCAGCTCGGGCGCGAGGTCGGTCTCTTCGGCCAGCGTTTCGGCATAACCGAGCACGGTGGAGAGCGGCGTGCGCAATTCGTGGCTGGCGTTGGCGACGAAATCGACGCGCATCTTCTCCGCCGAGACGGCGGCGGAGCGATCGACGAGCCGCACCAGCATCGAGCCGTGGCCGAGATCGCGCGCCACGACCCGCCACGAGCGGCCGGGCTCGCCGATGCCTCGCGCCTCGATCGCTCCGCTGCGGGCGCCGAGGATCAGCTCGAGCGCCTCGGGATGGCGGATGGCGAGGCGAATGTCGCGGCCCTCGATCCCCGCGCCGAGCAGCGCCTTCGCCGGATCGTTGGCGAAACCCACGCTGAGCACCTCGACGATCAGCGCCGGCTCGTCGAGAGCATCGACGACGGCCTGCAGCACTGACGGTTCCTCGGACATCGCCGCGTCTGTAGCGGATCGGAGGGCTGGCGAAAAATGGCTCCCTCGCCGGTCGGGCGAGGGAGCGGCCTTTCGAGCCGGGGGAAGAGCGGACCGAAAGGCGGGTGTGGGGGTCACGCGCTAAAAGTCGACCTGGGCACGGAGGGCAAAGGTATCGACGCCATATTTGCGCTTGTCAGCTGCGGTCGTGGTCCCGACGGGGAAGATGCCGAGGGTCGCGAGGGTTGCGACCGACGCGCGCGGTCCACCAGTGACCTCGACGTGGCCGTACTGGGCCATGAAGCGCACCCAATCGACCGGGTTCCAGATGATGCTGCCTTCAAACGCGAGCTGTTTGCCGCCATTGACGAAGTAGGGCGCGGCGACCGAGGACGAGCTGTTATCGACGCGATCGGTGAGGTTGACGTAGTCGACTCGGCCGTTGATCTGGACCGCTCCCCAGCCGCCGTCGCTCCATGGGTGAAGCACCTTGGTGCGGTCCCACTTGCCGCCCTTGTAGCCACGCGATTCGCCGGTGAGGTAGTAGCCGAGCTCGGCATAGCCGCCCCAGAAGCTGGGGTTGCCGTTGTACGCGGTGCCCGTCGCCGTGTCGTTGGTGTCGGTCTGCGCGTTGAGCACGGCCAGCTCGGTCGCGTTATAGGCATGGCGCACCCACACCTTCTGCGCCTCGGCGGCGACGTGGAAGCTCTTGAGTATGGCGGCGAACTCGACGCCCGCGACGTCATCGCCCTTCGAAGCGATGGTGCCAGTGCTGATGAAGCGTTGGTCGGTGAGCTGCGAGAGCGGCCGCGTCTGGAAGTTCTGCCCGAGCGCTTCGCGGGTGTTCTCGCGGTGCTGGAAGTTGGCGCCGATGTGGAGGCGCGCATTGCCGAGGGTAGGCGAGAAGACCCCGCGAACCGAGGCCTGCCACCCCGTGCGGGTGAAGTTGGTGTTGTTGATCGGCTCGTTGAAGATGCCGGCCTGGAAGGTCCAGCGGTCGGCCTTCTTGTCGTTCGCCAGCAGCGCGATGCCGAGGCGCCGATTGTAGTTGAACGCGTCGTGGATCGAGCCGCGCTCGAGGAACGAGGTGAACTTGGAGCTGGTCATCGTCTCGAGGCTCGAGAACGGATAGAAATAGCCGGCCTGAACCGTCAGCGGCGAGTTCTTGACGTCATACGCCAGCCAGATATCCTCGTAGTCGACCGTGCCCTGGGCGAGGTTGAACTCGGCGCTGTAGCGGAAGCCGCCCGGCAGCGTGCCGTCGGCGCCGATGGTGAGGCGGCGGGCGCGGCTGTTCCAGCCGAGATTGCCGAAGTTGAGGCTGCCGACGGTGCCGCGCAGCTCGTTGCCGCGCGGGAAGCCGGTATAGCCCGCGTCATACTGGATGAGCCCTTTGGGCTTGAAGCTGAAGCCCGCGTCCTTGTCGTCCCACTGCGGAGCGCCCTTCCACGACGGCGTGGTCTTCACCATCTGCGTCTTGATCTGCTCGATCGACGACTGGAGTGCTTCGACCTGAGCCTGCAGCAGCTCGATCTTGGCTTGCGCGTCGTCAACCGCCTGAGTGTTCTGGATGGCGGCATCCGCCGTCGCGTCCGACTGATCGGGCTCGGTCGATTCCGGCGGCGAAGCCGGCTGGTCGGCAGCGGCCTGGGCGTAAGCGGGCGCGGCAACCGAAAGGGCGCTGCCAGCGAGCAGCACGGCGGCAAACTTAAGCTTCATCACTTGATCCTTCCCCCTGTGGGTCGAGACATGCCGCGGAAAACCCCGCCGCGACTTGTCGCAATAAATCGTATTACCCTAGTCAATTACTAGAGTATGCTCTACTTCAAACTCGCCAGATTAAGCGGCGAGAGCGCCCGGGCGAGTTGTTGGCTACGCGCGCGGACGTTGTTCGGAGCCGAAATCAGCCCAGCGCGAAGAAGATATCCGTTGGGACCGAACGCGCTCTCCTTGGTGAATTCGGCAGCGTAGGCGCGAACCGCCGGGATAGCGCCCGCATGGGCGTTCTTGATGTAGATGAAGAGCGGTCGCGCGCCGGGATATTTGAAGCTGCTGATCGTTTGGTAGGTCGGCCCCACGCCATTAATCTGGAGGCCCTTCAGCCGGCCCGCATTCGCTTCGAGATAGGAATAACCGAAGATTCCCACCGTGCCCGGGTTGGCCTCAATCTTCTGGACGATGAGGTTGTCATTCTCGCCGGCCTCGATGTAGCCGCCGTCTTCGCGCATGGCCGTGCAGATCGCCTTGTACTTGGTCTCATCTGCCTTCTTGACCGCAGCCATTCCTGCATTGCTGTCGCAGCCCGCGGTCATGACCAGCTCGCCGAGCGCGTCGCGGGTGCCACTAGTCGGCGGCGGTCCATAAACGCGGATCGGCAGGTTCGGGAACTTAGCGTTGACGTCGTGCCAGGTCCGGGCGCGGTTGGGCTTGCCGAACGGGGTCTTGGCCAGCGCCAAATAGATGTCGCGCGTGGTCAAATTCTCGAGCGGGGTGCTCTTAGCGGTAGCGAGCGAAATGCCGTCGATTCCGACCTGTATCTCGGTGATGGCAGTAACGCCGTTCTGCTGGCACAGTTTCGCTTCCGACGCCTTCATCCGCCGCGATGCATTCTCGACGTCGGGAAAGCGCTCGCCGACCCCGGCGCAAAACAGCTTCATTCCGGCGCCGGTGCCGGTCGATTCGATGATCGGCGTTCCGAGCCGCGGATTGGCGCGGGCGATTCGCTCGGCGACCACCTTGGCGAACGGATACACGGTGGACGAGCCCACGGCGCGCATTTGGGTGCGGGCTTCGGCGGTTGCGGATGCGGCGAGCGCGGCCACCGCCGTCGCGGCGAGACCAAGAGCTTTGAAAGACATGTTCGATACCCCGATTGGCGGACGATGAAAGTTCGTCCGCTGAAACCCTGCTAGGGTTGGGCCGCGACGTTTGTTTGACGTGCGCATTGCAATTTTGTGACGGCCTTTTCAGCCCTCGCGGTCGAGCGAGTAGCCGGCCGAACGCACGGTGCGAATAAGGTCGGCCTCGCCATCCGCGTTGAGCGCCTGGCGCAGCCGGCGAACATGAACGTCGACGGTGCGCGCGTCGATGTCGGGGTCGTGCGACCACACCGAATCGAGCAGCCGCTCGCGCGAGAAGACGCGGCCCGGATGTTCGAGGAAATGCCGCAGCAGCCGGAACTCGGTCGGGCCGAGCGCGACCTGCCGGCCGCCGCGGCGGACGCGGTGCGCGACGACGTCCATCTCCACGTCGGCATAGGCCAATTGCTCGCCGGCAAGCGCCGGACGAACCCGGCGCAGCACCGCGCCGACGCGGGCGATCAGCTCGCGCGGGCTGAACGGCTTGGTCACATAATCGTCGGCGCCGGTCTCGAACCCGCGGATGCGGTCGCTCTCCTCGCCGCGCGCGGTCAGCATCATGATCGGGACATTGGCCGTCGCCGAGCGGCGGCGAAGGCGGCGGCAGACCTCGATCCCGCTGATGCCCTCGATCATCCAGTCGAGCAGGATCACGTCGGGCCTGACCTCGTCGGCGAGAATGAGGGCTTCTTCGCCGTCGCCGGTGCGGGTCACGTCATAGCCCGACCGCTGGAAGTGATAGGTGACCAGGTCCGCCAGCGCGCGATCGTCTTCGACCAGGAGGAGGCGCTTGTTCATTGCGGCCTATCTCGGCGATTTGCCGGGGCGGTCGGCCATATGCTGGCCGGTGGCCGCGAAATAGACCATCTCGGCGATATTGGTCGCATGGTCGCCGACTCGCTCGAGATTCTTGGCGACGAACAGCAGGTGCGCCGCCTGGCCGATATTGTGCGGATTTTCCATCATGTGCGTGAGCAGGGTGCGGAAGATGGAATCGTAGAAATCGTCGACCGCCTGGTCACGCTCGCACACCCGGTAGGCCGCTTCGGAATCGCGCTCGACGAAGGCGTCGAGCACGTCGTGCACCATGCTCGTCGCGATGCGCGCCATTTCCGGCAGCAGCGACAAGGGCTCGATCTTGCCCGCATTCTCGAGCAGCGAAACGCGCTTGGCGATGTTCTTGGCATAATCGCCGATGCGCTCGACCACGCCCGAGATTTTGAGCGCGGCAACGACGTCGCGCAGATCTCCGGCCATCGGCGCGCGCAACGCGATTAGCTGCACCGCCCGCCGCTCGGTCTCGACCTCGAGGGCGTCAAGCTTCTTGTCGTCGGCGACCACGCGCTCCGCGCCTTCACTGTCGCGTTGGACCAGGCAGCGCATGGCTTCGGTAATCGAATGCTCGGCGAGGCCGCCCATCTGGCTGATAAGCGCGCGCAGCCGCTCGATGTCCTCATCGAACGCTTTCAGCGTATGCCCGCTCGCCTGCTGCATTGTCCTGCTCCGATCAGCCATAGCGGCCGGTGATGTAATCCTGGGTGCGCTGCTCGCGCGGATTGGTGAAAATCTCTGACGTCTTGCCGTATTCCACCATTTCGCCGAGGTGGAAGAAGGCGGTCCGCTGCGACACGCGTGCCGCCTGCTGCATGTTGTGGGTGACGATCGCGATCGCGTAGCGGCCGCGTAGCTCGTGGATCAGCTCCTCGATCTTCGCCGTGGCGATCGGGTCGAGCGCCGAGCATGGCTCGTCCATCAGGATCACTTCCGGATCGACCGCGATCGCGCGCGCGATGCACAGCCGTTGTTGCTGCCCGCCGGACAAGGCCGTGCCACTTTCCTCGAGGCGGTCCTTGACCTCGTCCCACAGGCCGGCGCGCTTAAGCGACTTCTCGACGATCTGCTCGAGCTCGCTCTTCGAGCGCGAGAGGCCGTGGATGCGCGGGCCGTAGGCGACATTTTCGTAGATCGACTTGGGGAACGGGTTGGGCTTCTGGAAGACCATGCCGACGCGAGCGCGTAGCTGCACCACGTCCATGCTAGAGCTCATGATGTCCTCCCCGTCGAGCTCGATGCGGCCCGTCACGCGCGCCGATGCGATGGTGTCGTTCATCCGGTTGAGGCACCTGAGGAAGGTCGATTTCCCGCAACCCGAGGGGCCGATGAAGGCGGTCACCCGGTCCTGCAGGATGTCGATCGAGACGTCCTTCAGCGCCTGCTTGTCGCCATAGAACGCGCTAACGCCCGTCGCCCGTATCTTGGGCTCGCGGGTGGCCGGTTCCGGTAGCAGGTCCGGCGCCGGGATCGGCCGCGGCGCAGTCGTGATCATGTCGTTTGGAGTCATCAGCATAGCCTACCAGCGGCGCTCGAAGCGGTTGCGAAGATAGATGGCGAGGCCGTTCATCAACAGCATAAACAGCAGCAGAACGATGATCGCCGCGCTCGTCTTCTCGACGAAACCACGGTCGACCTCATCCGACCAAAGGAAAATCTGCACGGGGAGCACGGTCGCGGGATCGGTAAATCCGCCGGGCGGAGCGGCGATGAACGCACGCATTCCGATCATCAGCAAGGGCGCCGTCTCCCCGAGCGCGCGCGCCAGCCCGATGATCGTCCCGGTGAGGATCCCCGGCAGCGCCAGCGGCAGCACGTGGTGAAAGGTCACCTGCATCTTCGATGCGCCGACGCCGAGCGCGGCATCGCGGATCGACGGCGGCACGGTCTTGATGGCGTTGCGCCCGGCGATGACGATCACCGGCATGGTCATCAGCGCGAGCGTGAGCCCGCCGACCAGCGGCGCTGAGCGCGGCAGGTTCATGATGTTGAGAAACACCGCGAGGCCGAGCAGGCCGAAAATGATCGATGGCACCGCGGCGAGATTGTTGATCGACACCTCGATCGCGTCGGTCCAGCGGTTCCGCGCCGCGAACTCCTCGAGATAGACGGCGGCAAGAACGCCGACGGGGAAGGCGAGCAGCATGGTCACGATGATCGTCAGGAAGCTGCCCTTGAGCGCCCCCCAAATGCCGACCGACGACGGATCGGTCGAATCCGATGCGGTCAAGAACGGCAGATTGAACGTCCGGCGCACCGCGTGATGCGACTGGAGAGCGTCAACCACCCGCTGCGTCTGGTCGTCACCGCCGTCCTTGGCCGCCATGTCGAGCTTGCTCCCGACTGGAAGCCACAATGTCGTGCGGCCGCCGAGCAAGTCGGGGTTGGCGACGATGGTCGTCGTCAAGCTGTTGACCGCGCCGTCGCCGAACATCTCGCTGGCCGCCGGCCCGTAAGCCGCGACTGCCGCCTTGGAGATCGCGCTTTCGAGATCCGCCGAGGCGACATTCTGCCGGGCGTCGGGACCGCGCAGGCTCGCCGGGTCGAGGAACAGGTCGGACCTGGTGAAGTCGATCGGCAGCGCCGCTTCGTAGTGGATGAACCCGCCGAGGCCCTTGGCCGCCATCGTGTACAGAAGGAACGCCAGGAACAGCACCGAGATGCCGACGGCGGCGAGGCCGAGAAAGCGGAAGAGCCTCTCGGACGCGTAGCGGCGGCGCAGGCGCTTGTTCATCGACCCGTCGGTCCAGCGTGTCGGGGCGGCGCTATTCATATTGCTCTCGGTATCGACGCACGACGTGGAGCGCGATGAGGTTGAGCACGAAGGTGATCAGGAACAAGGCGAGGCCGAGGGCGAAGGCGGCAAGCGTCTTGGCGCTGTCGAATTCCTGGTCGCCGGTGAGCAGCTGAACGATCTGCACGGTGACCGTGGTCACGCTGGCGAAGGGATTGAGGGTGAGGTTCGCGGCAAGGCCCGCGGCCATCACGACGATCATCGTCTCGCCGATCGCGCGGCTGACCGCGAGCAGCACTCCGCCGATCACACCGGGAAGCGCCGCGGGAAGAAGCACCTTGCGGATCGTTTCCGATTTCGTCGCACCCATCGCCAGGCTGCCGTCACGCATTGCCTGGGGAACGGCGGCGATCGAGTCGTCGGCCATCGAGCTGATGAACGGGATGATCATGATCCCCATCACCAGTCCGGCGGCCAAGGCGCTTTCGCTGCTGGCCGAGGTCACTCCTAGCGAAAGGCCGAAATCGCGCACGACAGGAGCCACCGTCAGCGCCGCGAAATAGCCATAGACGACCGTCGGAACGCCGGCGAGAATCTCGAGGATCGGCTTGAGCCAGGTGCGCACGCGCGGGTGGGCATATTGGGTCAGATAGATCGCGCTCATGAGGCCGAGTGGAACCGCCACGACCATGGCGATGACCGCGCCGATGAAGAAGGTGCCCCACAGCAGCGGAATGGCGCCGAACGCGCCCGACGAGCCCGCCTGGTCGGCGCGGATCGCGGTCTGCGGGCTC
>JBDTXI010000014.1:0-18994 GCA_040006255.1 Sphingomicrobium sp.
CGGATGTGCTGGTGTCGCGACTGCCAGCGGATCGCTAGTGGATCGGCGACGGTCAACGTGCTCTTTCCCGAAGAGGCGGTCCGCTACACGGGGCAAATGACGACGCTGCGCCTCACGGCCGATAGCGGAAACATTGTCGAGCGCGGATTCTGTCCGAGTTGCGGATCGCAGATGTACAGCAAGACAATCGAGCCCAGTGGCATGCCCATGCGCGTCCGGGCGGGCACCCTCGATGATCCTGAGCTGATGGCGCCTACCGCGGTCATCTGGGCCGACAGCGCTCCGAGTTGGGCGACTTTCGATCCCAACCTTCCGAGGTACCCAAAAGGACCGCCGGCAGCGTGATTTGCTGTCGTAGCGTCCGCTTTCCACCCATTGCAGACACTAGGCTCGGCTGCGACACTGCGCCCATGGGTCCGTCTGCATCGGTGTTCCTTTTAACTGCTTTGTGGCAAGCAAGCGCGCATGTGCCTGACTTGGTGAGGCCGGACGATGCTGCTCAGCGCGTCCGCGCGTGCGGATTCTCCGATGCCGAAACAAGATTCGACAAGTCGCTGGAAGAGAATGTCATTGAGGTTGCGAGGGTGGCCACCGCGACGGACAAACAACTGTCCTGCGCAGCCAAGGTCTCGATTTCGTCAGACCACTACCTTTTGATGCCCGATGCGCTGCGACCGAGATACTCGGCGATCTACGGCCCGCTCGCGAAGGAGCAGGACCTGGTGAGTGCGCGCGCATGGCTTCGGCAACGCGGGTCGCTCGCAAGACTTCCACGTTACCGAAGGGGACGGGACGAAGCCTTTCCGAAGCAGCTTGAGCGATTCTGCGGTAAAGATGCCAGAGGCGCGCTTCGGTCGGAAAATGGGCCTCACGCCTTCAGCCCCGTATGGGTGGAGCGGCAGCATCCGAACGATGCCACGTTTCAGTGCCTCACAAACGGCGCGGCGGCGGCTGGCTACGAACTCGGCTTCCACGGTAATGAGCCGTTCCCAAGCAATTAGTCAGCCCCAGTGTCAGCTTTCCACCCAAAGCAGACATTAGGTGCCGCAGTGCCTGGCGAGGAACTGCGCTACGCCATGTTCAATGTCACAGGGCGTCCTGGCCGCGGCGTCGGTGATGTCGCCATTGCGCACGAGGGCTGAAATGAGCGCCTCGGTGATGACAAACCTGCCCATGGCTTCGTGACGCGCGATGCGGGCCCGGTAGCGGCGATTTCGAAGCGCGCCGGGCGAGGGATTGTCAGATTGCTTAGCCACGCCGCCCCGGCAGCCGCTCGAGCTCGAGAAGCAAATCGGCAAATCCGAAATCGATTTCGCTTTGCGCCGCATGGCCGGCCTCGATCAGTGCGGGTGAAACCTCACGGCGCCATGAGGTTTGGGGGTCACCGCGGGCCATCAGAAACCTGGCACCGGTTCGTCGCCGGTCAGGTATATGCACCCCTGCCCTTTTTCTCGATTTCGCCCGCGGCCCACATGCGCGCGAGGCACTTGCGCACGGCCTCGTAATTCTTGGCGAGAAGGTCGGAAATTTCCCGCACGCTCAACGGGTTAACTTGTTGACGCAAAACATCGAGGATTGCTTGGCGCTCGTCTGTGCGGCCGACCTCGGCGGCGTTGCCGAGCAATTCCCATGTCCCATTGTCCGGTTTGAAGCGGACAGCCTTTTCGGACTCTTCGACGTCGCGGCCGCGGACATATAGCAGGCAGTGTCCGGTTCCGGTGTCCCAGCACTGTGTCTGCGGCGCCGGTCAGTCCGTTCGTGCCGCTCAGGCTTTCAAGTGGATCCTCGGCCTCCATCTTGCGGACATGATGTACAACGAGCACCGCAAGCGACCGCGATCGAGCGAACGCGGCCAAGCCAGCCAGCGCCCGGTAATCGCCGTCGTATAGGCTTTCGCTGTTACGCGATGGTCCGCGGATCATCTTGAGCACGTCGACGATTATCAGCGACGGGTGCGCGACCGCGTCGGCCCAGGCTGCCATCTCCTCGATGCAGCCGTGCTCGAGATCAGGCCACTCTGTCGCGAGCGTCAGCCGATCGGGCGCTTGCACGCCCATCTTGAGCATCCGACTTTTTAGTTTGCGCTCATTATCCTCAAGCGCCAAATAAAGAACGTCGCCGATCGCGACTGGGATAGTTCCAAAAAGCGGCAAACCACTCGCCTTCGCGATAGCGAATTGGAAGGCCATCCAGCTCTTGCCGATCTTCGGTTTGCCGCCAAACAAGTTGGCGCCCTCACCAATCAGTCCGGTGATGACATAATTGAACGGCGCGAATTGCTTGGCCATCAGCGCCGCCGCTGAAATGCCGCGGAGCCAAGCGGGACGGGGCGCGTCCTCGGGCTCGCAGGTATGCCACTCACCCTTCATCGGACGCCTCGAGCCGTTCGACCAAGCCGGCGAAGAGGCCGAGCCAAGTGAGGCCTTTGATGACCTCTTGCAGCTCATCGATCGGCGCGCGCTGAAACACCCAATCGCTGGCGAATTGAGCAGCCACCCAATAGATTGTTCTCGCGCGGCCATGCTTCTACCGGACGGCTCGCGCTTGAGTTACATCGCGAGCGCGATGGATGCGGACTCGGAGCTCGCGCTCTTCAGGCCCAGCCCATGGCGCAAAGACGTCCACGGCGTCGAGGGGCGGTTGAGCTTCAGTCGGTTTCGGCGTAGGGTGCCCGTGTTCGCTGCCGTGAACCACAGGAGCCCCTACGTGGGGCTCTTGTCGCATCAAGCGGCCACCTTCTCCTGCATCCACGCGTCCACGTCGGATGCATTGAACGCCAGCCTGCGTTCAGTGAGGCGGATCGGCGCCGGGAATCTGCCCGCCGCGACCAAGCGATCGACCGTTGCGCGGCTAAGTGCAACGCGCTCGCAAACTGCTTTCGGTGTAAGAAACTGAGCCATTGTGTCGCCTCGTTGTTTCGATGTGCGACATGTTTGGTATGCGCAATTTGCGAGCGCCGTGAACGGATAAAATCTGAAATTAATCCGCTTTGTTTTCCAATGAGTTATAGCTTTCGATAATTGCGTCCGTGCTGCCTCTCGCCACATGCTTTGTTTGGCTTAAGAGTGCTTTCACCTCTTCCGCCGCCTCATTCTTGTTCAACGGCAGCTGGCGCATCCCGATCTCGATTTCCCACTGCTGCTGATTAAGCGCCGTCTGCATCATCGCGTGACGGGTTTGATGCACTCTGTTCCAGTGATCCTGCACGGCACCAGTCCGTGCAGAGCGATCGCCGCGCCGGCGTGTCTGGTAGGAATACTGCAGATCCTCCAGGATAGCGTCGCGCAGCCAGAGCGGAACGGGCACATCGTTCCAAGCACATACTATGAAGGCGTAAATTAGCCGATCGAACTGGCCTTTTTCCCAATCCTGCCTGTAGCGCTCGAGCATGGACTCATAGGCGGGGTCGATCATCGGAGCGCCACCACCTTAGCCGAAGCCTTTCCCTCGACCGCTCGCATCAGCTCAGCAGCCCAACGATCGAGCGCACTGCGCTTCTCAGGCGCGTACGTGTGGAGCGCGTAGACTTTGGCGGTCACGCCTTTCGGAGCGTGGTTGAGAACGCGCCCCACGACCTCTTCCGAGACGCCCAAGCGGACCATATGCGTCGCGGCAGTGCGCCGCAAATCGTGGAGGCGCCAAGGCGACACCATGACGTCACTCGCGCCAATGAAAGCGTCCAGCCGCGCCTTGGCCTTCGCGTACCCCGAAACGTGCGTTCCGCCGTCATGAGTGAAGACGTACTCGCCAAGCCGCGGCAGCCTACCGAGCATGTCGACCAAAGACGCGGAGAGGGGAACAAGATGGGTTCGCCCGCTCTTCGTTGCCTTGGCAGGAATGATCCACGTGGCGGCTTTAAGGTCGACGTCGGCCCACTGCATGCTCGCTACCTCTGTTCGGCGCTGAGCCGTGAGCGCCAGCGTTTGGAAGTACGGGCCAAAAGGAAAGCCAAGCAGGCCCCCGGCCGTCCAGACTGCGACGACCTCTTCCATGCTCAGCACGCGATCGCGCTGTGCGTCGGCGGCCGGTTTGGCGAAGCCTTCGACTGGCGACGAGTCGATCCAGTCACGCGACAGTGCATAGCGGAAAACAGTTTTCATGATCGCCAGCACCCGGCCGGGGAGAACCTCGCCTTCAACCCCGTCGAGCAAGTCCCGAACGTCGCCGCGCCGAATGTCGGCAATCTTTCGGGCACGCCAATGCGGCAGCACGTGCATCTCGAGCCGGCGCTCCTGCAGCCGCCAGCTGCTGTTTTTCGGCTTCGCGACCTTTTCCACCCAGGCAGTCGCCACGGCGCCGAACGTGCGGTCCAGCGCCTCAATGCTGCCGTCGCGGGCTAAGGCCGTGAACAGCTTTTCGGCCTCCTGTCGGGCGTTCGCCAGCTTCATTGCTGGATAGCTGCCGAGCTTCTTGTTGATAATTTTCTGGCCGGCTCGAGCCCGCACAATCCAAGTCTTTTTTCCAGACGTGCCGACGCGGAGGCGCAGCCCCGTCACTTTCGTGTCGCGGTGCTCCTCCTGCCCTGAGTCGGGAGGTTTGATGGCCGCAACCCTCGCGTCGGTGAGCATCGTATGCGTCTTCCCGCTCGCCAGCTTTCTCCGTTCCGCAATCAGGGGCCGCGATTGGATGACGTCAGCCGACTCCGGCGGTAGGTGTACAGTAGCCATTGGTCGCTCCTTTAAAGCGGTTGGTGGTCAGGGGCGGCTCGGCGTTCCAAGCGCCGGGTCGTCCCGCCTGTTACCTTCTCGGCTTCAGGTAACGGGACAGGTAACATCGAACGAAGCTTAATACAAACGATGGTTGCAATGGCAACCGCCTCTAGAAGAAAGCGTGTCTGCTGGAGCCTCATGGTAAGAACCGGACGACCTTGCCAAGGTTGGGGTCGAGGGTTCAAATCCCTTCGCCCGCTCCAGCATCCGTCTCGCGAAATGCCCCTTGCGTCTCAGCGGCATTGGTGCGCCGCGCGATCGGCGGTATGCGCGCTGCCCGCAGGAGAAGCGCCATGACCGACCAGGCCGAGCTCACCCGTCCGCAATCGAGCGACAAGCTGCAAACGGTGAACCCCGCGAACGGTGAGGCGGGGCGCTCTTACGATCCGCATACCATCGACCAGGCGCGCGCCGCCGCCGCCGCCGCGCACGAGGCGTTCAAGCAATGGCGGCGCACGTCCTTCGCGGAACGCTCGGCGATCGTCCGCCGGGCCGCGGACATCCTGCGCCAGCGGCAGGACGAGCTGGCGCGGCTGATGACTGAGGAAATGGGCAAGACGCTCGACGACGGCCGCGCCGAGGTCGAGAAATGCGCGTTCCACTGCGAGTGGTTCGCCGATCACGCCGCGACCTATCTCGCCGACGAGCCGGCGGACATCGGCGGGGGCGAGGCGTTCGTCACCTTCAACCCGATCGGCGTCGTGCTCGCGGTGATGCCGTGGAACTTCCCGTTGTGGCAGGTCTTCCGCTTCGTCGCCCCCGCGCTGATGGCGGGCAACGGCGCTCTCCTCAAGCATGCCAGCAACGTCCCCGGCTGCGCGCTGGCGATCGAGGATGTGCTTCACCAGGCCGGCGTGCCGCATGACCTCTTCCGCACGCTCCTGCTGCCGAGCCGCGAGGTCGAGGCGCTGATCAAGGACGCCCATATCGCGGCGGTGACCCTCACCGGCAGCGTCGCCGCCGGGCGCAGCGTCGCGACCGCGGCCGGCGCGGTGCTAAAAAAGTGCGTGCTCGAGCTCGGCGGCGCGGATGCCTATCTCGTGCTCGAAGACGCCGACATCGCCGTCGCGGCAAGGATCGCGGCGACCGCGCGCATGGTCAATGGCGGGCAGAGCTGCATCGCGGGCAAGAGGTTCATCGTGGTGCGCTCGATCGTCGAGCCGTTCGAGAAGGCGCTGGTCGATGCGATGCGCGGCTTCGAAATGGGCGATCCGCGCAAGGAAGGGACCCGGCTCGGCCCGATGCAGAGTGTCCAGGCGCGCGACGACATCCATCGCCAGGTCGGCGAAAGCATCCGCAAGGGCGCCCGCCTGCTGCTCGGCGGCAAGGTGCCCGACCGGCCCGGCGCCTGGTACCCGGCGACGGTGCTCACCAACGTGTTCCCCGGCCAGCCGGCGCACGATGAGGAAGTGTTCGGGCCGGTGGCGGCGATCATTGCCGCGGACGACGAGCGCGACGCGATTCGCATCGCCAATGCGAGCGAGTTCGGGCTCGGATCGGGCGTGCTCACGGGCGATCTCGACCGCGGCCGGCGAATCGCCGCCGAAGAGCTTGAGGCCGGCATGAGCTTCGTCAACGAGAACGTCCGCTCGGACCCGCGCACGCCGTTCGGCGGCGTCAAGCATTCGGGTTACGGCCGCGAGTGCGGATCCTACGGAATCCGCGAGTTCGTCAACATCAAGACGGTGCACGTAAAGCCGCTCGGCGGCGGCGGTACATCGCGCATCTAGTAGCCGAACTCAGTCCTTCTCTCGCTTCTCCTCGACTGCTGCGAGGTCGCCGTAGAAGCGCGTGCCGACAAGCCCGCGGACCAGCGCCGAGACGTCGCCGCCGCGTGCGGGGTCGCGGTCGAGTTCGACCCTGGCGATTGTCACCGGCGGCAGGCTCGAGGCCTTGAGGCTGGCGTTGAACGCCGCGAGATCGCCCGACTGGAACGCCGCCCACTGTGCCTCGACGTCCTTCAGCTCGCGATCGAGCGCGTCGACCCGCGCCATCTGGTAATTGGTCGGCCGGTCCTCGACCGAGTTGATGGCGCCATAGACGTCGTCGACATGCTCGCGCAGCCGCTCCTCGCCGGTGATCGCGCCACCTTCCTTGGTCGCGACGATTTCCTTCCTGAGAGCATCGGCCCTGGAGTTGAGCGCGGCCGCCGAAGACTTGATCGCGGCCGGCGCCGTCGCGCTTCCGGCGAGCGCCGCGGCCTGACCGCGGACGCCGTTGATCTGCGCCATGAGCTTGCTCATCCGCTCGAACATGCCCTTGACCCGCTCGACCGCCGCGAACTGCGCCTGGCGGTCGGCGACGCTGAAGGTCGCGCGCTTGTCGAGGGTGAGCACCAGCGGCGCCGTGGACACCTCGCCGGCCTTGGTCAGGCGCACGGTGTAGGTGCCTGGGAGGAAGCGCTCGCCGATGGCCGAGGCGCCGGCGAGCGACGCTGCCGGTGGGACCTGCGGCGGCTTGGTCCGCATCGACCAGTTGACGCGGTTGAGGCCGCGGCGCTTGGAGGCGGGCACTTCGTCGACGACGTTGCCGGCGGCATCGAGGATTTCAATCTTCATTCGCCCGATCACATGGCGGGCCTTCTGGTAATAAGCGATCGGGGCGCCGCTCGCCGGATTGTCGCCGGCGTAGGAGGCGTCACCTTCAGCCCAGCCGCCATTGCCCTGGATGCGCTCTTCGACTGGCCTCCCGGGGATGAGGACGGCGGTGCTGGCGAGAGTCTGTGCGCTGAGCGCGCGCAGCGGGCTGATGTCGTCGATGACCCAGATTCCGCGGCCATGGGTCGCCAGCACGAGATCGTCGTCGCGATCCTGCAGCGCGATGTCGCGCACCGCCACTCCATCGGGGAAGTCGTTGGGCTTGAACTGCGCCCAGGACGCGCCTCCGTTCAGCGACATGAAGAGGCCGAATTCGGTGCCGAGGAAGAGGACATTGGGGTTCAGCCTGTCTTCCTTGATGACGTGCGCGTAGCCGCGGACCCCGGGCGTTCCGGGCCCGACCAGGCGCTGCCACGTCCGCCCGTAATCGGCCGTGCGGTACAGATAGGGGGTCATATCGCCGTAGGCGTGGCGGTCGTCGGTGACGTATGCGACGGCAGGATTGTAACGGCTCGCCTCGATCCAACTGATCCAGTTGCCCGCCGGCATCCCGAGCGCGGGCGTCAGATTGGTCCAGCCCCTTCCGCCGTCGCGCGTCAGCTGGACGTTGCCGTCGTCGGTTCCGACCCAAATCTGGCCCGGCGCCCTGGGGCTCTCCGAGATTGAATAGATGGTCGTGTTCATCTCGGCCGAACTGTTGTCGACGGTGATGCCGCCCGACTGCTCCTGGCGCTGACGGATTGGGTCGTTGGTTGAAAGGTCCGGCGAGATCCGGTCCCAAGTCACCCCGTGATCGCGGCTGCGGAACAGGAATTGCGAGCCGATGTAGATGGTGCCCTTCTCATTGGGAGAAAGCGCGATCGGCGTGTTCCAGTTGTAGCGGAGCTTCTCCTTATAGCCGCCCTTGGGCTGGATATCGCGCTGTTCGAGCGTCTTGCGGTTGATCCGGCCGATGTGCCCGCCCTGATATTCAGCGTACGCGTAGTTCGCGTCCGACGGGTCGGAGAAGGTCCAGAAGCCGTCGCCGCCGAACAGATTCTCCCAGCGGCTGTTGGTGATCCCGCCAGGATATTCCTGGTCTCCGGCCCAGGACGAATTGTCCTGCAGGCCGCCATAGACCTGATACGGATCCTTGTTGTCGGTGCTGACGTGATAGAATTGGCTGACGGGAAGGTTGTTTGCCTTCCACCAGCGGTTGGCCCCGTCGTAGCTGTACCACAGCCCGCCGTCGTCGCCGCCGACGATGTTCTTGGTGTTCGTGGGATTGATCCAGATGTCGTGCCAGTCGCCGTGCGAGCCGCCGGCGGCATTGGAGAAGCTTTTTCCCCCGTCCTCGGACGCGGTTATCGAATAGCCCATCTTGAACAGGCGATTGGGGTCCTTCGGGTCGACCTCGATCCGCCCGAAGTAAAAGGGCCGCCAGACCATGCCCTGGCTGCGGTCGCGCTCTTCCCAGGTGAGGCCGCCGTTCGCCGACGCATACAAGGCCGGCCGCGGGTTCTCGATGAAGGCGTAGATCTGCTTCGGGTTGGACGGGGCGAAGGCGATTTCCAGCCGTCCCCACGGATAAGCGGGCAAGCCCTTGCGGTTGGTCGCGTCGAGGAACGTCCAGGTACGGCCGCCATCGCGGCTTTCGGCGAAGCGGCTGCCCGATGGCTTGTCCGGCCCATCGCCGCCCGAACGATATTCGTAGGGCTTGCGGCGGAAATCCCATTCACCGGCGAGCAAATGCTCGGGGTTGGCCGGGTCCATCGCCACCGACGAGCAGCCGGTCGAGAGGTTGGTGCCCTTGAGCGCGAGCGACCAGGTGCGCCCGCCGTCGGTCGTCTTGTAGAGCCCGCGGTCGGGCGAATCCGACCACAAGGGCCCGGGAGCGCAGACGTAGACGATGTTGCCGTTCTTCGGATGGACGATGATGCGCGTGATCCGCTCGACGTTGGGCAGACCGACGTTCGTCCAGGTCTCGCCGCCGTCGACGGACCTATAGACGCCGTTGCCGACCGAGACCGAGTTGCGGGTCCAGCTCTCGCCGCTTCCGACCCACATCACGTCCTTGTTGGTCGGGTCGAGCGCGACCGCTCCGATCGATTTCACCGGTTGCTTGTCGAACACCGGATGAAAGGTCGTTCCGCCGTCTTCGGACTTCCACACGCCGCCCGATGCCGAACCGATCAGCAAGGTGACCTTGCCGTCCTTCTCCTGGCGGCCGGCGACCGCGGCAATGCGCCCGGACATGGTGGCCGAGCCGATGTTGCGCGCGCCGAGCCCGGAAATCGCGGCGCTGTCGAAGCTTTGCGCCGTGGCGGGGGCGGCGATGATGGCCGAGGCGGCCGAGGCGAGCAGGATCCTGCGCAGCATGTTACTTGCTCCCCTTCGGCGGCGTGGCTGGTTCGGCGGCTGGCGTCTTGCCCCCGGCCGGTTTCTTGGTGCCCGGTTTGCCTTGCGGCTTCATCGAGGCGTCGGGCGCCGCAGGCGAGGCCTTGGCCAACGTTGCCGCCCCGCCGGGCTCGGCGAAATAGCCGGCATCGACAGCGGGATTGGCCTCGCCGCTCGCGATCAGCACGCGCTGGCGCTGGTTGGGCGAGCCCTGCTGCCAGCTTTCGACGGACATCGGGAAATAAACCCCGGCGACTTTCTCATAATCGCCGAGCTCGGTTTCGGTCGTCTGCTGCGCTCCGCGAAGCCGGCGGGTCTCGTCGACCTTGATCTCCAGATAGGTGTCGGGGTCGAGCAGGTAGGTGAACTCGTCGCCGTCCTTTTGCTTGACCCGGAGCTTGTACGCCAGGGTGCCGTCGAAATCCTCGCGCCCCAGATATTGCACTTCGCTGCCATCGTGGCGCGAGGCGAGCAGCGGGCCTTCGAGCAGCGACGAATCGGCGAGCGACCGCGCCTCGTCGGCCGACATGCGCTCGGCGTCCTTGCGCCCCTGGAACGGGTTGATCTTCCAGGCGCCCCCATGGCCGTCATAAGCCTGAACCGCGTCGAGGCCCTGGAGCAAGGCGTCGACCCGCGATGCCGATGCCGTGCCGAGCCGCGCGCGAGTCTCTTCGTACTTGAGCTCGAAATCGCCCGGGAAGACGAGCCGGCCCTGGAACCGCACGCCTTTCAGCGCATCGACGGCCGTGGCGCCACCGCGAGCTTCCAGATTCTTGGCGACGAAACTCTGCGCGTCCTGTGCGGCAGCCGGATAAGCGGCGACGCCAAAAAGCATCGCAGCGAGTGCGTGACGAGCTGACATGTGGTTGGGCCCTCTTTTTCGAAGGGCCAGCATGGAACCGCTAATGGAACGAATCAAGCTGGGCCGCAGCCGTTTGTCGAGCGGGCGCGCACGTTGGCTCAGCCGGCGCGCTCGCGAAACCATTGAGTGACGATATATTTTGTGCCGCGACGGACCTTCATGCCGTGGTGGAGCGTGGCGGGGTTGGGACAGCCGTTGTCCAGCAAATTGTTCCACGCCAGCAGCGTTCCCGGCTTCGGCTGGATGGTCTTGCCGATCCGCTTGAACCTCGTGGCACCGCCGTCGTCGGGCTCGTTCAAATAGGTCATCGCCGTCCACGTCCGCTGCCCGCGCTCGGCGGTGTGGACGTAATAATCATAGCCGCCCGGTTCGAATGTGTCGGTATGCGCCTTGAACTCCTGGCCGGCTGCGTAGCGCTGGCCTTGCGGCGGTTCGGCGACGTCGAGCGAAAGGCCGAGAAGTGCGGCGATCTTGCGCTGAACTTCGGACACCTTCGGATCGCGCAAGTCGAGGTCGCAAGTCTCGCTGGTGCGGAAATTTGCAATGCCGATATCGTCGGCGATGCTCGAGGGCCGGCGGTTTGAGTCGATCCGCTCGATCAGTGCCGCGCAGGTCGCTGCATCGAGGAAGCCGCGCACGATGAACAGGTCGAGCTGGCGCGTCGGTACGCGCTGTACACCGGGGGTCCGCGAAAGTCGCTGCGCGGGCGTCTGCGGCTCAGCGCGGAGCGTCAGGGCTGAAGCTCATGTCGTGCTGCATGATCACCGAGCGAACGACATTGTTCATGAGGGTCATGCGCACCGGTAGCGGGACGGAAGTGAGCTTGATCATGACCGCGACGGCGTAGCTCCGTCCGTCCGGCGCCGTGAGGATGCCGATGTCGTTATAGCCGGCCTGGTCCTGGCCGAGCACCTGGCCGGTGCCGGTCTTGTGGTTGAGCACCCAGCCCGGCTGGAGCCCGCCCTTGAGCCGGTTGGCGCCGGTCTTGGTGTTGCTCATGATATAGAGCAGGCGTTGCGTCGATGGCGGGGACAGGAGCTCGCCGCGCTTGAGCCTTGCCAGCGCGCTCACGATCGCGCTCGGGGCGGCGCCGTCATAGGGATCGTTGACGTAGCGGTCGAACGCCGCCTTGCGCAGCGCCAGCGGGAGCGAGTCGCGCGCTTCGTAAAAGGCGTTGCCGATGGAGTAGCTCGGGCTCCAGATGAGCCCCGCAATTTTGCTCTGGAGCGCGCGCTCGCCGTTGTAGAAGCGGATCGCGCCGAGGTGCTTGCTCGCGATCATGGCGCGCACCGCGGCGGGCCCGCCGACCGAGCGCATCAACTTGTCGTTGGCGGTGTTGTCGCTGGTGGTGATGGCCTTGAACATGAGGTCGTCGAGCGAGGTGGTGTAGCCGCCGCCGAGGATCATGGTGGCGATCGGCTGGTGAAAAAGCGTGAGATCGTCGCGGCCGAGCGTGACCCGGTCGTCGAGCCGGACGCGGCCCTTGTCGACCGCGTCGAGCGCGGTGATCGAGACCCACAGCTTGCTCACGCTCTGCTGCGGATAGAGCTCGTCGGCCTTCCAGCCCACGCTCCAGCCGTCGTCGATCGAGCGGACGGCAATGCCGACGCGGCCGTTGAAGCCGTTTCCGAGAGCGTTGACGCGGTCGCGGATAAATTGCGGCGCGACGGGGGCTGGGCGGGGCGTCGCCGGCGGGGCTGTGGGGCGCGGCGCAACCGGCTGAGTCGAGGCGGAACCGGTGATCTGGGCCGCGGCGAGGAGGACCGTCGCCAGGGCAAACGGCCGTGCGAAGCGCCTCAATGACCTCATGGCTTCTCCATCCCCCGCAACTTCCGGTTGTTGCCAGACACTTAGAGCTCCGCAGGTGAACCGGCCCTGTGCACGACGTGCAGAATCGCATTGCGCCACTCGCTTGCCAAGTCCGTTCTCGCTCCGTCAGCCGGACGTGTTGCTGCCGGTCAGGAGGGCGGCGGATTCGATCTCGTCGAGCGCGCGGTGGGCGGCGACGTAGCGGCGCGCCTTGTCCACCCAGCCGGTCGCATTGCCAGCGCCCGGAAGCCGCATCGTCTCGGCCAGCGCCTGGTCGACATCGCCCGACGACAGGCGCTGCAGCGCGCGGCCATAGCGTGCATCGGGGGTCATTGCCGGCCGGTCGGCGCGGCGCACTTCGACGAGGCTGCCGAGACCGCGGCGGAAATTCTCCCACCAGCCGTCCTGCGGGCCGCCGCGGCGCAGATCGGGCCCAAGCGTCTCATATTCGGCGATCAGGTCGTTGAGCCGCACCGGCTGGTGCGAGGCGGTAATGATCGTCGCCACGGCTTGCTGGTGCTGGGACGCGAAGCGATCGACGAGAAGGCCCTCAAGGTAGCCGAGATCGACGCCGCGATCGATCGCGCGCCGCGCGGCGAAGGTGACGACGAGCGCATCGGCGCGACCAGCGAAGCCCTCCGCCCGCTGGGTCGCGTTCTCGACCCGCGACAGGCGGTTCTCGAGCTGCGCGATGCGTTCGGCCCCTTCGGGTTCCGGCGGAGCCGGTTGGGCAGAGGGCGCGGCGGTCAAGGCGATGGGCTTCGGGGTCACCGCCTGCGGCGAAGCCGGCACAATCCCGAGAAACCGTGCTGCCGGCTGGTACTGCGCGAGGCTCCATGCTGCCGCCGCTGCGCCGGCAAGGATCAGGACGAGGCCGATTAGCAGCCGCGCGCTCCAGCTCATGCGGGTTGTGCGAGGCGCGTTCATGGCGCCGGTTTGTTGCACAGCCGTTCCGCCAGGGCCAGCAGCGCGTCGTCGGACGGCCGCTCGGCGACCGCGATGGCTTCCCACCCGTCGCCGACTGCGTCGCCGGCGGCAGCGCTGATCGCGACTACGGCAATCGCTCCCCGATCCAGGCGTGCTTCATCGCAGAGCTGTGCGAAGCGGGCGCCCGCTCGGGGAGAGTGAACCAGCGCCAAGGAGCCAGTGGCGGCGTCCAGATCGGATACCGGCCTCTCGTCCGAGCGATAAACGACGATTGACAGGATATCGTGACTCGCATTGACGGGTATCTTCCGGTTCTCGCCGCAAAGATGGAGAAGTTTAAGGCCGGGTTTCATCGACGAAAGAAGCGCGTCCACACCGGAGTCGCCCGCGCTTGCAACCAACAAACCGGCGGCGGATGCCGCCTCCGCGGTGGCATCGCCCACGACGTGAACCGGCAGCTTCCGCAGCCCAGCCAGCCCTTCGCCGCCATGCCGGACCGCGTTGGCGCTGGTCAGCAGCAGCGCGTCGAAATCGCCCGCGTCCGATACACTCCAAGAGACGGGCGCGACCATGAACAGCGAAAGGGCGACAGCATCGAGACCGCGCTGGCGCGCCTTGGCGACGGTGATGGCGGCGCCCGGCTCCGGGCGCAAAACGACAACCCGCCTCATTGACCGGCGAACAGCCTCCGGATCGACTCGGGGGCGGACGCAAGCAGC
The DNA here is from genome assembly GCA_040006255.1 of Sphingomicrobium sp. Classification (GTDB taxonomy): domain Bacteria; phylum Pseudomonadota; class Alphaproteobacteria; order Sphingomonadales; family Sphingomonadaceae; genus Sphingomicrobium. The sequence goes on from JBDTXI010000014.1 coordinate 14,000, forward strand.
TTGCGGGCGAGCTCGGCGGGCGCGCTCCGGTCGCTGCAATCGAACATTGCGCGGTCCTCGACCATTTCGCGGCCGTCTTCGCTGAACAGCTGCGCGCGCATCCGCAGATCGCCATCCTCGAGCACGCAAAAGGCGGCCACGGGCGAGGCGCAGGTTGCCCCCAGCGCGCGGGTGAATGCGCGCTCGGCCATCACGCAGGAATAGGTAATCTGGTTGTTGACGGTGGTGAGCACGCTTTGCGTCTGCGTGTCGTTGGTGCGGCATTCCATGCCGATCACCGCTTGTCCGGGCGCGGGAAGGATGACCTCGATGGGGATCGACGTCCCAGCGGTGATGCCGAGCCGCTTGAGGCCGGCCGACGCGAGCAGGGTCGCGTCGATCTCGCCGCTTTCGACCTTGTTGAGTCGGGTTTCGACATTGCCGCGCAAGGGCACGATCTTAAGGTCGGGCCGCAGGCGCAGCAGTTGGGCGGCGCGGCGGCTGGACGAGGTTCCGACCACCGCGCCCTGCTTGAGCTTGTCGATCGACTCGGCGCCGATCAGCCGGTCGCGAACATCGCCGCGCGGGCGCACCGCGGCGAGGTGAATCTCCTTTGGGCGAACGCTTTCGACGTCCTTCATCGAATGGACACAGAAACTGAGGCTGCCATCGATCAGCGCCTTGTCCAGTTCCTTGGTCCACAGGGCCTTGCCGCCGATCTCGGCGAGCGGCCGGTCCTGGATCTTGTCGCCGGTGGTCTTAACCTCGACCAATTCGACATAACCCTCGGGCCAGCGCTGGGCCGTCTCGATCGCCGCCGCGACCTTGCGCGCCTGGGCGAGGGCGAGAGGCGATCCGCGAGTCCCGAGCTTGAGGCCATGCATGACCCACCCCTAGTGCATTGCGGCCGCTTCAGGCAAAGGGCCGGCGGCGAAATGATTGTGATGTGACAGTAATCCTCGGGCTCGAATCATCCTGCGACGACAGCGCGGCGGCGCTCGTCACCGGCGACCGCCGCGTTCTTGCGCACGCCGTGGTCGGGCAGAGCCAGGCGCACCAGCCCTATGGCGGCGTTGTCCCGGAGATCGCCGCCCGCGCTCACGTGGAAATTCTGCCGGGGCTGATCGAGCGCGTCCTCGGTGAGGCGAAGCTGGCGGTTGGCGATGTCGATGCGGTTGCGGCCACCGCCGGTCCGGGCCTGATTGGCGGAGTGATGGTTGCGCTGCTTGCCGGCAAAGGCCTTGCGCTGGCCGCGGGCAAGCCGCTGATCGCCGTCAACCATCTCGAAGGGCATGCGCTTTCGCCCCGGCTCGCCGATCCCGATCTCGGCTTTCCCTATTTGCTGCTGTTGGTGTCCGGCGGCCACTGTCAGCTGCTCGAGGTGCGCGGGGTCGGCGACTACCGGCGGCTGGCGACGACCATCGACGACGCGGCCGGGGAAGCGTTCGACAAGGCTGCCAAGCTGCTGGGGCTGGGCTATCCCGGCGGGCCGGCGATCGAGGCTCGGGCAAAGGCTAGCGATCCGGCCGCCGTGCCGCTTCCGCGGCCATTGCTTGGCTCGGGCGAGCCGCATTTCTCCTTCGCCGGCCTGAAGAGCGCCGTGCAACGCGCGGTCGCTTCAGGCGCCTACGACCGTGACGACATCGCCGCCAGCTTTCAGCAGGCAGTCGTGGATTGCCTTGTTGACCGGACAACGCTTGCGCTCGGCAACACCGACGCCCCGACACTTGTGGTTGCCGGGGGGGTCGCCGCCAACCAGGCGATCCGCAGCGCGCTCGCCGATCTCGCCGCCCGCGAAGGCCGCAGCTTCAGCGTGCCGCCGGCGTGGCTGTGCACCGACAATGCGGCGATGATCGCCTGGGCAGGCGTGGAGCGCTTCGCGGCGGGCCTGACCGATCCGCTCGACGCCCCGGCGCGGGCGCGCTGGCCGCTCGACGAACGCGCCGACAAGGTGCGCGGCGCGGGCGTCAAGGCATGAGCTTCGAGAGGATCGGCATCGTCGGCGGCGGCGCCTGGGGCACGGCGCTGGCGCAGGTCGCGGCGAGCGGCGGCCGCGAAACCTTGCTGTGGGCGATGGAGGACGAGGTCGTCGACGGCATCAACCAACGCCACGAAAACGCGCTGTTCTTGCCCGGCGTACCGCTCAACCCCGCGATCCGCGCAACCGCGGACATCAGCCAGCTCGATGGGTGCGGCGCCTGGCTGGTGGTCACCCCGGCCCAGCATATGCGCGCGGTGCTCGGCCGCGCGTCCGGGTACGATATCCCGCTGGTCCTCTGCTCCAAGGGCATCGAAGAGAAGAGCGGCGAGCTGCTGCACAAGGTGGCGCGCGACGCTTGCCCCGGCGCTGAGATCGCGGTCCTGTCCGGACCGACGTTCGCGCACGAGGTGGCGAAGGGCCTTCCCACGGCGGTGACGCTGGCCGCCGAAGACCTCGCGCTCGCCGAGGAATTGCGCGCCCGGATCGCTCTGCCGGCGTTCCGGGTCTACGTGTCCGACGATGTCGCCGGGGCGGAGATCGGCGGCGCGGTCAAGAACGTCCTCGCGATCGCCTGCGGGGTGGTCGAGAGCAAGGGCCTCGGCCAGAACGCCCGCGCGGCTCTCATCGGCCGCGGTTTCGCCGAAATGACGCGCTTCGGCCTCGCCTATGGCGCCCGCCGCGAAACGCTGACCGGGCTGTCCGGCCTCGGCGACTTGGTCCTCACCTGCTCGTCGATCAGCTCGCGCAATTTCTCGCTCGGCAAGGGCATTGGCGAGGGCCGTTCGGCGGCCGAATTGCTCGCCGACCGGCGCACCGTCGCCGAAGGCGCGTTCACCGCCCCGGTGCTGGCTCGCCTCGCCCGCGAAAAAGGGATCGACATGCCGATCGTGACCGCGGTCGACGCGCTGATCGGCGGCCGGGCCACGGTCGACGAGGTCCTCGGCGCTCTGCTGTCCCGACCACCCCGAGCCGAGGCCGTCTAGAAATCGACCGCGATGCCCTTTTTCTCCCAGTCGCCGTAGCGCGTGGGGTCGAGCCTCGTCTCCTCGCCCGCAGGAGGTTCGTGGGGAGCCGGTGTTTCGGGCTCGGGGACGGGCGGCGACGGGCTGAGATGCGCCGGCGCCTTCAGATGCCTGGGCCGCTTCATCGCGCCAAGATGATCGTGCGAGGGCGCAATGCCAAGCCTTGAGGGAGTCGGCGCGCGCCGGGCGGCCCTGCAAATGCTCGATTCGGTGCTTCGCCGGGGGGAGACGCTCGAGGGCGCGCATTCCGCAACGCGCGGCCTCTCCCCGCCAGATGCCGCGCTGGCACTGGCCATCGCCGGCGAGACGATGCGCCGCCTGCCGGACCTCGACGGACTGATCGACAGCGCGACGCGCCAGCGGCTGCCCGACGATTCGAAGGCGCGGATGGTGCTGCGTCTCGCGCTGGCGCAGAAGATCGGCCTCGGAACGGCCGAACATGCGCTGGTGGCTACCGCTCTGCCGCTAGTCGACGGCGGTCCGCGGCGGCTGGTTCACGGCGTGCTTGGCACTTTGCTGCGGCGCGGCCTGCCCGAGCTCGCTGCGCCACGCCTCCCCGAGGCGGTCGAAGAGCGCTGGCGCTCGGCCTGGGGCGAGGCGTTCGTCGAGGCCGCGCGGCGGCAGATCGTCAAGCGGCCTCCACTCGACCTCAGCTTCGCCGACGATGGCGAGGCGCAGGCCTATGCGGCCGAGCATGGCGGCACGTCGCTCGCGCCGCGGCACGTGCGGATCGAAAGCAGCTCGGTGGCGGACCTCGCCGGCTTCGGAGCGGGGCGCTGGTGGGTGCAGGATCTCGCCGCCTCGCTCCCCGCGCGGCTTCTGGCCGGCAATGCAGACGTGCTCGACCTGTGCGCCGCGCCCGGGGGCAAGACGATGCAACTGGCCGCCGCCGGTCACCGCGTCACTTCGGTCGACTCGTCGAAAAGTCGTCTTGCACGACTGTGGGAGAACCTCGAACGGACGCAGCTCGCGGCCGAGCTCGTCGAGGCGGATGCGCTGACTTGGTGCCCCAAGCGCCATTTCGACGCCGTCCTGCTCGATGCGCCCTGTTCGGCGACCGGCACCTTCCGCCGTCATCCGGAAGTGCTGTATCGCGCGCGGCCGTCGGTCATTGCAGCCAGCGCAGAAGTTCAGTCGAGGCTGCTCGACCGCGCCGTGCAATCGCTGAAACCCGGCGGCGCCCTCGTCTATTCGGTCTGCTCGCTCGAGCCGCAGGAGGGCGAGGCGGTGATTTCCGCATTGCTCGAGGCGCATCCCGGACTGGTCATCGACCCACCGAAATCGGCCGAGCTTATTGACGTCGTGACGTCATCTTCCGAGGGCTGGGTGCGCATTTTGCCCGGCTTGCTCGAGGAGCAGGGCGGGCTCGACGGCTTCTTCATGGCGCGGCTTGTCCGAACCGCCTGATCCCGTCTAATCGGGCGGATGCTCGACACCCTCATCGCACCGTCCATCCTCTCCGCCGACTTCGCCCGGCTCGGCGAGGAAGTGCGCGCGATTGACGAAGCCGGCGCGGACTGGATCCACATCGACGTGATGGACGGTCATTTCGTGCCCAATCTCACCATTGGGCCGGCCGTCGTGAAGGCGCTCAGGCCGCACACCGCAAAACCGTTCGACGTGCATTTGATGATTTCGCCGGTCGATCCCTTCCTCGACGCCTTCGCCGAGGCGGGCGCGGATATCATCACCGTCCATCCCGAAGCCGGGCCGCACCTTCACCGCACGGTCCAGCGAATCAAGGCGCTGGGCAAGCAAGCGGGCGTGTCCCTGAACCCGGCGACCCCCGCCAAGGCGCTCGATTATGTGCTTGAGGACCTCGACCTCGTGCTGGTGATGAGCGTCAATCCCGGCTTCGGCGGACAGAAGTTCATTTCGAGCCAGCTGCGCAAAATCGAGGCCATCGCCAACCGCATCGCCAAGGAAAAGCTCGACATCCGCCTTGAGGTCGATGGCGGAATCGATTCGGCGACGGCGCCGCGGGCGGTCAGCGCGGGGGCCAACGTGCTCGTC
>JBDTXI010000015.1:0-15916 GCA_040006255.1 Sphingomicrobium sp.
TCGTCGTCGCCGCGACCGCGTCGGAGCCGGCGCCGCTGCAGTTCCTCGCGCCCTATACCGGCTGCGCGATGGGCGAATATTTCCGCGACAACGGAATGCATGCCGTGATCGTTTATGACGATCTTTCGAAACAGGCGGTCGCTTATCGGCAAATGTCGCTGCTGCTGCGCCGTCCGCCGGGCCGCGAAGCCTATCCCGGCGACGTCTTCTATCTCCACAGCCGCTTGCTCGAGCGCGCGGCCAAGATGAACGAGGACAATGGCGGCGGCTCGCTGACCGCGCTTCCCATCATCGAGACCCAGGCCGGCGACGTTTCGGCCTACATCCCGACCAACGTCATCTCGATCACCGACGGGCAGATCTTCCTCGAGACCGACCTCTTCTATCAGGGCGTCCGCCCGGCAATTAACGTCGGCCTTTCGGTCAGCCGCGTCGGCTCGGCCGCGCAGACCAAGGCGATGAAGAAGGTCTCCGGCTCGATCAAGCTGGAGCTCGCGCAATACCGCGAGATGGCCGCCTTCGCCCAGTTCGGCTCCGATCTCGACGCGTCGACCCAGCGCCTGCTCGCCCGCGGCGCCCGCCTCACCGAGCTCCTCAAGCAGCCGCAATATTCGCCGATGCCGGTCGAGGACCAGGTCGCTTCGATTTACGCCGGCACGCAAGGCTTTCTCGACAGCGTCGATGTGAAGGACGTGGTCCGCTACGAAGCGGCGATGCTGAGCTTCCTCCGCTCGGAGAAGCCGGAGATCCTCGCCAAGATCCGCGACACCAAGGCCCTCGACGACGAAACCGCGGCAGCGCTCAAGGACGCGCTGACCGGCTTCGGAAAGACGTTTGCATAGCCTGTTCCCCGGCGCAGGCCGGGGCCCAGGAGCCGCCACAGGCGGCTGATTTTTGTTTAGCTGGACCCCGGCCTTAGCCGGGGAACAAGGGAAAGAATGGCAAGTCTCAAGGCCCTCAAGCTCCGCATCGGCTCGGTCAAGTCGACGCAGAAGATCACCAAGGCGCTGAACATGGTCGCGGCGTCGAAGCTGCGCCGTGCCCAGCAGAACGCCACCGCGGCGCGGCCCTATTCGACGCGGATGACGAAGGTCGTCGCCTCGCTCGCCTCGCTCGCCTCGCGCGTCAGCGCCGGACCGCAAAGCCCCAAGCTGATGACCGGCACAGGCAAGGACGACACGCACCTCATCATCGTCGCGACCGCGGATCGCGGGCTTGCCGGCGCCTTCAGCAGCAACATCGTGCGCGCCGCGCGCCGCAAGGCCGAAGTGCTGATCGGCCAGGGCAAGACGGTCCTTTTCTACATCGTCGGCCGCAAGGGCCGCCCCGTCCTCCAGCGCCTCTACCCGAAGAGCATCCTCGCCCAGTACGACACGAGCGAGGTCAAGGCGCCGACCTACGCTGACGCGCAGGCCATCGCGAAGGACATCATTGACCGCTATCTGACCGACGGGATCGACGTCGTTCACCTCGCTTACGCCAACTTCCGCTCGACGCTGGTACAGGAACCGACAGTCGATCAGATCATCCCCATTGCGAAGGGCGCTCCCGACGAAGCGGGCGGCCCCGCCTCTCTCGCCGCGATCGAATATGAGCCGGACGAGGAGGACATCCTCAACGACCTGCTCCCGCGCAACATCGCGGTTCAGCTTTATCGCGCGCTGCTCGAAAATCAGGCCGGCTTCTACGGCTCGCAAATGACCGCGATGGACAATGCGACGCGCAATGCCGGCGACATGATCAAGAAGCTTGGAATCATCTACAACCGCCAGCGCCAGGCCGTGATCACGACCGAACTCATCGAAATCATCTCGGGCGCCGAAGCGCTTTAACGAACATTGAAGGCAAGGAAGACAGACATGGCCACCGCCGCCCCCGACATGAAGCCCCGCAAGAAAGCCGCGACCAAGGCGGCGAAGTCCACGACCGGATCGGGCCCGGCGAACGCCGCGTCGCCAAGCAACCTCACCGGCCGCATCAGCCAGGTCATCGGCGCGGTCGTCGACGTTGCGTTCGAAGGCGACCTGCCGCCGATCCTCACCGCGCTCGAGACCGACAACGGCGGCAACCGCCTCGTCCTCGAAGTCGCGCAGCACCTCGGCGAGAACGTCGTGCGCACCATCGCGATGGATTCGACCGACGGCCTCACCCGCGGCCAGGCCGTCCGCTCGACCGGTTCCGAGATCCGCGTGCCCGTCGGTCCGATGACGCTCGGCCGCATCATGAACGTCATCGGTGAGCCGATCGACGACCGCGGGCCGATCGGCAGCGACATGACCGCCCCGATCCACGCCGAGGCACCGGCCTTCATCGATCAGTCGACCGAAGCCGCGATCCTGGTCACCGGAATCAAGGTCATCGACCTGCTCGCGCCTTATGCGCGCGGCGGCAAGATCGGCCTGTTCGGCGGCGCCGGGGTGGGCAAGACGGTGCTCATCCAGGAGCTGATCAACAACATCGCCAAGGGCCACGGCGGCGTCTCCGTGTTCGCTGGCGTCGGCGAACGCACGCGCGAGGGTAACGACCTTTATCACGAGTTCCTTGAAGCGGGCGTCATCGCCAAGGATGCCGACGGCAACCCAACGCCCGAGGGCTCCAAGGTCGCGCTGGTGTTCGGCCAGATGAACGAGCCACCGGGCGCTCGCGCCCGAGTCGCTCTCTCGGGGCTAGCCCAGGCCGAATATTTCCGCGACCAGGAAGGCCAGGACGTGCTCTTCTTCGTCGACAACATCTTCCGCTTCACCCAGGCCGGCTCCGAAGTGTCGGCGCTGCTTGGCCGCATCCCTTCGGCCGTCGGCTATCAGCCGACGCTGGCGACGGACATGGGCACGCTGCAGGAGCGCATTACCTCGACCAACAAGGGGTCGATCACGTCCGTGCAGGCGATTTACGTGCCGGCCGACGACTTGACCGACCCGGCGCCGGCGACGTCCTTCGCCCACCTTGACGCGACGACCACGCTCAGCCGCGCGATCTCCGAGCTCGGCATTTACCCGGCGGTCGACCCGCTCGATTCGACCAGCCGGGTCCTCACCCCGGCGGTCGTCGGCCAGGAGCATTACGAGACCGCCCGCGCCGTCCAGGAGACCCTGCAGCGCTACAAGAGCCTGCAGGACATCATCGCCATCCTCGGCATGGACGAGCTGTCCGAAGAGGATAAGTTGACGGTCTCCCGCGCGCGCAAGATCCAGCGCTTCCTGTCGCAGCCGTTCCACGTCGCCGAGGTGTTCACGGGCATTCCCGGCAAGTTCGTCCAGGTCGAAGACACGGTCCGCTCGTTCAAGGCGGTGGTCAGCGGCGAGTACGACCATCTACCCGAAGCCGCCTTCTACATGGTTGGCGGGATCGAGGAGGCCGTCGCCAAGGCCGAGAAGCTGGCGCAGGAGGCTTAAGCTCTGGCCGACGAACTTCGCCTCGAAGACTGCATCAACACGCATTGCCCATGGTCGGGAGATCCGGTCAGCGCCGACAGCCTGGCCCTCTACCGCGGCAAGGTCGTCGGCTTCTGCAACACCGGCTGCCGCGACAAGTTCGAAGCCGCCACGCGCCTGTTCGACGCCGCAATCGAAAGTAAGAAATAATGGCCGTTCTGCATTTCGAACTCGTCACCCCGGACCGGCTGGTGATGTCCGACGACGTCTACATGGTGGTCGTCCCTGGAACCGAAGGCGAATCGGGAATCATGGCCGGACACGCGCCTTACATGACCACGCTAAAGAACGGCGACGTTGCCGTCTATCGCGCGGCGGGCGGGCAGCCCGAGCGCATTCCGGTGACCGGCGGCTTCGCCGAAGTCAGCGACAAGGGCCTCACCGTCCTCGCCGAGAGCGCCAGAGCTTAAGCTCTCGGTAACCACGACCGCGCCTGCCCTGCTTAACGCAGTTAGCTTTTTCTAAAAGTTTCGCTCTTATTCACCGGCCCGATCCATTGAGCGGCAAACCGCAACGGCAGGGTAGGAATGAGCGCATTCGGCAAGCGTAGTGGTATGAGCGGCAGCCGCCCGAACTTCGGCGTCGCCAAGCCAATGAAGGGCAGCCCCGGCAGTGGCGCGGTCAGTTCCTCGGCTCCCGAGCCGGGCGGCGACCAGTTCCCGCCGCTCGACGAACTCACTCCGGAGATGGACGCTTCCGGCTCCGAAGAGGGCGTGCCCAAGGGTGCCGCAATGGATCGCCTCACCGCGCGGCAGAATGCCAGCGGCGAAGCGGCAAGCAGCAAGACCGAAGGCTTCGAGGCCTCGGTCCACCGGATCAAGGAGCAGGTGCTTCCGCGGTTGCTCGAACGAGTCGACCCCGAAGCCGCCGCCACCCTGAGCAAGGACGAGCTCGCCGAAGAATTCCGCCCGATCATTTCCGAGGTCCTCAACGAACTCAAGATCAACCTCAACCGCCGCGAGCAGTTCGCGCTCGAGAAGGTGCTGGTCGACGAGCTTCTCGGCCTCGGCCCGCTCGAAGAATTGCTTGCCGACCCGGCCATCAGCGACATCATGGTCAACGGTCCCGAGCAGACCTACGTCGAACGCAAGGGCAAGCTCGAGATCGCGCAGATCCAGTTCCGCGACGAAGAACATCTGTTCCAGATCGCGCAGCGGATCGTGAACAAGGTCGGCCGCCGCATCGACCAGACCAGCCCGTTGTGCGACGCGCGCCTTCAGGATGGCAGCCGCGTCAACGTCATCATCCCGCCGCTCAGCCTGCGCGGCACCGCGATCTCGATTCGTAAATTCTCCGAGAAGCCGATTACCCTCGACATGATGAAGGGCTTCGGCTCGATGTCGGAAAAGATGGCGACTCTGCTCAAGATCGCCGGCGCCTCGCGCATGAACGTCGTCATCTCCGGCGGTACCGGCTCGGGTAAGACGACCATGCTCAACGCTTTGTCAAAGATGATCGACCCCGGCGAGCGCGTGATCACCATCGAGGACGCGGCCGAGCTCAGGCTTCAGCAGCCCCACTGGCTGCCGCTCGAAACCCGCCCCGCGAACCTCGAAGGCCACGGCGCGATCAGCATTCGCGACCTCGTCATCAACGCTCTGCGTATGCGCCCCGACCGCATCATCCTCGGCGAGATTCGCGGCAGCGAGTGCTTCGACTTGCTCGCCGCCATGAACACCGGCCACGACGGCTCGATGGCGACTCTTCACTCCAACTCCCCGCGCGAATGCCTCGCGCGTATGGAAAACATGGTGATGATGTCGGACATCAAGGTGCCGAAGGAAGCCATCAGCCGGCAGATCGCCGACTCCGTGGACCTCATCGTTCAGGTGAAGCGCCTTCGCGACGGCTCGCGCCGGACGACCAACATCACCGAAGTGATCGGTATGGAAGGCGACGTGATCGTCACCCAAGAGCTGTTCAAGTTTGAATATCTCGACGAGACCGCCGACGGAAAGATCCTCGGCGAATATCGTTCGATGGGACTGCGGCCCTACACGCTGGAGAAAGCCAAGCAGTTCGGCTTCGACCAGCCGTATCTCGAATCCTGCCTCTAACTTCCAGACGCTGGAGCGCCCGCTTGGACCGCTCTCAGATGCCGGACGCAGCGGCCACAGTGCCGAAGCCGTTCCGCCCGCGAGACAATTCGCCTAAGGTGCCCGCACGCCCCGGCGAGTGAACCTTCCTGCCGGGTGGAGACACCCATACCAATGCAGAGGGTCCGGTGAGTTCGTCTGGAACGGTGATCCATCCGCGGATGGAGACGGTGCGCTCGCGCTGGCCCGACGAAAACGACTTGCTCGCCCGCGTCAGTGCCCAGGACTTGCAGGCGTTCGAGCGGCTATACCGGATGTACCGGCCGCGGCTCGCGCGGTTCCTCATGGGCATGCTGCGGCGCCCCCAGCTGATCGAAGAGGTCCTCGACGACACGATGATGGTGGTATGGCAATCGGCCGGAAACTTCAGGGGTTCGAGCAAGCCCTCGACCTGGATTTTCGCGATCGCCTATCGCAAGGCGCTGAAGGCGAGAACGCGCTGGCCCGACCCGGTCGAAGAACAAGAGCGCGATTCACGCGTGAGCGCCGAGCCCGGGCCCGATCAAAAACTGCACCACGGACGGCTGCACGACGCGCTGATCCAGGCGATGAGCCAACTTTCCGCCGATCATCGGATGGTGGTCGACCTCACCTACTTCCACGGCATGGGCTACCGCGAGATCGCCGAGATCATGGATTGCCCGGTGGACACCGTGAAGACGCGCATGTTCCACGCCCGGCGGCGCCTCAAGCAGGCGATGTCCGGCACTTTTGCTGACTGGCTTTAGGGGACGGTGATGCCCGGCATTCTCAATCCCGATCCGCATGACGAAGCCGAGGAGCTGCTTCCCTGGTACGCAACGGGTCAGCTCGACGAAAGCGACCGCGTCCGCGTCGAGGACCATCTTTCGTCGTGCGGCGATTGCCGCGGTCAACTGACGCTCGAACGACGCCTGGCGCAGGAAATCCGCGCCTCCGATCCGGAGGCGGATGCCGGCTGGATGCGGCTGCGCGGACGCATCGACGCCGAGCGCAGTACGCCTCGGCAAAAGCAGCGCACGTCCGGCAACCTCTGGAAATACTTCCGCCAGCCCGCGGTCGCGGCGCTCGCCGCCGCTCAGATCGGGTTCCTCGTCCTCGCCGGCGGAATTCTCTTCTCGCTGAGCCGTCCCGCCTATCATGCGCTGGGATCGCCCTCGCCGCCCGTGGCGGCCAACGTGCTCGTCATTTTCCGCGCCGACGCGACCGAGGAAGAGGTCCGCGACGCGCTGAGGGCTAGCGGGGCGTCGATCATCGGTGGACCCACGGCGGCGGACGCCTATCTGCTGCGCGTGTCAGCGGACCAGCGTCCAAAGGCGTTGGGCAAGCTCCGCTCCGACGACGACGTGCAGATGGCCGAACCGGTCGATGGAAGTGCTCAGTGAAGCTTCCGAGAAGGCTTCGTTTGTTCGCCTTGTGCCTGGCGGCTCTGGCCGTATTCCAGCCGGCGGCAGTGTACGGAAAAGACGCCGCGCACGTCCCGCCCGAGCGGCAGATCCTGGTGATGGTTCGCATCGCGCCGGATCATTACCGGCCGAGCGGCGATTACAGCGGCGGCTATGGCGGTCAGACCATGCAGAGCGCCCGGACCCACCTCGCCCGACGGGTCGCGCGCCAATACGGCCTGAGGGTTCTCGATAACTGGCCGATGCCGATGGTGGGCGTCGACTGCTTCGTCATGGTCGTGCCCGACGGGCGTTCGACGGACGCGACCGCCGACCAGGTGTCGCGCGATTCGGACGTCGCCTGGGCGCAGCCGATGAAATTGTTCAGCGCGCGCGGCGGAGCGACTGCGCACAACGATCCGCTCTACGCCGCCGAACCCGCGGCCACGCAATGGCATTTGGCCGACCTTCACCAGATCGCGACCGGGCGCGGCGTCAGGATCGCGGTCATCGACAGCGGGATCGAAGTTCGCCACCCGGATCTCGCCGGCCAAATCCTCATGACCCGCAACTTTATCGCCGGACAGGCCTTGGCCGCCGAACAACATGGGACGAGCGTCGCCGGAGTCATTGCCGCCAAGGCGGACAACGGCATCGGCATCGCCGGCGTTGCGCCCGGCGCCCGGCTGCTCGGCCTGCGCGCGTGCTGGCAAACGCCGGGCGCGACCGTTTGCGACACGCTCAGCCTGGCCAAGGCGATCTACTTTGCCGTCGACCAACGCTCCGACATCATCAACCTTAGCCTCACCGGCCCCGAAGACCGGCTGCTCGCCGAGCTGCTGAAATCGGCCATGAAGGGCGGCAGCGCCGTGGTCACAGCCTTCGACCAGAAGCTCGCCGGCGGCGGATTCCCGGCGTCCCTGCCGGGCGTCATCGCCGTATCCGACGCCTTGTTGGCGCCGTCGCGTGGCAATGTTTACACTGCGCCCGGACAGGACGTGCCCACGACCGTGCCGGGAGGACGATGGTTTCTCGTCAATGGCAGCTCTTATGCCGCGGCGCATGTCAGCGGATTGCTCGCCTTGATGCGCGAGCGGCGGCGCTCGCCCGCCCCCGTCCTGGTCTCGCAGCGGCGCGGCGGCGGCACCATCGACGCCTGCGCGACCCTGGCGCGCCTGGCGGGCGCCTGTGACTGCGCCTGCGGGCGAACCCGCTTCGCGAGCGCGCACCGGTAGCTTTCTTTGGCCTGCCGCCGTTCGACCAATCCTGTTCGCCGCTTCTGTGGCTCTCGCTTCCCCTGCTGCCGCGCAGGTCGGAGCCGCTATTTCGGTTTTGAGCGACGATCGCTTTCGCGGCTATTCCCTGAGCGACAGCCGTCCGACAGGAAATTTCGACTTGTCCTACGATGCGCCGGGCGGGCTTTACGGCGCGTTTTCGGGGATCGTCGTTTTAACTCGCCATGACGGGCTGCAGCCGCTTGGGCTTCAGCTCAACGGCGGCTACGCCAGGCGCCTGTCATCCGGTCTCACGCTCGATCTCGGTATCGTCCATTCGAACTATTCTTCCTATTCGAGCAGAGGGCGCGGGCAGTCCTACACGGAGCTCTACGCCGGTCTCGGCGGCAAGATCCTGTCGTCGCGGATCTATGTCTCTCCCGATTATCTCAAGCGGGGCGGGTGGACGCTTTACAGCGAAGTCGATGCGAACGTGCCAGCCGGCAAGACGCTGCGGGTCAGCGGGCAAGTGGGCATGCTCGTTCAGCTTGAAGGGCGCAGGAATGGTGAGCCTTATCGTCCGGAGTTCGACTGGCGGTTGGGCTTCTCGCGCGACTTCGGCCGGCTAACCGGCACCGTCGCCTGGACCGGCACCGGACCCGACCACGATCTCTACCAGCGGCGGTCGTACGGCCGCAGCGCCTTCGTCGCCGGCGTGACATTCGCCCTGTAGAGCGATTCGTCGGCCCAACGGATGAACCGATCGGGCGCCGCTCGGCACATAGGGTGGCGTCCGATTGCTCCTGAAATCAGGACTCCAGGCATGAATCGGCGCGCGATCATAAGAAGCCCATGAAGGAGCCTTTCCATGAAAGCCACGATTTTCTTGCTTGGCGCAACCGCATTGGCGCTCGCGCCGGCGTCGGCGTCCGCGCAAACGGCGCCCGGCAACGGTCAGTATAACGGCAACGGCTATTGGCATACGAACGGTCCGGCAACCACCGGCCAGCCCGGTAAGGAATGTGGCGAAGACGGCCCGACGCCAGGGAATGCGGCGAACTCTCCGGGATCCGCATTTAATCCCGACGGCAACGCCGGTACCCGTTACGCGGGCGAGCAGCCGCAGAATTCGCGCAATACTGCGTCCGTGTCACAATACGACACCGCCTGCGCCAATCAGCCAGGCTGATCTCATTCGAAGTCGAAGACTGACCCGCAATTTAGAGCGGGTCAGTCCTTCGCCGCACTACCCGTCCGATTTTGTCTCAGCTATGCTGCGCTCCCTTGGAGGCGCCATTGGCCGACGCTGCCGTTACTGAAGAACCGATCGAACCGGAGCCCCCAGCCCCGCCCCGGCCGCGGCGCGTTGCCTACCGCCACCGCTTGCCGACCCGCCTCTGGCACTGGATCAATGCGCTCACCGTCATCGTCATGCTGATGTCGGGGCTGATGATCTTCAATGCGCATCCGCGGTTGTACTGGGGTCAGTTCGGGGCGAATTTCGATCACGCCTGGATCAGCTTCGGGCCGCGGCCGGTCCCCGGCTGGGCGACGATCCCGTCGACCTACAACCTTGCCGCGGCGCGCCGCTGGCACCTCGCCTTCGCCTGGATCCTCGTTACCGGCCTCGTCCTTTTCCTGCTCACCAGCCTGTGGAACCGTCATGTGCTGCGTGACCTCGCGCCCTCGCGCGAGCAACTCAAGCCCGGGCACATCTGGCACGATATCAAGGCCCACGCGCGGCTGAACTTCCCGACGGGCGACGAGGCGCTGAAGTACAATATCCTGCAGAAGTTCAGCTACGTCGCCGTGATCTTCCTCCTGATTCCACTGATGATCCTCACCGGTCTCGCGATGTCGCCGGCGATGGACGCGGCATGGCCGTGGCTGCTCGACCTCTTTGGCGGCCGCCAATCGGCGCGGTCGATCCACTTCCTCACCGCCTCCGCGCTGTTGCTGTTCATCTTCGTGCATTTGATGATGGTCGTGCTCGCCGGACCGATCAACGAGGTCGGGTCGATGATCACCGGCCGTTTCCGGGTGCCGCCGGAAAGGATCGACCCATGATCACGAGGCGACGTTTTGTCGCAGCCGGCGCGACCGGCGCGACCGGACTCCTGCTCTCGGGATGCGATCGCCTTACCCACAACGAGAGGTTCCGCGGCGTGCTGCGCTCCGCCGAAAAGCTGACGATTCGGGCTCAGCGTGTCGTCGCTCCGCGTGACGCGCTGGCCCGCGAATATAGCGCCGCCGATATGTCGCCGTTCTTCCGCGCGAACGGCACCGCCAACCCTGGCACAAGCGAATATGCCCAGCATGTGAGCGAGAGTTTCGCCAATTGGCGGCTCGCCGTGGACGGCCTCGTCGCACGGCCGCTGTCGATCCCCATCCGGACCCTGCGTTCGCTTCGGCATCAAACGCAGATTACCCGTCACGACTGCGTCGAGGGCTGGAGCGCGATCGGCAAATGGCACGGTCTCCAGCTCTCACGGATTCTCAATGCGGCCGGCTTGAGCACGCGCGCAAAGTACATCGTCTTTCACTGTGCCGACCGAATCGGCAACAAGCCGTTTTACGAGAGCATCGACCTGGTCGACGCCTTTCACCCGCAGACGATCCTCGCCTGGGGGCTGAACGACCATTTGCTTCCCGTGCCGAACGGCGCACCCCTGAGGCTCCGGGTCGAGCGCCAGCTCGGTTACAAGAACGCCAAGTACATCCAGCGCATCGAGGCGGTCGAAAGCCTCGCTGGAATCTACGGCGGCAAGGGCGGCTATTGGGAGGATAATGTCGATTACGAATGGTACGCCGGAATTTGACCGGGTGAAGCGGTGAAAGTGCTGTTTTACGGATGTCTGGCCGACGCGATCGGGCCCGAGCTGACAGTCGATGCGTCCGGCTGCTCGATTGCCCAGCTGCGCGACAGGCTGATTGCCGAACATCCGACGGCGCAAGAGGCGCTTGGCAGCAACCGCACACGCGCCTGCATCCGCGATGCCATCGTTCACGACCATCATGTCGTAGATCGAACCGACGTCGTCGAGTTCCTTCCGCCGGTCTCCGGCGGATGAGCGTGGTTGCGCGATTAGAGGAACAAGTGCTGCGGCCCGAGCAAGAGCTAGCCGCCTTGATCGACCAGGCGTCGGGCGACGGCGCCGTGGTCAGCTTCACAGGAATTGCACGGCCACATTCGAAGAACGGCGTGACAGTCCATCGGCTGGTGCTCGAGCATCACCCGTCACTCACGCGGCAGTCGCTCGAGGAAATCGCTGTCGAAGCGGCGGCGCGCTTCGAGGTCAGCCATGTGCGTGTGGTGCACCGTTGTGGCGAGGTGCTCGCCGGAGAGCCGATTGTCTTTGCCGCCGCGGCCGCGCCGCATCGTCGAGCGGCGTTCGAGGCCGCCGATTATCTCATGGACCGGCTGAAGACCGACGCGGTGTTCTGGAAGAAGGAGATCGGCGGCGCCGGGCCGCAATGGATCGAGCCGACCGCTGCCGATTTCGCCGACCGCGAGCGTTGGGGCTAATCTTGCCGGGAATCGACGAGTCGCTGACTTTCTATCCACTGCGCATTGCCGTTCTCACGGTCTCGGACAGCCGGACGGACGAGACGGACAAATCGGGCGCATTGCTTGTCGAGCGGCTGACCGCAGCCGGCCACGAACTCGCCGGCAAAGCAATCGTCGCCGACGATGTCGAAGCGATCCGCGACCAGGTGCGCACCTGGGTCGAGGACGAAAACGTGGACGTAATCATCTCGACCGGCGGCACCGGCTTCGCGCCGCGCGACGTCACCCCCGAAGCGCTCAAGTCCATGTTCCGGCGGGAGATGGACGGCTTTTCGATCCTCTTCCATCAGGCGAGCCACGGGACGGTCGGCTTTTCGACCATGCAGTCGCGAGCCTTCGCCGGGCAGATCGGCGATACCTTCGCCTTTTGCCTGCCCGGCTCCACCGGCGCCTGCCACGACGGCTGGGACTTGGTCCTGAAGTACGAACTCGACAGCCGCTACCGCCCCTGCTCGCTCGCCGGACAAATTCCCCGCCTCAGGGAGCTTTGCGGATGAGCGGCCTGACGCACATCGACGACAGCGGCCGCGCGCGCATGGTCGACGTTTCCGGCAAGGACGTAACCGCGCGAAGGGCCACGGCGGCCGGGGCGCTCACCTGCCGGCCGGAGACTCTCGAGCAGGTCCGTGCCGGCACCACTCCCAAAGGGTCGGTGATCGCCGCCGCCGAGCTCGCCGGAATCATGGCGGCCAAGCGCACCGCGGACCTGATCCCTTTGTGCCATCCGCTGCCGCTCACCAAGGTCGAGGTACAAATCACAATCGACGAAATGCTTCCGGGTTTCCAAATTGCCTCGGAGGTCCGCACCAACGGCGTCACCGGCGTCGAGATGGAGGCGCTAACGGCGGTATCGGTGGCCTGCCTGACGTTGTTCGACATGCTGAAAGCCATTGATCGGACGATGGTGATCGGCGGGATCGCGGTCACGTCGAAGAGCGGCGGCAAGTCGGGCGACTGGCCGCGCGGATGATCGGCTTCGACGAAGCGGTCGAGCTGATCCGCTCGGTCGCAGTACCGCTCGGATCGGAGACGATAAGCCTCGCCAACGCAGCCGGCCGCGTGCTCGCCGAGCCTGTCCTCGCGCAAATCGATTCTCCTCGCGCCGACGTGTCCACGATGGACGGCTACGCGGTGCGCGAGGCCGATCTCGGCGCCTTTCCCATGTCTCTGCGGGTTGTCGGCGAGTCCTTCGCCGGTGCGGCGTGGAGCGGCCCCGTCGAAGAAGGGACGTGCGCCCGGATCTTTACTGGAGCGCCCGTGCCGCCTGGGGCGGACCGCGTCATCATTCAGGAAAACGTTCGCCGCGACGGGGATCTCGCGATCATCGATGCGCATTCCGGCGGAGCGTCCCATATTCGCAGGCGCGGATCGGACTTCGAAACTGGCGACGAGCTGCTCGCGGCAGGGCGCGAGCTCGATGCGCGCGCCATCGTCGCAGCCGCCGCTGCCGACGCCGGCGAGCTTCGCGTTTATCGACGCCCTAGGCTCCACATCCTGAGCACCGGCGACGAGCTCGCGGAGCCGGGGACGGCTCGCAGGGTCGCGGATGCCCTCCCCGATAGCGTCTCGTTCGGGATCGCGGTCCTCGCAGAGCAATGGGGCGCCCACTGCGCCGGCCGAACCCGTCTGCGCGACGATCTCCCGGCCATGCAGTCAGCGGCAGCAGTGGCCCTCGACACCGCCGACGTCCTCGTCGTGACCGGCGGAGCCTCAGTCGGCGAAAGAGACTTTGCCAAGGCGATGTTCGAACCGCTGGGGCTCGACCTCCTCTTTGCCAGTGTTGCGATCAAGCCGGGCAAGCCCGTGTGGCTCGGGCGTGTGCGAGACTCTATCATCATCGGACTTCCCGGCAATCCAACGTCCGCGATGGTCACCGCGCGCCTGTTCCTCGCGCCTTTGCTGGCGGGCATGCGCGGGCAGCCGATCGAAACGGCGCTGGATTGGCGAGTGGCCAGGCTAGGGGAAGCGCTAGGCGAATGCGGCGCTCGCGAGACGTTCCATCGCGGGCGTTGGAGCACCGGTGCGGTGAGGCTTCTCACGAACCAGGATTCGGGTGCTCAGATGGCGCTCGCCGACGCAGATTTGCTCGTGCGCCAACTCACGAATTCGCCGGCCCTGGGACCCGGCGCCTCCGTCCAGGTGCTCGACTTCTAGGTGAACAGCAGCTTCGCGCCGGCGACGGTCAGCGGTCGCGGCGAACGCGAGCACCAGCCTCCGGTTGGGCATCCCGCGGCGCCAGTATCGCCAGGCTCCGAACCCGGCGACGCGACAGCGCGGCGCTCAGGGCAAACAGCATTGCAAGCGCAAAGACGGTCGTCGGGTCCACGCAGTCTGATGTGGCCCTGATCTGCTAGCCGCCAGTCACGCTCATGTGCCGCGCAACCGCGGGCCGCGTGGCCTCGATGCGGAACTGATGGCGCTGCGGTTTGCCGGCAAGCAAGCGATCCAAGGCCTCGCTCACCGCTTCCCTGCCCCCGCCGCGCAGAAGCTCGCGCAGCTCGACTTTCTGGTCGTGGCCGAGACAGCCGAACACCGTCCCCGTCGCGGCCACCCGGATACGATTGCACCCGTCGCAGAAATTCTGCGTCAGGGGCGTGATGAAACCGAGGCGAATGCCCAGCCCTTCCACCTCGAAGTAACGCGCCGGGCCACCCGTGCGCGCGAGCGACGGGATCAGGCGGAATTCCCTCTCCAGCCGCGCACGGACGTCGCTCAGCGGCAGATAATGTTCGGAACGCTCTTGCTCGACTTCGCCCAGCGGCATCGTCTCGATCAGGGTGAGATCGTGGCCCTCGCTCGCGCACCAGCGGATCATCGCCGGGATCTCGTCCTCGTTGAGCCCGCGCAACGCGACCATGTTGATCTTGATCTTGAGCCCAATTCCCGCAGCCGCTTCAATGCCGCCGAGAACCTGCGTTAAATCGCCTCCTCGGGTGATGTGCCGGAACCGCTCCGCAACGCGGCTGTCGAGGCTGACATTGATGCGCCGAATTCCCGCATTGAAGAGCGTGCCGGCGTGCCGCGCCAGCTGCGTTGCGTTGGTGGTCATGGTCAGCTCGTCGAGGCCCTTGCCGATCCGCCGGCCAAGCTCACCGACCAGTTGATCGAGCCCCTTGCGCACCAGCGGCTCGCCGCCGGTCAAGCGGATCCGCCGCACCCCGCGGGCGATGAAAATGTCGGCAAGCTCGACGATCTCCTCGAGGCTGAGCACGTCCTTGCGCGGCAGGAAGGTCATCGTCTCGGCCATGCAATACCGGCATCGCAGGTCGCAGCGGTCGGTCACCGACATGCGGACGTAGGAGATCCGCCGGCCGAAACCGTCGATCATCGGCTCTAAAGCAAGGGAATTCTTCTCCACGCGCCCCTCATCGGTGCGCTATCCTAGAGCAAGCGGGCCGAACGCAACAGCCACGCCGCCGCCGTAGGGGGCCAAAGCGCTCGATTCTTGGCTGATTCATTTTGCGTCAGGTGCAAAGCCATTCCGGCACATGATCGGCGGCGATCATCGTTTCGACGTCCCTGCGTTCGCGAACAACGGCCCAGCGGTTTCCATCAACCAGCACCTCGGGCGTCAGCGGCCGTGAATTATAGGTGCTGGACATCGCCGCCGCATAAGCGCCCGCAATAAGTCCCTTTACAGCCCGAGGGGCCGCAACATCGCCGGAGCGGGCGTCGTCGCTTCGCTCGGCGTGGCATTCTGAAAATGGGGAGTTCTGAATGAAACTGGTGCTTGCAATTATCAAACCGCACAAGCTCGACGAGGTCCGCGAGGCTCTCGGCGGGATAGATGTTCAGGGCCTCACCGTCACGGAAGCGCGCGGATACGGCCGTCAAAAAGGCCACACGGAAATTTATCGCGGCGCCGAATATCAGACAAACCTCGTCCCCAAGGTTCGGATCGAGGTGGTGGTCGCCGCTGACTACGCGGACCGCGTCGTCGAGACGATCCAGCAAGCCGCGCACACCGGGTCCATCGGTGACGGCAAGATCTTCGTCCTCGACGTGGAACAGGCGGTGCGGATCCGCACCGGCGACCAGAACGATGACGCTCTTTGAGGGGTGGGATAGATGAAATTCGCAACTAACATTCGTCGCGCTGCGGGGGCAGTAACGCTCGCCGCATTCGCCGCCATGCCCGCCTGGGCACAGACTGCCGCCGCCGCTGCGCCCACTGTGGACAAGGGCGATACGGCGTGGATGATGACCTCGACGGTCCTCGTTCTGATGATGATCCTGCCGGGGC
>JBDTXI010000016.1:0-11030 GCA_040006255.1 Sphingomicrobium sp.
TCGACCTCGGTCAGATCATGCCCCGGGACTGGCTTTGGGCTTGCCGCCGCCGCGCCTGGCGCCGGTAGTCCCGGCGGCCGGTCCGGCGAACTTGGCCTCCAGCGTCGCGATGCGCGCCTTGAGGGCCTCGTTCTCGTCGCGCGCCGCGGCGGCCATGGCCTTCACCGCCTCGAACTCGTCGCGGCCGACGAAATCGGCGCCGGCCATCCACTCGCGCATCTTCTCGCGCGCGGAAGCTTCGGCTTCGCGGCCCATCCCTGCGAAGGTCCCGGCAAAGCCGTTGACCATCTTCACCAAGTCGTCGAACATTTTGTTCTCGGACTGCATCGTCAGTCTCCCTTTTTCAGCCGCGCAGATAGGCACTTGGGCGCGATTTTGCCACCCTTGCGGCCGAGAATATCCCCAACAATCCCCGCGCTCAGCCGAGCAGCGTGACGCCCGCGCCGGGGTTCAGGTCCGCGATCGCCCAGTTGAGCGCGGCGGCGAAGACCAGCCAGGCGACATAGGGAATCAGCAGCAACGCGGCCGCCTGGCGGATGCGCCAGAACAGCGCGGCCGCCGCGACGGTGAGCAGCACCATGAGGACGATGACGATTTTCGCCAGGTCAATGTCGTGCGCGGCGAAGAAAATTGGCGACCAGGCGAAGTTCAGCGCGAGCTGGACGAAGAACAGCGCCAGCGCGGCCGTCCGCCGCGTCGAGGGGGGCACCGCGATCACCATCGCCAGCGACAGGCCGAGCATGACGTAATGCACCGGCCACACCACCCCGAACGCCCAGCCCGGCGGCATGAAGGACGGCTTTCGAAGCGCGTCGAACCAGCCGTTGCCGTAGCCGCTGTTCGACAGCCAGCCGCTCGCCGAGCCGAGCGCCACGATCGCGACGCAGCTGATCAGCGCGATTCGGCCCCAGCGCCGGCCTTGCATCGGCTCAGTCATTCTTCACCGCTCCCAGCAGGAATTCGACGTTCCCCTCCGGCCCGGTGATCGGGCTCTGGGTCACACCCAGCACGTGCCAGCCCTCGGCTTCAACCCAGCCTTTAGCCTCGGCGCAAACGCGCTCGTGAACGACCTGATCACGCACTACGCCCCCTTTGCCGACCTCCTCGCGCCCCGCCTCGAATTGCGGCTTGATCAGCGCCACGAGCCTCGCGCCGGGCTTCGCCAGCTTCAGCGGCGCCTCCAGCACCTTGGCAAGGCCGATGAAGCTCGCGTCGCAAACGACGATGTCGACCGTCTCGGGCACCTGCTCGGCAGTCAGATAGCGCGCGTTGGTCTGCTCGAGCACGACGACGCGCGAGTCCTGCCGCAGCTTCCACGCCAGCTGGTTGGTGCCGACGTCGACCGCATAGACCTTCGCCGCCCCGTGCGAGAGCAAGACGTCGGTAAACCCGCCCGTCGAGCTGCCGACGTCGAGCGCCACCTCGCGGGTCACGTCGAACCCGAAATGCGCGAGCCCATGGTCGAGCTTGATCCCCCCGCGCGAAACCCACGGATGGTCCTTCCCCCGCACCTCCAGCGCCGCATCCTCAGCCAGCATCTCGCCCGCCTTCGCAAGCTTCCGCTCCCCGCAAAACACCGCCCCCGCCATGATCAGCGCCTGCGCCCGCGATCGGCTATCCGCCAACCCCCGGCTCACGAGCAGCTGATCTGCGCGGAGCTTCACGGATGGGAAGGAGGAATTTGGTTCACGCGAAGGCGCGAAGACGCGAAGTTGGTGTGGCGGTTGACCACCCGCCTCAGGCCCTCTTTGAAGGTGGCTGCTCCGAAATTCATCAGCAGCCCGAGGGGCTGCTTGGTAAGTCTCAGGTAGGTCAGCAGCTGTTTGCCGTGCACAGGCGCGAGCCGGTCGATCGATTTCACTTCGATCAGCAACTGATCTTCAACCACAAGATCGGCCCGGAAGCCCTCGGCAAATGACATTCCGTGAAATTCGACGGGTATGACTTTTTGTCGCTCCACGGACAGCCCCCGCGGCGCAAGACTGGATGCCATCAGTGCCTCATATACGGATTCGAGCAGACCGGGGCCGAGACCTTGGTGAATATGAAACCCGCAGTCCACGGCGATCTCGGATAAAGTCTCAACGTCCTGCATTGCTCCCCCTTCGCGGTCTTCGCGTCTTCGCGTGAACCAACAGGACCGAGCAGCCTGCGGATGGTTGAGATTTACGCCCGCACTTCCTCGATGCCCGCGCTGTTGATGCGCAGGGCCTTGAGGACGGTCTCGACGATGTGCGGCGCGTTGAGACGGGCTTCGTCGTATTGCTTCTCGGGCTTGTCGTGCTCCTGGAAGCGGTCGGGCAGACGCATGGTGCGGATCTTGAGGCCGCCGTCCACCAGGCCCTCGTCGCTGGCCAGCGTCAGCACGTGCGCGCCGAGCCCGCCGATGGCGGCTTCCTCGATGGTCACCGCCACCTCGTGCGTGGTCAGCAGCTTGCGGATCAGCGCGCTGTCGAGCGGTTTAGCGAACCGCAAATCGGCCACCGTGGTCGACAGCCCCTTCGCCTCGAGCTCGTCGGCGGCTTTCTCCGCCTCTGCAAGGCGGGTGCCCAGCGACAGGATGGCGACGGTCTTGCCCTCGCGCACCACGCGGCCCTTGCCGATCTCGAGTGCCTGCGGCTGTTCCGGGAGCGCGATCCCCCGCCCCTCGCCGCGCGGATAGCGGACCGCGATCGGCCCGCTGTCGTGCAGCGCCATGGTGTGCACCATGTGGCACAGCTCGGCCTCGTCGGCCGCGGCCATCACCGTGAAGTTCGGCAGCGTGCACAAATATGCGAGATCGAATGACCCGGCGTGCGTCGCACCATCGGCTCCGACCAGCCCCGCCCGGTCCATCGCGAATCGCACCGGCAAATTCTGAATCGCGATGTCGTGCACCACCTGGTCGTAAGCGCGCTGGAGGAAGGTCGAATAGATCGCGCAGAAGGGCCGGTACCCTTGCGCGGCCAGGCCCCCCGCGAAGGTCACCGCATGCTGCTCGGCAATGCCGACGTCGAACGTACGCCGGGGGAATTTCTCGGCGACCTTGTCGAGTCCGGTTCCCGAGGGCATCGCGGCGGTAATCGCCACGACCTTCTCGTCGCGCTCCATCTCGTCCGCGATCGCTTTGGCGAACACGCTGGTATAGCTCGGCGGCCCCGCCGCGGCCTTGGCCTGGACCCCCGAGATCACGTCGAACTTGACCACGCCGTGATATTTATCGGCGGCATTTTCCGCCGGCGCGTAGCCCTTGCCCTTCTTGGTGACGACATGGACCAGCATCGGTCCCTCGTCTGCGTCGCGGACATTCTCCAGCACCTCGACCAAAGCGCGCACGTCATGCCCGTCGACCGGCCCGACGTAATAAAAGCCGAGCTCATCGAAGAGGGTCCCGCCGGTGACCATGCCGCGGGCATACTCCTCCATTCGGCCGGCGATCCGGTGCAGCGGCTCGGGCATCGCCCGGGCGAGCTTTTGCGCCAGCTTGCGCGGCGTCAGATATTTGCCCGAGCTGACCAGCCGCGCGAGCGAGTTGCGCAAGCTCCCCACGGGGGGCGCAATAGACATGTCGTTATCGTTGAGGATGACGATCAGCCGGTTGCCCGCCGCCGCGGAATTGTTCATCGCCTCATAGGCCATGCCCGCGCTCAGCGCTCCATCCCCGATCACCGCGATCGCGCGCGACCCATCCCCGGACAGCTTGCTGGCGATGGCCATGCCGAGTGCCGCCGAAATCGAGGTCGAGCTGTGCGCCGCCCCGAACGGATCATATTCGCTCTCGGCGCGGCGGGTGAAACCGCTGAGGCCCCCGCCCTGGCGCAAGGTGCGGATGCGGTCGCGGCGGCCGGTCAGGATCTTATGCGGATAGGCTTGGTGGCCGACGTCCCAGATCAGCTTGTCGGCGGGCGTGTCGAACACAAAATGGACCGCCACCGTCAGCTCGACGACGCCGAGCCCGGCCCCAAGATGCCCCCCGGTCACGGAGACGGCCGAAATCATTTCCTCCCTCAGCTCGCCGGCGAGCTGCGGAAGCTGGTCCTTGGCAAGAGCGCGGATGTCGGCGGGAACTTCGACGGTGTCGAGGAGGGGCGTGTCAGGGCGGTCGCTCATCGCGGCGGAGCCTTAACCCCTATTACCTTCAGGTGAAAGCTAAACGCCTATTCAGGCTCGCAATCGCCGCAGGTGCCGCGGACTTCGATGACCGGGCGCGGGGCGGAGAATCCGGCGTTTTTCGCCGCTTGGCGCACGCCGCCCGACAGGCTGTCGTCGTCGATGTGAACGGCCTGCCCGCAGCTGTCGCAGATCAGGAAGATGCAATCGTGGAGGCAGTCGGGATGGGCGTTGGCGACGTAGGCATTGGCGCTTTCGACCCGGCGGGCGAGGTTGGAGCCGACGAACAGGTCGAGGATGCGATAGACGCTGTTGGCAGCAACCCGGCGGCCCAGGCGTTTGGAGACTTCCTCGGCGATGTCATAGGCGCTCGCGGGCTTGTCGAAGCTCGCCAGCGCCTCGAACACCGCGGCGCGCGTGTCGGTCCATTGCTCGCCTTGCTGGGTCAGCCGGTCTCGAGCCGCGGTCTGGAGCGATTCGCCTTCGTGAAGCTGGTGATCGTGCCGGGTCATTCTGTCGCCTTGCGGATAGACCTCGCACGGCCGGTGGGCAAGGATTTGCCTTACTCGCTGGCCATTGCGTTGAGCCGGTGGCCGAGCGCGAGGATGAGCACTCCGACCACCGTGTAGATCGGCTCGTTGCCGCCTTCGGGCAGGCTCAACGCGCCGGCCATGACTCCAAGGCCCAAGGCGCCGATCGAACTCGGCAACATGAACCCGTGCTCGAGGATTCCGCGGCCGAGCGCGATGCTGCCGAGGATCATCGCCAGCGTCAGGCCGACCTCGTGAATCACCGGCGAGCCGAGAAACCCGCCGGCGGACGCGAGCAACCCGAGCAGGACGGCGGTGGCGAGGCAATGGACGAGGCACAGGCCGGACAGGCCCATGGCGATCCGGTCGAGCCGGGACGTGTGAATCGTCAGCTGCGGCATGGCAAGGGAGATATAGGACAATGGCGGAGAAGTTACAACATTACATCGATGAAGAAACGGCCCTTGCCGCTCGGCCCGTCGCAGGCGAATAGGCGCTCGCCGATGGACTCCGCCCTTCCCTCCTCCGTGGCGACTCGCTCCGCCGGCGAGCGACGCCCGCGCGCCCTGTCGAACCTGTTGTTCGCTGTTGCCGCCATGGTTTTCGCGATGGTCGTGGTCGGGGGGATCACGCGTTTGACCGAAAGCGGCCTGTCCATCACCGAATGGAAGCCGATCGCCGGCGCCATCCCGCCCCTGACGCACGCGGACTGGCAGCGCGCGTTCGACCTCTATCGGCAGACGCCGCAATACCAGCAGGTGGCGAGTCCCGCGGGAATGACACTCGGCGGGTTCAAGTGGATCTTCTTCTGGGAGTGGGTCCACCGCCTTCTTGGCCGCGTCATCGGCCTTGTCTTCTTCGTCGGTGCCGGGTGGTTCGCGCTGAACCGCGCTATTCCGAGAGGCTACGCATGGCGGCTCGCGGCCTTGTTCGTGCTCGGCGGAGCGCAGGGCGCGGTCGGCTGGTTCATGGTCATGTCAGGGCTCGAAGGTCGGACCGAGGTCAGCCCGTACCGGCTGTCGGCGCACCTGCTTTTCGCGCTGTTCCTGATGGCGACGTTGCTCTGGACCGCGCTCGACCTGCGGCAGTCCGGTGCGAAGCCCGCGCGGCTGACAGGCTGGGGCGCGCTCGCCCTCGCGACCTTGTTCGTCCAGCTGCTGCTCGGCGCATGGGTCGCGGGCTTTCGCGCCGGTTATGTGTCGAAAAGCTGGCCGGACATGAACGGGCGCTTCGTTCCGCAAGGGATCGACTGGTCGCGCGGGATTGGCGCCGCGATGACCAGCGACCCGTTCCTACTCCACTTCCTGCACCGCTGGTGGGCTTGGGTCGTGGTTGCCGTGCTGGTGCTGTTCGCGCGCAAAATACGAAAAGTGCCCGGGTCGCGCGCCGCTTCGGTAGCGATCCATTCGGCCTTCGGGACCCAGATCCTGCTCGGCATCCTGACCGTCCTTTCGGGCGTGGCGATCTGGCTCGCGGTGCTCCACCAGGCGACCGGTGCGGTGCTGCTCGCGGCCACCGTCTGGGGGGCGCATCAACTCGGGCGGCGCGCGGCATGAGCCTCGTCTCGGTCTATGCGGTGTTCGCCAATGCCGAAGAGGCCGAGCGGGTCGGCCGCGCCGTCGTCGATGAACGCCTCGCCGCCTGCGTCAACATCCTCGGCCCGGTTCGCTCGATCTTTCGCTGGAAGGGCGCGATCGAGACCGCCGACGAGGCCGTTGCGATCTTTAAGACCAACGACGCCCAAGCCGATGCCCTGCTCAAGCGCGTCGCCGCGCTGCACAGCTACGACGTGCCGTGCGCGGTCTGCTGGCCGGCGGAAAAGGCGCTGCCGGACTATGTGGATTGGGTCGAGGACAGCGTCGGCTGAGGCCTAGCTGCGCTTCGCCTTCCCGAGCTCGTACGGCACCTCGTCGAGCTTGCACTTGAGTTGCTCAATGGTCGGGTCCGCCGGCTCTTGCGGCGAATATTTCGCCTCGATTTCGGCTTCTTCCGCGGTCTGTTCGCGGAAGTAGGTGATGGTCAGACGGCGTCCGAACACCTCATCACCGCGGATTTTCAGCTCGGGCTCCGCCGCCGGGGGCAAGCCGGCGCGGACCGCCTCGAGGTACCGGATCAGGTCATCGAGCGAAGTGTATTCGCTGATGTCGATGAAATCCTTGATGCGTCTCGGCACGTGCGCTCGGTCTCCGGAAGAAATCACGTCGGGCAATTTGCGGGCGCCTAAGACCCGACGGCGCAGCAAGCAACGCTATGCGGGGCGAAATCTTCGCCACGAGGGCCTCGGCCAGTGTTCTTTGGAAGCGAGGCGCTAAATCGCCCGGAACCGGCGACAATAGTTGTTTTGGTGGTGGCGCGGGCGGCGCTTGCCGCCCTGCCGTTTCAAATGATGCCCAGCAGCCAGAGCACCAGGATCAGGATGAGAATTCCGCCGAGACCGATGTACATGACTTCCTCCGTTCTTGATGCGTTATGAAACTGGTACGCGGAGCCGTCGTTCCCATCGTTACGGCTGCGTTATTAGTGGCGAGGTCATGGCAGTAGGGTATTATTTTACCCGTCCGCAAACTCCCGCTTTTGCTTGACTTTTTCCCCTCCCCCGCAAATAGACGGCCCGCAAGCGCTGCCGGCAAGGCGGCGCGTTTCCGTTTCAGAAGAGGTCATTCGCCATGAAGGCGCTGATGAAGACTACCAAGTCGGCCAAGCCGGCCGAGGTAGAGAAGAAATGGCATCTGATCGACGCCGACGGCCTGGTCGTGGGCCGCGTCGCGACGATCATCGCCAACATCCTGCGCGGCAAGCACAAGCCGAGCTACACGCCGCACGTCGACTGCGGCGATCATGTTGTAGTTGTCAACGCCGAGAAAATCCGCTTCACCGGCCGCAAGCTCGAGCAGAAGCTTTACTACAAGCACACCGGCTACCCGGGCGGGCTCAAGGAAGTGACCGCCGGCAAGGTGCTCGAGGGCCGCTTTCCCGAACGGATCCTTGAAAAGGCGGTCGAGCGCATGATTCCGCGCGGACCGCTTGGGCGCGACCAGATGCGCGCGCTGCATCTCTACAACGGCACCGAGCATCCGCACGGCGGCCAGAACCCTCAAGTCCTCGACGTCGCGTCGATGAACCGGAAGAACAAGGTGGGCGCATAATGGCTGACAAGAAGTCCCTTTCCGACCTCGGCGAGCTGACCAGCCCGAAGGCCGAGCCTCCCGCCGCCGCGGCGCCCGACGCGCAGCCGCCCGAGCCCGCCGCCGAGCCGGTCGCCGCCGACGCGGCCGACCAAGGCGTTTCCACCCAGGGCCCGCAGATCGAGGCGGTGCTTCGCGAACAGCAGCTCGACAAGTATGGCCGCGCTTATGCGACTGGCCGGCGCAAGGATGCCGTCGCTCGCGTGTGGCTGAAGCCGGGCTCGGGCAAGATTATCATCAACGGCCGCGAGCAGGACGTTTATTTCGCTCGTCCGACGCTGCGGCTGATCATCAAC
This sequence comes from Sphingomicrobium sp., assembly GCA_040006255.1. Classification (GTDB taxonomy): domain Bacteria; phylum Pseudomonadota; class Alphaproteobacteria; order Sphingomonadales; family Sphingomonadaceae; genus Sphingomicrobium. Next base: position 8,101 of record JBDTXI010000016.1, read on the forward strand.
CAGGTGTTCGACGTGACCGACCGCCGCGGCCAGTATGACGTCGAAGCCACCGTCAAGGGCGGTGGCCTGTCGGGCCAGGCGGGCGCTGTCCGTCACGGCATCTCGACCGCGCTCACTCGCTACGAACCGACGTTGCGGACGACCGTGAAGCGCGAGGGCTTCCTCACCCGCGACCCGCGCGTCGTCGAGCGCAAGAAGTACGGCCGCGCCAAGGCCCGCCGCAGCTTCCAGTTCTCCAAGCGCTAGAGCCAAGCCCGTAAATCCGGGCGAGGTCTTACGGCCACGCCACAGCGCACAAACAATGAGGGCGGCCTGTTTCCAGGCCGCCCTCTGCGTGCAACGAAAAGTTTTGGTCAGGCTACCTGGGCAAGCACCGAAGTGCGGCGGCGGCGGAGTTGCCAGCCGACCGCGCCGAAGCCCAGCAGCATCATGGCCCAAGTCGCCGGCTCCGGAACGTCGCCCACCGGGCCGGCTTCGAACGACACGTTGCCGCCGAACGACCCAGAGTCGCCACGCGAACCCTGAACGGTGAGGGTATAGGTCCCAGCGCCGAGGGGCACGCCGGCGAGCGCGTAATTCTCGATGAGGTCCGTGTTGAACGGATTGGCCATAAGGTCGAGCTGGGTCAGGATCCCGGTACCCGTCACGAAGGCCGCGGTAATGTCCACATCGGTCGGACCGTTGGCGGTCGTCGCTACGGTGCTAAGGGTGATCCCGTATGATCCGGCGAGGGTGTTCATCCACGTCACCGTTTCCGAGAACGGCGAATTCGTGTCGGAATCGCTGTAGCCGAACGTGTAATTGATACTGTCGGTCGTGCTTGGACCGCTCACCGACACCGACGTCGGGGTTGTCACAATGAGGGTCGCGTTGGCCGCTGACGCCGCCGTTAGCGCTGTCGCACCCATCAGACCCAAAATCAGCTTACTCATACAAATCTCGACCGATGGATGCCCCGCACATGGATGCGGAAGTGAGGCGGTTAACTGTCCGGTAACCACCTTGGTTCCTGTCGCTGGAGGCTTTTTTTCCGATGAAGTTGTTCAATTTTGGGACACTGGCGGCGCTTGTGACAATGCGGCGGTCAGCCCGCTTGATATTCGTCCCGCCGTTTCCACCAGGGACCCGCTTCGTTCCGGCCGAGCGGCGCCCGATCAAGCCACTGATACATGCCCCACAGGCCATCGAGCCCGCGCCCATAGCTCGAGTAGCTGTGGTAGACTTGGCCGTCATCGAGAATGAACGCGCTCATGCCCGGCAGCTCTTTGAGGTAGGTCCGCAAGTCGACGCCGCACATTGCGGCATGACCTTCAGGCGCGCCCTGCGCATCGCCAGGAATCGCGGGCTTCTCCTGGAAGTTATAGGTGTAACCGGCGTCCTGCTGCGCATCGGTCAGCCCCACGCTGTAGTCGAGGTTGAAGTCGGTGCCGAACGACGACGCCCAGGGGAAGGTCCAGCCCATCCGCTGCTTGTACGCTTGCAGCTTGGCCAGCGGCGCCCGCGAGATGGCCCACAGCATGACGTCGTGATTGGCGAGGTGCGTCGCGGAGCCGTCGAACCCGTCGGCGATCGCCGAGCAGGATGGGCAGCCGGCGGCGTAATCCGGGCCGAACATGAAATGGTAGACCAGCAGCTGCGAGCGGCCGCGGAACAGATCGGCAAGCGAAGCCTCGCCGTCGTCGGTCGCGAAGCGATAATCCTTGTCCACCTGTACCCACGGAAGTTCCCGCCGCCGCCGCGCGAGATCATCGCCCGCTCGCGTCTGCGCCTTCTCGGCGTCGAGCAGATCGAGCCGGTTCTTCAGCCATTCCTCACGCGTCGCGGTGGGATGTTTCGTCATCGTCGTTGTCATCGTCTTTTCCTTTCAACCGCCATGCTGCCCAGAACGCGCCGACTGCCGAACCGCCTCCGGCGAGCCACGCGAGCGTCGACAGGCACAAGGGACACATTTCAGCCGAGCGCCTTGGCCACCGCCTCACGCGACTGCGCATGCAGCGCCCAGAAATTGCGGACGCTGCGGCCGGCGAGCTTCTCCTGAAGCACGCTGAGGTGGGAATTCCAGCCGCCGCCGAAATCCTGCGCACCGGTCGCGCTCTTGATCCCGCTGTGAGTCAGGACCAGGCGCGTGCGTTGCCCTTCGGGAAACAGCTCGAATGTGGCGACGCCGTTATTGCCCTCGCCGAACGTGTAGGCGAGCGCGCGGTGCGGTTCGAAGCGCACGACTTTCTCGTGGCTGACGAAGCCCTTCATGCTCGCATAGCTTGCGGGATACGGAACGTCGTCGGCTGAGAGCAGGTCGTGATCGAACAGCAGGTCCATCTCGCTATCGGGACGGGCGTCGGTGCCGCCGGCAAACCATTGGGAGCGCAGTTCCGCCTCGGTAAGGTAGCGCCAGACCGTCTCCGGCGGCGCGTCGAGCACGCGCTCGAGGCGGATCGTGTCGGGCGCGGTGCGCGCGATCGGCGCCCCAATTCGAGCGGCGGCTTCAGTCATTTGGCTTCTCCTTTTTGCTTGTCGCGTTCGATCAGCGCCTCAAGCCGGTCGAGACGGACGTTCCAGAATTTCTCCCACTGCCGCAGCCATTTCTCGGCTTCCGTCAGCGGCCCCGCATTGAGGGTGCAGATCTGTTTGCGCCCAGCCTTGCGGCGGGCAACGAGCCCGGCGCCTTCCAGCACCTTCACGTGCTTGGCTGCGCCGGCAAAGCTCATGCGGAACGGCTCGGCGAGCTCGCCCACCGACTTCTCGCCTAATGCAAGATTGGCGAGCATCCGGCGGCGGGTGGGATCCGCGAGGGCGGCGAAGGTGGCGTCGAGTCGTTGTTCAACCATATGGTTGAATTATGCGCGCGGCGTCGAATTGTCAACCGATTGGTTTAATGACACTTGATCACGTCACACCGGGACCCGTCTAACGTCTGCTTTGGGTGGAAA
>JBDTXI010000017.1:0-23839 GCA_040006255.1 Sphingomicrobium sp.
GCGCGTCCTCGAGTTCCGCCTCCATATGCCCCCAGATGGTCGAGGCGAGCGCCGCGGTGACGTCTTCGCTGAGGCCCATCACCTTGCCCACCTCGCGGATCGCCGAGCGCGGGCGATAGTGGATAACGGTCGCTGCGATCCCGGCGCGCTCGCGGCCATATTTTTGATAGATGTGCTGGATCACCTCCTCGCGCCGCTCATGCTCGAAATCGACGTCGATGTCGGGCGGCTCGCGGCGCTCTTCGGAAATGAAACGCTCGAACAGCAAGTCGCTGGTGGCGGGGTCGACCGCGGTGATCCCGAGGCAGTAACAAACCGCGCTGTTGGCCGCCGATCCGCGCCCCTGGCAGAGGATCGGCGGATCGAGGCTCCGGGCGAACGCCACAATCTCATGGACGGTCAGGAAGTAGCGCGCGAAATCGAGCTTCTCGATCAGCGCCAGCTCATGCTTGAGCTGGGCGAGCACCGTGTCGGGAACGCCGCCGGGCCAGCGCTGCCTCGCGCCTTCCCGGGTGAGGTGCTGCAAATGCTCCTGGGGCGAGCGCCCCTCCGGCACGGTCTCCCTGGGATATTCGTAGCGCAGCTCGTCGAGGCTGAAGCGGAGCGAATCCGCGAACGCGCGAGTGGCGGCGATGGCGTGCGGCCAGCGCGCGAACAGCCGCGCCATCTCGCCCGGCGATTTCAAATGCCGCTCGGCATTGGGGTTGAGCAGGTAACCTGCGGTCGCGATGGTCACTTTCTCGCGGATGCAGGTGACGACGTCCTGCAGCGGGCGGCGCTGCGGGACATCGTAATGCACATCGTTGGTTGCAAGGATGGTGCAGCCGTTCGCTCGGGCGAGGCGATCGAGCCGCTCGATCCGCGCCGAATCATCGCCGCGGTAGAGCCAGCTCGCCGCGACATGGCGCAAAGACGGCAAGGCCTGGCGCTGCCGCGGTAGCTCGGTCTCGAAGGCGTCGAGATCGTGCTGCGGCCAGGCAATGAAGGCGATGCCCTCCCGGTGCGCAGCGACGTCCGCGAGGCTTAACTCGCACTCGCCTTTCTCGGCGCGCATCTTGCCCAGGGACAGCAGGCGCGAAAGCCGCCCGTAACCTTCGCGGTCGACCGGATAGGCGAGCAGGCTCGGCGCATCGGTCAAATCCAGCCGACAGCCGATCAAGGGTCTCAGCCCCGCGCCCTTGCACGCGCTGTGCATACGCACGATTCCGGCGAGCGTGTTGCGGTCGGCGATGCCGATCGAATCCATGCCCAGCTCGAGCGCGCGAAGCACCAGCGCGATCGCGTCCGACGCTCCGCGCAGGAAGGAGAAAGGCGAAGCGACGCCGAGCTCGACGAAAGGGGCGCGGGCAACCGGCGGCGGCGGCATGTCCGCGCGCCGCATCAGCTTTATCCGCGAGAAGCCGACCTTCTCCGGCATCAGCCGAACAGCCCGTGGATGAACCAGTTCGGCGCCCCCCCGCGCCCATCGCCGATCACCCCTTCGCGGTAGATCCAGTAGCGGCGGCCGGTATCGTCCTCGACTCGATAATAGTCCCGCAGCCGCGCTGACGATGGCTGCCTCCACCATTCGGGCGCGATCCGCTCGGGCCCTTCGGCACGGGCGATGTCATGCACCGCGCGCCGCCACACGAACCGCCGCGGCATGCCTTCGGGAGTTGCGTAAATCACGTCGATTGCTTCCGGCCGATCGAGCAGCCGCTGCGGGCGTTTTCCTCCCCGGCTTTCCCTCCCCATCTGCGATGGGGAGGAAGAAACCGCCGCAACCCACCCGCTCGCTTTCTCCGGAACATGGCTCGAGTGCGCTTTCGGGCAACGCACCGCGCGCCGGCCGAGCTTGACCGTCAGCCGGTCGATCAGCCGCGCCACCTCGCGCGCGCCCGATGGCTCCTCGACCAGGCTTTCCTGCGCCGCGCCGAGACTCTCGGTCCAGTCCGCCTGAAGCGCGAAGGCATCGAAACCGAATTGCGGGTCGAGCATCGCCGCTTTGTCCGCGAGGAGCCGCGCCAGGTGTGCGGGATCGCGGCTGGCGATTGCTGTTGCGACGTTCGCTTGCGCGATGCTGCCGTCGACCCGGAAACCGCTGAGCGTCAGCCGCCGCGCGCCGAGATGCCGTTCCTGGAGCACGCCCGCCAGCTGCGGGATCAGTCGTTCGAGCGCCTGCGCCGCCGCTTCGGGGTGAGTCGCGGGCTCCTCGAGCCGAACCGCCGAGCGCGGCGGCGATTCCACGGGCGCGGCCGTCAGCGGCTCCGCTTTCTTGCCGAGCGCGCGGTCGAGCGCGTCAACGACGTCTTCCGCCCCGCGGAACCTCCGCGCCAGCGCGAGCCGCGGCACGCCGATCAACGCACCGATGGTCTTCAGCCCCAGCCGCTCGAGGGTGCGCACTGTGTCCGCGTCGAGCCGAAGGGCCGCGACCGGAAGCGGCGAGAGCGCGGTTGTCAGCCCCTCTCCCTCTGAGGGAGAGGGCGACTCGGCGGCAGCCGAGCGGGGTAAGGGAATTGCAGCTTCCGATTTCTCGCTGTTCCATCGCCTCGTCTCTCTCTTCCCAACAGCGGAGCGAGAATAATGCGCCAGCGCCCAGGCCGCCGCGGCAGTCGGCGCAATGGCGACGCGAACGGTCAGCCCCAATCCCGCAAACCGCGCCCGCACGTCCTCGATCAGCCCCTCTTCGCCGCCGAACAGATGCGCGACTCCGCGGATGTCGAGCCTGAGCGCATCGCCGCCATCGACCTCGACCAATGGCGACCACCGCTCCGCCCAGCGCGCCAGCCGCTCGACCAGCGCGGCATCACCGGCGGGGTCGGCGGGAACGGCGATCAGGCCGGGGTCGAGCGCCCGCGCGTCGGTCAGCCGCGCGCCGGGCCGCGCGCCGCGCTCGGCGGCGGCTTGCGTCACCGCGTGGATGATCGGCCCGTGCGTGCCCTCGACGGTAAGGACGACTGGAGAATCAGGCGCGCAATCGTCCGACTTCGCCCAGCGCTCGATGGCCAGGCTCGGCAAGCCGATGGAAAGCACCCGCCTCATGCGCGAGGCTCCAGCGGCCCGGCGGATGGCCCCGAGCGCGGAACAGCTCGGCAATCCATGCCGGCGCTCCGGGCGCTTTGGCATCGAGCGGATTGGGCAGCGACGGCGCGCTGGCGATGCGCCAGCGCATTCGTGCGCCGCTGAGGTTGGCGGTGCCTCCGAGCCGTACCAGCCAGCAGGGCGTGCCGCTGCGTTCCGAAGCGACCGCGAGCCGCCGGGTCGCGGTGAAGTCGAGCGCTCGCGGGTTGCCCCAGATTTCGCCGATCACGGAGGACAGCGCCGCGCATCTTACCCCCTCCTCCATCGCCCACAGCGCGTCGCGGGCATCGCGGGCCTCGACGTGGATGAGGTTGCGAAAGGGGAGCCCGGGCGGGTGGATCCGCCCGCTCTCGAGGATCGCCATCCGGTCCTGGATCCACAGGACGGGTCTGGCCGTGCCCACCTCGGCCAGCAGGAAGCCCGCCCAGCCGCCGTCGCGCGGATGCGTCGCGAACAATTCGGAGAGGGTGGGGCGCTCGGGCCGAGGCAAATTCCAGCACCCCTGCGAAGGCAGCGGCCCAGGCGCGCGTACTGCTCGTCTAGGTTCGTGTAATGCTCGTCCAGGCGCGCAAAGCCGTTGAGCGCTGACACCCGTCTGCGCCCCTGCCTCTGCAGGAGCACAGTTTTCCGCCGGACCGGAGCGCGCGGAGACGGCTCCGCCGGCGACCAGAGAAAAGCCTCTCGCCACACGACTCACAACGCTATGTTCTACTTTTGTTCTTTTCCCGCGAGTCCGCCCCGAGAGTCAATCCACCGACTCGGGCGCCAACTTCTGCTCATCCAGAAAGTGGTGAATTTCGCGAACCACATTTCGCCCCGCGGTGCGGGACACTCCGAACGCCATATGGGTGCAGCCCAGTTCGACCGCTTTGTCGCGCTCGTTCTCCAGCCCGCGCGCGGCGCGCGGCGCAACCAGGCCATCGATCCGCGACCACAAGGCCAGCTGCGGCACCGGCGGCTTGTCGGTGATCCTCGGCAGCGGCGGCTGGTCCACCTTGTGCCCCGCGATGAACTCGTACAGCCGCCACACATTGTTCTGCCGGGGATCCCCCGAGAACGGCGAACCGAGCGTGACGACGGCGCGAACCCTTTGGGGAGCCGCGCGGGCCAGCTCACGAGCGAACAAGCCCCCCAGACTCCACCCCACGACCAGTATCTTTCGAGCTGCGGAAATGTCGTCGAGACGGGACTTCAACCGCTCCACCGTCTCGGGCCGAGCACCCCGGTTGACGCCCATCTCCCAGCCATGGACACGCCAGCCGGCATCGGCCAGCGCCCGTCGCAGCGCGGCGGTGGTGCGATCGTGGGCAATGAATCCGGGGATGACCAGGGCCGGCGGGCCGTCCACCGGTCCCATCGGCCTGGTCGAGCCGAACGCCCGCCACATGCGCGGCAGCAGCCACGCCGCTTCGCCGAGGCGTAGCCGGACGGACGGCGGCCGGTCGTCGCCTTCCCACTGGCGGCTAGAGATATTCGCTCCCCATCAGCGCCTGCAGCGCCTGCGGCAGCCGCACGCGCCCATCCTCCGTCTGGTGGTTCTCGAGCAAAGGCACGAGGATTCTCGGAGAAGCCAGCGCAGTGTTGTTCAACGTGTGCGCGAACCGCACCTTGCCGTCACCGCCGCGGTAACGGATGTTCGCTCGACGCGCCTGCCAGTCGTGCAGCGTCGAGCAGCTGTGGGTCTCGCGATACTTGCCCAGCGACGGCACCCAGCTCTCGATATCGTTCATGCGGAATTTGCCTAGACCCATGTCGCCGGTCGAGGTCTCGACCACCTGGTAGGGGATTTCGAGCAGTCCGAGCAGCTTCTCTGCAAGTCCGAGGAGAGTCGCGTGCCACCTGGCCGACTGCTCCTCGTCGGCCTCGCAGATCACATATTGCTCGACCTTCACGAACTGGTGGACGCGGAGCAGCCCGCGGACGTCCTTGCCCGCGCTTCCCGCCTCGCGTCGGAAGCAGGGCGAATAGCCGGCGTAGAGGATCGGCAGCTTGTCGCTCTCGACGATCTCTCCAGAATGGAGCGAGGTCAGCACCACTTCGGCCGTGCCCGCGAGCCACAAATCGTCGTTAGACAGCTCGTAGGTTTCCTCGCGGTGCCCGGGGAATTGCCCCTGGTTGAGGAACGCCTGCTCGCGGGCGATGGCCGGCACCGTGATCGGCGTGAATCCGGCGCCAGCGATGGTTTCCAGCGCGAACGCCATGAGCTTGGCCTCGAGCAGCGCCAGTCGCCCCTTGAGGCAGTAAGTGCGCGATCCCGCGACCGCGGTCACCCGCGACAAATCGCCCCAGTCGTTCTCCTCGATCAAGGCGACATGGTCGAGCGGCTCGAAACCGAACTTCGGCAATTCGCCCACCGTGCGGACGACCACGTTCGCGCTATCGTCGGGCCCGATCGGCGCACCTTCGAAGGGGATCCCGGGCAGCCGCAGCAGTAGCGCCTTGAGCGCGGCGTCCTTGCCCTCGAGCTCGCCCTCGAGCACGCCAGCCCTCGCGCCCGCCTCCTTCGCCTGGCGCCCGAACTCGGCTTTCTCCTGCGGCGTCGAAGCCTTGAACCGGGCGCTCAGCGCATTGCGCTCGGCCCGAAGCGCCTCGATCGCGGTCTTGAGCGCGCGCACCTCGGCATCGAGCGTGAGCAAGGATTCGAGGTCGAGGTCGACGTCCTTAACCTCGATTGCGCGCTCGACCTCCGCCCGGTTCGCCTTGATGAAATCCATGCCCAGCATCGCGGCGCACCTGCGCGAAAGCGTGCTTCAGGGCAAGCTAGTCGAAGTGCAGCCGACGATAGCGCCCGCGGAAGTAGAGCAGCGGGTCGAGGCTCGCGTCGAAGCTCGCCTTGACCACTTCACCGACCAGGATGTGGTGGTCGCCGCCGTCATAAGCCGCGAACCGCTGGCATTCGAACACGCCGAGCGAATCCTTGAGGATCGGCGCACCCGCCTCGCCGCGCGACCATGGAGTCACCCCGAAGCGGTCCTCGTCGCGGGTGGCGAAACGGATCGAGGCTGGCTGCTGCCCCGTCTGCAGCACGTTGATCGCGAAATGCGATGCGGTGGTCAGTGCCTCTGCGCTCGCCGCCAGCTTGTGGACGCACACCAGCAGCAGCGGCGGGTCGAGCGAGACCGAGGTGAAGCTGTTGACCGTCAGCCCGGCCGGCTGGCCCCCGTCATCGAGACAGGTGACGACCGTGACCCCCGTCGCAAAGCACCCGAGCGCGTCGCGCAAGGTCCGCGGATCGTGCCCGCTGCGATATTCGCCTCTCGTCGGCGGGTCGGCCATGGGCAGGCGTATAACGCCCCGCCCCTAGAGCGCCAGCAAGTCGGCGACCGTCCGCTCCAGTGGCTCCGGCACGAGGGTGCTCACCGCGCGTTCGATCAACGGCCGCAACTCCGCCGCATGCCCGCCAATTCATTTGCGCGAGCGTCTTCGCAGGCTAGGCTGCAGCGATGATCTCCATTCCCGCTCGCCGCCTGCTGTTCTGGGCCGCCGCTTTGTTCGCGTTCGGCATGGCGATTTTGCCCCATCCCCCCGAACTCCCCGGCAATCCCTCCGACAAGCTGCAGCACGTCGGCGCGTTCGCGACACTCGGCGTGCTCGGTGCCTGGGCATACGTCGAAACGTCGATTTTCCAGCTCATCGCGGGACTGTCGGCTTTCGGCGCCCTTATCGAAGTCGTGCAAGCCATTCCGGCGCTCCATCGCGACAGCGACGTCAAGGACTGGATCGCCGACACGCTCGCCTGCGCGCTCGTATTGCTCCTCATCCGCTGGCTTCGGACGCGCTGGCCGCGCGCGGCGGGACCGGAGTAGCATGCTCAGCTTGTTGCACGATCAGGGACCGCTCGCATGGTTCGTCGTCGCCGGTTACCTGATCGCCGCCTTGCTCGCTTTTCGTGCCGCCGCCCCGGCGATTGGCCGCGAGCGCGGCTTCTGGCTCGCCACCGCAATCGTAATGATCCTGCTCGGCATCAACAAGCAGCTCGATCTTCAGTCCGATCTTACCGACTTCGCCAGGGCCGCCGCCCAATCCGAGGGATGGTACAGCTGGCGCAGGGACGTCCAGGGGGTTTTTCTGCTAGCGATGGGGCTCGGAACGATTGCTGTCGGCACGCTTCTCTGGCGGTGGCTTCGCGGCGTTACCGTCTCCGCCAAGGTCGCCTCCATGGGCCTGGTCATCCTGCTGGCCTTCATTTTCCTTCGCGCGTCCTCATTCCATCACTTCGACTATTGGGTCACGATCCATGTCGCCGGAATGCGCAGCGGCTGGTGGCTTGAGCTTCTCGGAATCGTCGTGATCGGTTCCGCGGCTGCGTGGCGAAGCCGTTCGCCTGGACAAACGGCGAGTCGCCGCTAGCGGACCGTCAGGCGTGGTTGCTCGGAGCCAGGTCGACCGTTTTGCGCCGGTGGGCTTGCCCAATCGCAGTTGAATCCACGGTCGCCAGCTCGTCGAAAGCGCTCGCGACTCGCAGGAGGAACGGCGCTTCGGGGCGGCCGGCATATTGCGTGGCCTGGCGGCGGCAGCTTTCGGCCTGTTCTTCGAAGAGCATTGCCCATACTCCCTATTGGAACTCGCGAGCCTTACCACGTAGGGCGCCATTGAGTCAGCCAAGCTACATTTCTGCGGCTGTTTCGCGCCGTTCCGTTAAATTTCTGTTAAACATTGTCCGCCGGGTCTCTATGCGGGGCCTATCATGCTGCCTGACACGATCGAGCTGTCGACCTTTGAAGTGCTGACCTGCCCAGCCCCGGTCGAGCTGGGACACGCTCTCGAGAGCAACATGAGGGTCGGCGGCGGAATCCTTCGGCTTCGCTTCGGTGACGTGGCGGCGGGCCTCCCCATTGCCGACCTCTGGAGCGCCTGCTGCGAGCTTCTCCTCCAGGCCGAGCTGGTGCGCGAGCGGAAGCTCAACCGCTTCGTCCTCGACCTCGAACATGTGTTCGACGTGTCCTGCGGCGGCAGCGTCATCCTGTGCCGCTTCTCGACCGAGCATGTGTTCGCGGTGGCGCGGGATGAGTTTGCTTCCTCCCTCGAGCAAGCCGTCGCGCAGATCTTCGCGGGAACGAGTTGCCCCGACCTCATGCATGTCGCGGCACGCTGGGGCGCATCGGCGATCCGCGCTCTGCCTTATTCCTACCGCTTCAGCGATTCGCTGCTGATGTAGCGGGCCGTTCCGAGTCGCGGCGGCGATCGCGGCCGAGGGCTAAAGGACGTTCGACACGTTGTTGAACATCGAATCGATGCTTCCCGCCAGCTTTTGCATCCCGACGACGGCGGCGATCGCGATCAGCGACGCGACCAGAGCATATTCGATCGCATTGGCGCCCCGTTGGCAGCGAATAATTCGCGTTAGCATCCGCATGGCATGCTCCTGGGTTAACCGTCTCGCCGGCCGTTGCCCGTGCTCTGAAGTCGCGCAGTCCGGCGACGAGCGGAGAATTTATGCGCAAGTTTGTTTTGGGTCTGCTGGGTGCGACCGCGATGACGGCGGCGTCTGCCGCGAATGCGACGCTCATTCTCACGACCCCGACGTCGGTGTCGGTCAGCGGTCCGAGCACCATCGACAACGTCAACTACAACTTCGGTTACAGCGATTCGGGCACCAATTCGCCGTTCACCGAGACGGTGTCGTGGGTCAACGATCTCGCGGGAATCTACGCGATTACGCTCAGCACGGTGGCGACGCGGGTCAACGGTCCGACGGATGTGAACATCACCGCCGCGTTCGTGACCGGTACCGGGATCGGAAGCCCGCTGAATTTGGCGCCCAATCCGTTCAACACCGATCTCATTGAGAATTATGCTTTGGCGGGACAGGCGCTCGGCGCCGGCACTTATATGCTGACCGTGCAGGGCTCGCGCGGGGCCTCCGGCTCGTTCGGCGGCAATGTCGCCTTTGAAGCGTCGGGCGTGCCCGAACCGGCGACCTGGGCGATGATGCTGCTTGGCTTCGGAGCGATTGGCTGGCAGTTGCGCCGCCGTCGTCGCAGCAGCCTGGCGATCGCACAAGCCGCCTGACTGCACGTCGTGAGGGCGGCTCGGAAACGGGCCGCCCTTTCGCTTGCTCCCACGACCCGCCTCTTCGCGGCGTGGCCCGGGGGTCGTTTGCGCGGCTAAACCGGCTCGAAACGATCAACCGTGTCCCAATCTGAGACACGGGTTTGTAAAAAACGATTGTGATTCCCCGCCGGGCTCAGTTAACAAGAAGTTAAGCCAGTTCGCGTCGGCACTCGAGTCGCGCAGCTAGCAACGGGGAAAGTAAGGGAGTTGAAATGCGAAAGTTGGGAATTGCTCTCATGGGCGTAACGGCGTTGGCCATGGCCTCCGCTGCGAATGCTACGATCACGGTCACTAGCTCGAGCTTCACGAGCTATTCGGGCCCGACCTCGACCGACGGCGGAGTGACGACGACGATCGGTTATGAGGACACTGGCCTGGCTAAGCCGACTTTCACCGAATGGTTGAGCTTCACCAACACGCTTGCTGGTATTTACTCGGTCACCCTCGACACCAGCTCGCGGAGCGTGAATTTCACGAGCGCCTACCTTACTGACGGCACCAACAATTACGCTTTGGCGTGCATCTCCGGGTGTTCCCCCTCAACCTCGTCAATCGAGTTCTGGGGACTGGACGACACGGTTATAGCTGCCGGCAACTATACGTTGAACGTGTTAGGCAACAACAGCAAGACCGGTACGCTCGGCGGCACGATCACCATCACCGCGCTGCCCGAACCGGGAACCTGGGCGATGATGCTCCTCGGCTTCGGTGCGATCGGCTGGCAGATTCGCCGCCGGCGCAGCAGCCTGGCGCTTGCCCAGGCGGCCTAACAGCCACATTGAACTTTCGCATTGGGCGGCCTGGAAACGGGCCGCCCTTTTTCTTGCCCAGCGAATCGCGGCTAGCCAGCGGCCAGCCGATTAATCGCTTTGGCAAGTTGGATGTCGCGTTCGGTCACGCCGCCGGCATCGTGGCTGGTCAGGCGCAGATCCACCCGGTTCCAAATACTGGTGAATTCGGGGTGATGATTGACCTTTTCGGCGTGCAGCGCGACTCGGGCGAGGAAGGCGAACGCCTCGCTGAAATCCTTGAACTTGAGCGAGTGCACCAGCGCTTTGCCGCCGTCTTCAAGTGTCCAGCCATCGGGAATCTCCATCGCCGCGCGCCCCTTCTCGTCCACCTGCCTTGAAATGCGGCGGCAGCGGTAGCAGTTGCAAGCGTGAAGGAGATGGGCATGGCCACGCAGGTCGCCGAAAAAGGCATTCTCGGCCTCGACAACCCGATGGGCACCGACGGCTTCGAGTTCGTTGAATATACCGCGCCCGACACCACTCTGCTGCGCGCGCTGTTCACGAAGATGGGCTTTCCCGCCGTCGCCCGGCACAAGCGCAAGGACGTCACGCTCCACCGCCAGGGCGACATCAACTTCATCATCAATGCGGAACCGGGCAGCTATGCCGAAGCCTATGCCGCAGCCCACGGCCCGAGCGCCTGCGCGATGGCCTTCCGCGTCAAGGACGCCAAGGCCGCGTTCGAGCGCGCGGTGAAGCTCGGCGCGACGCCGGTCAAAACCGACGTCGGCAAGGGCGAAATGGACATCCCCGCCATCGAAGGCATCGGCGGCTCGCACCTCTTCTTCGTCGACCGCTATGGCGCCAACGGGTCGATCTACGACGTCGATTTCGACTTCCTCCCCGACTCCGGGCAGCGCCTCGCCGAGCTCGACAGCCGGTTGACCTACATCGATCATCTCACCCACAACGTGAATCGCGGCCGGATGAGCGTCTGGGCCGACTTCTACGAGCGGCTCTTCAACTTCCGCGAGATCCGCTACTTCGACATCGAAGGGAAGCAGACCGGCTTGTTTTCAAAGGCGATGACCTCGCCCTGCGGCCAGATCCGCATTCCCTTGAACGAGAGCCAGGACGACAAGAGCCAGATCGAGGAGTTCCTGCGCGAATACAAGGGCGAGGGCATTCAGCACATCGCGCTCGGCACCAGCGACATCTACCAAGCGGTCGACATCATCCGCGGCCGCGGCATCGAATTCCAGGACACGCCGGAAACCTATTACGAGATGCTCCCCGAGCGCATCCAGGGCCACGACGAAAACATCCCCGAGCTCAAGAAACGCGGCATATTGATGGACGGCGCGCCGACCGAAGGGCAGGGCCTGCTGCTGCAGATCTTCACCAAGAATGTCATCGGCCCGATCTTCTTCGAGATCATCCAGCGCAAGGGCAACGAGGGCTTCGGCGAAGGCAATTTCAAGGCGCTGTTCGAATCGATCGAGCTCGACCAGGTCCGCCGCGGCGTCCTCTGATCCGAATGACCGAAGCCTATATCTGTGACTACGTCCGTACGCCGATCGGCCGTTACGGCGGCGCGCTCGCTCAAGTCCGCGCCGACGATCTCGCCGCCCTCCCGATAAAGGCGCTGATCGACCGCAATCCGGGCGTGGACTGGGTCGAACTCGACGACGTCATCCTCGGCTGCGCCAACCAGGCGGGTGAGGACAATCGCAACCTCGCGCGCATGGCGGGCCTGCTCGCCGGCCTGCCCGACAGCTCGGGCGGAGTGACCCTCAACCGCTTGTGCGGCTCGGGCCTCGATGCGGTCGCAATGGCGGCGCGCGCCATCCGCGGAGGCGAATCCGACTTGATCATCGCCGGCGGCTCCGAAAGCATGAGCCGCGCGCCCTTCGTGATGCCAAAGGCGACGCAACCATTTGATCGCAACGCCGAGATTTACGACACCACAATCGGCTGGCGCTTCGTCAATCCCAAGATGCGCGATGCTTATGGCGACGATACCATGCCGAGCACGGCGGAAAACGTCGCCGAGGCATTCCAGATCAGCCGCGAAGACCAGGATGCGTTCGCGCTGCGCAGCCAGCAGAAAACCGCCGCAGCACAAGCCAACGGCCGCCTCGCCGCCGAGATCGGCCCGGTCCAGATCCCGCAGCGCAAGGGCGACCCCGTGCTCGTCGATTCCGACGAGCACCCGCGCCAGACCACGCTCGAGGCGCTCGCCAAATTAAGGCCGATCGTCCGGCCGGACGGCTCCGTGACCGCGGGCAATGCGTCCGGCGTCAACGACGGCGCCGCCGCGATCATCATTGCATCCGAGGAAGCGGCCAAACGCAACGGCCTGACCCCTCGCGCGCGCATCCTCGGCGCCGCCGTCGCCGGCGTTCCACCGCGGATCATGGGCATCGGCCCGGCCCCCGCGTCCGAGAAATTGATGAAGCGCCTCGGCCTCAAGATCGGCGATTTCGACGTGATCGAGTTGAACGAGGCCTTCGCGGCGCAGGGCCTGGCGGTGCTGCGCCAGCTCGGCGTCCCCGACGATTCGCCCCACGTGAACCCCAATGGCGGGGCGATCGCGCTCGGCCACCCGCTCGGCATGTCCGGCGCCCGCCTCGCCCTTACCGCGACCGAGGAGCTGCAGCGGACCGGCGGCAAGAGCGCGCTCGCCACCATGTGCATCGGCGTCGGTCAGGGAATCGCGCTCGCGCTCGAACGGGTGTAAACTGCGGTCATGGGCGAGGTCGCGGAACGGACGATCGACGAGGCGGCGGTGATGGCCGTGCTCGAAACCGTGCCCGATCCGGAAATCCCCGTCCTCACCATCACTGACCTCGGCATCGTTCGCGGATTTGCGTCCAATCCGCCGCGCGTGCTGATCAGCCCGACCTATACCGGCTGCCCGGCCACGGTCGCGATCGAGATGATGATCCGCGAAGCCCTCGACCACGCCGGCTTTGCCGACGTGCACGTCGAGCGCGTGTTGTTCCCGCCCTGGTCGACCGACTGGATCACCGAACGCGGGCGCCAGCGGCTGCATGACTACGGAATCGCCCCGCCGTCACCCTCAGCGACCGCCAGCTGCCCGCTGTGCGGCTCCACCGATACGCAAGAGGTCAGCCGCTTCGGCGCCACCCCGTGCAAGGCCCAGTGGCGCTGCGTATCCTGCCTGGAGCCGTTCGAACGCTTCAAATGCCACTGACGCCCGGCATCCCCACGCCGCCGTCATCCCGGACTTGATCCGGGATCCACGAACACAACCGCCCACGAAACCCCCGCCGGCGTCCGTGCCAAAAAAGTCACCCAACCCGCGTCATTTCCCGCAAAGCTCGCCGGTTTCCTTGCAATAAGTGGTCACCACGTCGCCTTTGAAATCCATCTTTCCCAGCCCCGCGACAGTCTCGCCGATCACCGACGGCAGTGCCGCCTGGAACCGCGCTGCAGTGGGAGTTCGGTAGAACGCGACCAGCCGCCGCAGATCGGCCACGCTCAGCCGTTGCGCATAAGCCCGGCCGGTCGCCGAGATGATCCGCTCGCGGCCTTGCTCGAACGTCCGCTCGGCGATGTCGCGCAGTTTCGCCTTGTCGGCCGGCCCAAGTTCGCCATGGGCCGCGACAAGCTCGTCGACCTCCTTGGCCTTCATCATCGGCAGAAGCGCGGCCAGCGTGCCGTGATTGGCCAGCTCGCGCCCCAACCGCTGCGCCTCGCCCGATGGCTGGCCGGCGGCCGCCGCACCGGCGAGCAGGAAAGCGATCACCATTCCGCGAAACTCCCGTCCTTGGTCCGCCACACCGGGTTGCGCCAGCGGTGGCGGTCCTTGTCGGCCTCGCGCACCGCGGCTTCGTCGATCTCGACTCCCAGCCCGGGCCCCTCGGGCACCGGCAAATATCCATCCACCGGGGTCAGCGCCTCCTTGTTGGTGCAGAAGTTCAAAAGGTCGTGGCCCCCGGTGTTGTAGTGGATGCCGAGGCTGATCTCCTGGATCGCGTGATTGGGCGTGCAGGCGGCGATCTGCAGGCACGCGCCGAGCGCCAGCGGGCCGAGCGGGCAGTGCGGAGCGACGGCGATGTCGTAAGCCTCGGCCATAGCCGCGATCTTGCGCACCTCGAGGATGCCGCCGGCGTGGCTCAAGTCCGGCTGGATGATATCCACCACGCCTTGCTCGAAGAAGGGCTTGAACTCCCAGCGCGTATACAGCCGCTCGCCGAGCGCGATGGGCGTCGACGTGTGCGCGGCGATTTCTTTCAGCCCGTCGTGGTTTTCGCTGAGCAGGGGCTCCTCGATGAACAGCAGCCCCAGCGGCTCGAGCGCCTTGGCGAGTTGCTTCGCCAGCGGCCGGTGGACTCGCCCGTGGAAGTCGAGACCGACGTCCATGCCTTGCGCCTGCGCGGCCTCGGCGCGCTTGATCACGTCGTCGAACTGCTTGCTGGTGCCGATCCACTCGAGCTCGGCCGTCGCGTTCATCTTGACCGCGTCGAAGCCCTGTTTCTTGCGGCTCGCGGCAGCTTCGCCGATCTCGTGCGGGCGGTCGCCCCCGATCCACGCATAGGAGCGGACTTTGTCACGCACCCTGCCGCCGAGCATCTGCCACGCTGGAAGCCCGAGGACTCGGCCCTTCAAGTCCCACAGTGCCTGTTCGAGACCGGACAGCGCCGACATTAGCACCGCTCCGCCGCGGTAGAATCCGCCGCGATAGCCGACCTGCCAGATGTCCTCGATGCGGAATGCGTCGGCGCCGATGAAGCGGTCGCGATAGGCTTCGAACACCCCGTCCACAGCCTCGGCCCAGCCTTCCAGGCTCGCTTCGCCCCAGCCGAACGCGCCGTCCTCGGTTTCGACCCGGACGAACAGCCAGCGGGGCGGTGCGTAGAAGGTCTCGATGCGCGCGATCTTGTGCTCAGCCACTCTACCTCACTCCCCGACGCGCGCCTGGATGTCGTCGCCGCTCGAATCCTCGTCGTTATGGCCGCCGCTGAGCTTCTTGATCGGGACGATCAGGCACACGCTTTGCGCCGGAAGCACGTCGCGCCAGTCGGCGATCAGCTGCTTGTACGCCTTGCCGACGTTGCGGATCTTGCGGTCGAGATCGAACAGCCCGAGCGGGTTGACGTTGCCGTTCTGCTCGCGAAGCGCGGTGTCCCAATCGACCTGGTCGGTCAGCGAATACCAGGTGAACCCCACCGTCGGGATACCGACGTTCCTCAGGCGCAGCACGTTGGCCCATTCTTTCCACAGCCATTTGACGGCTTCGTCGCCGTGCGGCCCCTCCCACAAATTGGTTTCGGTGTGCATCACGGGGAGGCGGTAGCGGTTGTAATATTGCCGGGTGATCTCGGCGTACCCGAAGGTTTCGCCGGCCGAGACCGTGTGCCCGTCGGCGAACACGCGGTGCTCGTTGAGCTGGTAATAATCGTTGCCGAAGATGCAGTGCTGCTTGAGCCGGTGCTCGAGGAACCAGCTATATTCCTCGCGGGTCATGCCCGAATCGAGCAGATACTGGTACATTCCGCTGTCGACCCGCCGCCCGTAATTGAGGTCGAGCGAGAGGAAGCGCATCTGGTTGAGCACTTCGGCGCGGCCGATCGCTCCGGGACTGTCGGCGTGGTAATATTCCGAAGATTCGCTCTGGATGAAAATGGCGTCGTGGCGGCGCTTGAGAATCTCGATCATCCCGAGGACGTTCGCCTTGACCAAATGCTTGAGCGCCGTGACGAACGACTTGTCGTCCTTCTTCTGCTCGTTCCACCAGCCGTATTTGGCCGAGAAGACGGCGCAGATGAACATCTCGTTGATCGGCGTATACAGCTGCACCCACGGATAGCGCTCGGCGAAGGCGCCGGCATATTCAGCGAACAGCCGCGGAAAGTCGGGGTTCTGGAAATCGCCGATCCAGTCGGGCACGCCGAAATGGCACAGGTCGACGATGGGCGTGATGTCGCGCCGCTTCAGCTCCGCGAAGGTGAGGTCCGCGAATTCCCAGTCGTACTTGTTGGGGCCGAGATAGGTGCGATAGATCGGCGCTCCGTAACGCAGGTAATTGATCCCGATATCCTGGATGCAGTCGAAATCCTCGCGCCAGCGCTCGTAATGGCCGCACGCCTCCATCTGATCGACCCGGGTCTTGCCGTGATCGATCGTCGGGATGCTGTTTTCGATCCCCGTCGCAAACATGAAGTTGGCGATGGCTCAGTCTCCTTGGGCTTGGCGCGCGTGCTTTTTCCGGATCGGTCTCGGGTTTTGAAGCGGGCAGCGATAGCCGCGCCCGCAAAAAAGAAAACCTCGAAGGAGCGAAGTCGCCTTCCCGAGGTTTTCCGCTATGGGGTGAAAAAGCATGCGTTGGGCAGATGGTTTCATTGCGGTCGATTGGGGCACGACCAACCGCCGCGCCTACGTGATCGACGCCTCCGGCACGCGCGCCGAGGAATTCGAGGACGCGAAGGGCGTGCTTTCGGTCCCTTCCGGCGGCTTCCCCGCAGCGGTCGCGGAAATCCGCCAGCGCCTCGGCGACAAGCCGCTCCTCCTTGCCGGAATGGTCGGCTCGAACCGCGGCTGGCACGAGGCTGGCTATGTCGCTTGCCCGGCGAGCATCGACGATCTGGTGAAGGCGCTGGTGTGGGCGGGCGAACGCGAGGCGATCGTCCCCGGCGTCTCCTACGTCGGCGGCGGCCGCGCCGACGTGATGCGCGGTGAGGAGGTTCAGCTGCTCGGCGCCGTTGCCGCGGGGCTGGTCGATCCCAACGCGCTCGTCTGCCATCCTGGGACGCACAACAAATGGGCGCTTCTGCGCAACGGGCGGATCCACAACTTCCGCACCGTCATGACTGGCGAGCTGTTCAGTCTTCTGAAGGAGCACAGCATCCTCGCCGACATGCTCCACAGTGAAGTCGCGGTGAACGATGTGTTCAAGAACGCTGCGCGACAGGCTCTCGACCATGAGGCCATTCCCGGGGATCTGTTCGCGGTCCGCGCTCGCGTGCTCCTCGGCGAGGCCAGGAAAGACGACGCGGCGTCTTACCTCAGCGGCCTGTTGATCGGCGCCGACGTGCGCGTCGGGCTGACCGATCCGGCGAGCGCGACGATCACCATCATGGGCCGGCCCGAGCTGACGCGGCTCTATGCGGCGGCGGTAGCAGAGGCGAATCGCGAATTCGTCGAGCTCGACGGTGAACAATGTTTCCTCGCCGGCATTCATGAGATCGCGAAGAGGATCGGCAATTGAGCGCTAAAGAGCTGTTTTTGAAATATCTGGGCGAATGCCCGCTGACGGCGATCATCCGCGGCGTGACGCCCGATGAGGCCGAAGCGATCGGCGACGCGATCTATGAAGGCGGCATCCGGATAATCGAGGTCCCGCTCAACTCTCCCGACCCGCTGCGGAGCATCGAGCTTCTCGCGAAAAGGCTGGGGGAGACCATGCTCGTCGGCGCGGGTACGGTTTTGGCGCCGGATGACGTCCGCCGCGTGCGCGATGCGGGCGGGCGCATCATCATCTCGCCCAACACCAACAAAGACGTGATCGCCGCAACGGCCGCCGAGGGGATGATTTCCTGCCCCGGCTATTTCACGCCGTCGGAAGCGTTCTCCGCGATCGGCGACGGAGCGACCGCGCTCAAGCTTTTCCCCGCCGAGGGCGCGAGCCCCGCCGTGCTCAAAGCGCAGCTCGCGGTCATTCCTCGCGACGTTCCGGTGCTCGCCGTCGGCGGCATCCAGCCCGATAATATGCAGCCGTGGATCGATGCGGGCGCGGCCGGCTTCGGCCTTGGCGGCGGCCTCTACCAACCCGGGCAGTTGGCGGCGGAGACGCTCGTCAAGGCGCGCGCCTATGTCGCGGGAGTGGGCCGCCGATGACTCCGATCGGCATCGCCATCATCGGCTTCGGCAAGATCGCCGCCGACCAACACGTGCCCGCGCTCGTCGCCAACCCGCGCTTCGAGTTGGTGGCATCCTCCAGCCGTTCGGGGCAGGGCGTTGGCCGCACCTTCACCGACTGGCGTGAGCTGATCCGCAGCGTCGAGGGGCTGCAGGCGGTGGCGATCACCACGCCGCCCGGCCCGCGCTACGACATCGCCCGCGAATGCGTCCTCGCCGGGCTCCACTGCCTGCTCGAAAAACCGCCGACGGTGGGCCTGGCCGAGATCGCCGACCTCGCCTGCCTCGCCGAAGCGCAGCAGGTCACCCTCCACACCACCTGGCATGCGCAGCATAACCCGGCGGTCGACGAAGCGGCGCGGCGGCTCGCCGGCAAGCGCATTCGCTCGATGGCGGTGCGCTGGCACGAGAACGTGCACAAATGGCACCCGGGACAGTCCTGGATCTTCGAGCCCGGCGGGTTCGGGGTGTTCGACCCGGGAATCAACGCCTTCTCCATCATCACCCGGATCTTCCCGGGCTCCGTGTTCGTCCGCTCCGCCGAGCTTCAGATGCCGGGGAACGCGCAGACTCCGATCGCCGCGGCGATCGAACTGGCGAGCCCCGCCGCCGACGCCCCCCTCACCGTCAGCCTCGATTTCCGCTGGAGCGACGAGGAAGAGTGGACGATCGAGATCGTCACCACCGACGGACTGAATGTGCGGCTCGAGCGTGGCGGATCGCAGCTGTTCGTCGACGGCGCCGAGCAACCGGCCGAAGGCCCCGGCGAATATCCCGACATCTATCGCATGTTCGTCGACCTCATCGACGAGAGGCGTAGCCTGGTCGATGTCGCGCCGCTGCGGCTGGTCGCCGACGCGCTCCTCGTCGGCCGCACGCAAAGAGTCGAAGACGTCCACATGTGATGGAGCAACTTGCGCCTAAGCGCATTGTGCCGGCGTGACCGAACTCGCGATCGACGAACGACTCCAGGTGGACGAGGTTTTCGCCGGCAATCGGCTGCTCTCGACATTGTCACCCGAGGCGAGGGAGTTAATTGAGCCATTTGGGACTTTGGTGCAGCTTCACACCGGGGACGTCGTGCTTAATCGCGGCGACCACGTCACCGCGACTCTGTTCCCGGCCGATCCGACGATGATCTCGATGGTCCTTGAACCCGCAGGCGGACGCAGCGTCGAGGTCGCGTTGATCGGCTATCGCGGCGCGGTCGGCGGAATCATCAGCTGCGGCCAGGCCCCGGCTTTCGCCCGCGCCGTGGTGCTGGTCGGCGGCCCGGCGTTACGCGTCCCGATGCCGGCGCTGGAGGAGGCGAAAAAACGTTCGCCTTTCATTGCCAACCTCTTCTGCCGCTTTTCCGATTATCTGCTCGCCCAGGTCATGCAGTCGGTCGCGTGCAACGCCTTCCACTCGGTTCCCCAGCGGGCGGCGCGGTGGCTGCTTCACGCCCAGGACCGCACCGGCGACCGCATCGAGCTTACGCAGCAGGCGCTGGCCGGCCTGCTTGGAGTCCAGCGGACGAGCGTCAATGCGGTCATCCAGTCGCTGGAGCAGTCGGGGCTGATGGCCACCGGGCGCGGGGTGATCCGGGTCACCGACCGCCCCGGACTGATGCGCCTGGCGTGCGAATGTTATCGGACGCTCGAGGACCATTTCGCCGCAATCATCGGCGACAGCGGCAAAGGCGCCTAACTCGCCAGCCGCCAGGGCAGCGTGTCGCCGGCGTGGAACGGCACGAGACCTTCGATTTCTGCCGGAACCTCGCAGTCGGCGCGCTCGAGTATGACCGTGCCTTCGTTGAGCGGCAGCCCATAGAAGCGCGCGCCGTTGAGCGACGCAAAAGCTTCGAACGCGTCGAGCGCTCCCTCTTCCTCGAACACGCCGGCGTAGCTTTCGAGGGCAAAAGGCGCGTTGAAAATCCCCGCGCAGCCGCAGGCGGATTCCTTGGCCTCGCGGGAATGCGGCGCGCTGTCGGTGCCGAGGAAGAATTTGGGCGAGCCCGAGGTCGCGGCCTTGCGCACCGCGAGCCGGTGCTGCTCGCGCTTGGCGACGGGCAGGCAGTAAGCATGCGGCCGCAGCCCGCCGGCGAAGATGGCGTTGCGGTTGATAACGAGATGCTGCGGCGTGACCGTCGCGGCGATGTTGGGACCGCCGTCGGTCACGAACGCCACCGCTTCAGTCGTGGTGATATGCTCGAACACGATCTTGAGCGCGGGGAAATCGCGGACGACGGTGGTCAGCACCCGCTCGATAAATACCGCTTCGCGGTCGAAGACGTCGACGTCGGGATCGGTGACTTCGCCATGGACGCACAGCACCATGCCGATCCTCTGCATGCGCTCGAGGGCCGGACAGATGTTGCGGATGCTGGTCACGCCGCTGGCGCTGTTGGTCGTCGCCCCGGCGGGATAAAGCTTGGCCGCGATCCACACGCTTTCATCGAAGCCGCGCGCCAGCATTTCGGGGTCGGCTTCGTCGGTCAGGTAACAGGTCATCAGCGGCGTGAAGCCCGGACCGGCCGCGGCGATGATGCGGTCGCGGTAGGCGGCAGCGGCTTCCACGGTCGTGATCGGGGGTGCCAGATTGGGCATGACGATCGCGCGAGCGAACTGGCGTGCGGTGTAGGGCGCGACCCGGCGCAGCATCTCCCCGTCGCGCAAATGGACATGCCAATCGTCGGGCCTGCGGATGGTCAGGGTTTGCGATGCCACGCCCGGCTCCCTAACTCACACCCATGGCCGCGACCACCCTCACCGACCGAGCGATCGTCCGCCTCTCCGGCGAGGACGTGCGCGGCTTTCTCCAGGGACTCGTCACCAGCGACGTCGCGGGCGAGCTTCCCGTCTGGGCCGGCCTCCTCACCCCCCAGGGCAAATGCCTGTTCGATTTTCTGGTGTGGGGCGACGGCGACGATCTGCTGCTCGATTGCGGGGCCGAGGCGGCGGACGACCTCGTCAAGCGCCTCGCGATCTACCGCTTGCGGCGGCCAATCCACATCGCCCGCGATCCGTCGGTCGCGGTGCACTGGTCGAGCGGCGGGGACGGCGGTGTCCCCGATCCGCGCCTCGCCGAACTCGGCCGGCGCTGGCTCGGTCCGGCCGGCGAACCCGCCGCCGGCTGGCTCGAGCACCGCCTGCGGCTCGGCGTCGCCGAAGGCCGCGCGGAGCTCGGCGACATTCTCTGGCTCGAATGCAACGCCGCCGAGCTGAACGGCGTCAGCTTCTCTAAGGGTTGCTTCGTCGGCCAGGAAAATACCGCGCGGATGAACTGGCGGCAGAAAATCAACCGCCGCCTTGTCGTGGTCGAAACCGGCACGCCGGGCCCGCGCACGCGTATCCACTATCCCGCGCTGGGCCTCGCCGTGGCGCATCGCCGAATCGACGACCTCGCGGGCGCGCTCATTCCTTCATGGCTGGAAGCCGCGCTGGCTCAGCCGAGCACCGCATAAGCGCGCACCGGGAAGGTCCCCACGCCGCGCACCTTGGGCGGCACGGCGGAGAAGCGGAAGCCCTCGTCGGGCAGCGCGCCGAGCCCGGTCATATGCTCGCAAATGGGGATCGCCTCGCCAAGCAATCGGGTATGCACTGGCCGGGCGCGCACATGCATGTTGTCGATGTTGCAGCTGTCGATCCCGACGATTGACGCGCCGTTGGCGACCAACCAGTCGGCCGCGGCGGCGGTCAGGAACGGGTGGTCGCCGAAATAAGCGTCCGTGCGCCAATGGCGGTCCCAGCCGGTGTGGAGCAGCACGGCCTTCCCGCGCACGTCTCGTCCGTCGAAAGCGTCCGCGTCGATGGCGATCCCGTTCTCCCACGGGCGCCGCACGATCAGCCCGGGAAGATCGGCGAGCGAGGGCAGCGCAAGATCGGCGAGATCGGCCCCGTCGGCATAGCGATGGAAGGGCGAATCGACGTAAGTGCCGGTGTTCGCGACCATGTCGATGCGGCCGATCTGGAATGTCGACCCGTCGTCGTAATTGGCCGCCGTGCCCGCGCGCTCCCAGAAATCGCAGATGTGCGGACCTGGCAGCCCCTTGTACGTCGTCATGCCCTGCTCGATCACATGGCTGAGGTCGATGATCGTCTTTTCTTCAGGATTCCCCATGATGCGATCACTCCGATGAGCAGCCAGATGACGTTCAGTGCGGTCGACGGCAAAGCGCGGTGCCACCAGCCGTTGATGGCGAAGCCGGCCGCGCCGAGCACGTTTATCGCCTGGTAGAGCAGTGACTGGCCGGTCAGCTTTCCGGTGGTAATGAGCAGATAGCCGAGCAGGATCAGCACCGCTCCCGCCCAGCCCACGACCTCCACCGCCAGGTCGACGGGACTCACGCCGCCGCGAGCCTCCGCAGCACATATTGGAGGATCCCGCCCGCCTTGAAATATTCGAGCTCGTTGTAGGTATCGATGCGGCAGCGGGCGGTGAAGCTGATCGCGCTCCCGTCCGCCCTGGTGACCTTTACCTCAACGTCCTGTCGCGGCTCGATGTCGGCGATGCCGCTGATGCTGAAGGACTCGGTGCCGTCGAGGCCGAGGCTTTCGGCATTCTCGCCCGCCTGGAAGTTCAGCGGAAGGACCCCCATGCCGACCAGGTTCGAGCGGTGGATGCGCTCGAAGCTTTCGGAGATCACTGCGCGCACGCCGAGCAGGACCGTGCCCTTGGCCGCCCAGTCGCGCGAGCTGCCCGTGCCATATTCCTTGCCGGCGAGCACGACCAGCGGCGTCCCGTCATGCTTGTAGGCCATGGCCGCGTCGTAGATCGCCATCGTCTCGCCGGTCGGCAGGTAGCGGGTGAAGCCGCCCTCGACATTGTCGAGCATGCGGTTGCGGATGCGGATGTTGGCGAAGGTGCCGCGCATCATCACTTCATGGTTGCCGCGCCGCGCGCCGTAGCTGTTGAACTCGGCGCGGCTGACTCCGTGCTCGAGCAGATAGCGGCCGGCCGGGCTGTCGGGCTTGATCGCGCCGGCGGGCGAAATGTGGTCGGTGGTGATCGAATCGCCGAACACCGCCAGCGCGCGCGCTCCGGCGATGTCGCCCGGAGCATCGGGCGTCATGGTCATGCCGGTGAAGTAAGGCGGGTTCTGGATGTAAGTGGATTCGGGCGGCCAGACGTAGGTCGCGCCGGCGGTCACCGCGATTCCCCGCCAGCGCTCGTCGCCATGGTAGACGTCGGCATAGCGGCGGCGGAACATCCCCGAATGGACGTGGGCGTCGACCAGCGCGCGGATTTCGTCATTCGAAGGCCAGATGTCCTTGAGGAACACCGGCTCGCCGTTGCGCCCGGTGCCGATTGGCTCGTGGATCATGTCCGATCGCACCGTGCCTTTGAGCGCGAAAGCGACGACCAGCGGCGGCGAGGCGAGGTAATTGGCGCGGCAGTCGGGCGAGACTCGCCCTTCGAAATTGCGGTTGCCTGAAAGCACGCTGACCGCGACCAGGTCCTTCTCGTTGATGGCGTTCGAAATGGGCTCCGAAAGCGGTCCTGAATTGCCGATGCAGGTGGTGCAGCCATAGCCGACAAGATCGAAGCCGAGCGCGTTCAGATCCTCGCTGAGCCCGCTCTCGTCGAGATAGTCGGTGACCACCTGGCTTCCCGGTGCAAGGCTGGTCTTGACCCACGGCTTGCTCGTCAGCCCCTTCGCGCGCGCCTTGCGGGCGACGAGCCCGGCGGCGACGAGAACCGACGGGTTCGACGTGTTGGTGCAGCTGGTGATCGCGGCGATCGCCACGTCGCCGTTGCCGAAATCGAAGTCCGCGCCCGCGACCGGCACGCGGGGGTCGTCGCGCTTGCCGTAGACCTTCTCGAGGTCGGCGTTGAACTGGTCGTCGATCTCGCTCAGCAGCACGCGGTCCTGCGGGCGCTTGGGGCCGGCGAGCGAGGGCTCGATTGAGCTCATGTCGAGCTCCAGCGTGTCGGTGAACACCGGCTCAGCGGCCGCCGCGTCGCGCCACAGGCCCTGCGCCTGGGCATAGGCCTTGACCAGCGCGATCCGCTCGGCGTCGCGGCCGGTCAGCTCGAGATAGTCGATGGTCCGCTGGTCGACCGGGAAAAAGCCGCAGGTCGCGCCATATTCGGGCGCCATGTTGGCGATCGTCGCGCGGTCGGCGACG
>JBDTXI010000018.1:0-4079 GCA_040006255.1 Sphingomicrobium sp.
CCGAACTTGCGGCCCCATTCCTCGCGCGCCGGGTTGATGTCGACGCCGACGATGCGGTTTGCGCCGACCAGCCGGGCGCCCTGGATGACGTTGAGTCCGATGCCGCCGAGGCCGAATACCACCACGTTGGCGCCGGGCTCGACCTTTGCGGTCTTGATCACCGCGCCAACCCCCGTGGTGACTCCGCAGCCGATGTAGCAGCTGGTGTTGAGCGGCGCGTCCTCGCGGATTTTCGCGACCGCGATCTCGGGCAGCACGGTGAAGTTCGAAAAGGTCGAGCAGCCCATGTAATGGAAGATGGTCTCGCCCTTGTGGCTGAAGCGGCTGGTGCCGTCGGGCATCACGCCCTTGCCCTGGGTGGCGCGGATCGCGGTGCAGAGATTGGTCTTGCCGCTGAGGCACGACTTACACTGGCGGCATTCGGGCGTGTACAGCGGGATGACGTGATCGCCGGGTTTCACGCTGGTGACGCCAGGGCCGACCTCGCGAACGATGCCCGCGCCTTCGTGGCCGAGGATCGAGGGGAACAAGCCTTCGCTGTCGAGACCGTCGAGCGTGTAGGCGTCGGTGTGGCAGATGCCGGTCGCCATGATCTCGACCAGCACTTCGCCTTTCCTGGGTCCGTCGAGATCGACTTCCACGATCTCCAGCGGCTGCTTGGGCGCAAAGGCAACGGCGGCGCGGGTCTTCATAATTTCTCCCAACTATCCTCCTCTCGTTTTCGAGGGGAGGGGTCCCCCACCCCCGGAAAACCGGGAGAGGAGATTTTCCGCCTATGCCTCCAGGAAGCGCCGTATCCAACCGCCGACGCGTTCATTGTCGTTGGGCGCTTCGAGCGACGCGATCGCGGCGTCGGGATCGAGCACGACGTCGTAGCGCATCTCGATCAGCGCCTGGGCGAAAGCGGGCGAGAATTCGGGGTGAAACTGGAAGGAAATCGCCAGGCGGTCGGTCCAGGCGAGGGCGGCGAACTCCGTAAAGGCCGACGAGGCGACGATCGCCGTGTTGGGTGGCTGGACCACGACCTGGTCCTGGTGCGAAGCGGGGACCGCGACTTCGGCGGCCGAGTCGATCCACGGCTCGGTTCCGACGACGGCATAATATTGCAGCCCGGCGCCCCAGCCTTTTTCCGACTTGACCACATGCCCGCCGAGCGCCTCGGCCATGATCTGGTGGCCGAAGCACACCCCGACCATCTTGCCGGTGTCCGCAGCCCGGATGAAATCGGACAAGGGCGCGATCCACGGCAGCGGGTCGTAGACTCCCGCGGGCGAGCCGGTGATTAGGTAAGCGCCATGCGACGCTGGGCCGGCAGGCAATTCGCCGGCCTCGACGTCGAAGGTCTCGATCTGGAACTCCGGCCCAAGCAGGCGGGCGAACATCGACCGGTAATTGCCGAACTTGGCTTCGAGATCGCCGGGCGGCGTGCCTGTTTGCAGAATGGCGAGCTTCATGCGGCCGCGCCTTGCCACGCCAAGGGCGTTCGGCCAATGCTCAAGCGATGCAGGGGAGCGACAGGCTCGACGGCCGCCACGCGCTGATCACCGGCGGCGGAACCGGAATCGGCGCCGCGGCCGCAACGCATCTGCATGCGGCGGGAGCGAAGGTTTCGCTGCTTGGCCGCCGAATGGAGCCGCTGCTTGCCGCGGCCGGGGATGTCGGCGGCGCCGCCATCGGCTGCGACGTCACCGACCGCGAGCAGATCCGCAACGCGTTCGACGAAGCCCGCGCGCGCAACGGGCCGATCGAGTTGCTGATCGTCAATGCCGGGATCGCCGAGAGCGCGCCGTTCCACAAGATGACGCGCGAGAGCTGGGACCGCATCATCGCCGTGAACCTGACCGCCGCGTTCGATTGTGCGCAGGCGGCGCTGCCCGACCTGATGGCCAGCGACAGTGGACGGATCGTGTTCGTCGCTTCGGTCGCGAGCCTTCGCGGCGTGCCCTACGCGGCGCATTATGCGGCGTCGAAGCACGGGCTGCTCGGGCTGATGCGCAGCCTCGCCGCCGAATATGCCAAGACCAACCTGACCGTGAACGCGGTCTGCCCGGGCTACGTCGACACGCCGATGACCGACCAGTCGGTCGCCCGGGTGTCGCAGATTACGGGCCGAAGCGAAGACCAGTCGCGCGACATCATCACCAACATGAACGCCAGCGGCCGGCTGGTCGATCCGCGGGCAATCGGCAACATCATCGCCACGCTGTGCCTGCCGCTTTCCCGCGACATCAACGGCGCGGCAGTGACCATCGACGGGGGCACCAGCGCGTGAGCTTCGACGCTCCAGCGTTCGCTCCGCGGCATTTCCTGTGGGACTTCGCCGACGGGGTGGCGACGATCACGCTCAACCGGCCCGAGCGCAAGAATCCGCTGACGCTCGAAAGCTATGACGAGCTGCGCGATACGTTCCGCGCCCTCGATGCCGATTATCGAGTCAAAGGCGTCGTGATCACCGGCGCCGGCGGCAATTTCTGTTCGGGCGGCGATGTACACGAGATCATCGGGCCGCTGACCAGGATGGACCGCGACGGGCTGCTCGGCTTCACGCGTATGACCGGCGACCTGGTGCGGGCGATGCGCGCCTGTCCGCAGCCGATCGTCGCCGCGGTCGAAGGAGTGTGCGCCGGCGCGGGCGCGATCCTCGCGATGGCCAGCGACCTTCGGCTTGCAGCGCCGAACGCCAAGACCGCATTCCTGTTCACGCGCGTCGGCCTGTCGGGCGCGGACATGGGCGCGTGCGCGATTTTGCCCCGGATCATCGGCCACGGGCGCGCGGCCGAGCTGCTGTTCACCGGGCGCGGCATGAGCGCCGACGAGGGCTTCGCCTGGGGCTTCTGGAACCGCCTCAGCGACGATGTTCTCGCCGACGCCCAGGCGCTCGCGGGTGAGCTGGCGCGGGGCCCGAACATCGCCCACGCGGTGACCAAGCGGCAGCTCGACGCCGAGTGGCACGTGTCGATCGAGGAAGCGATCGAGATGGAGGCGCGGGCGCAAGCGCATTGCATGGAAACCATGGATTTCAAGCGCGCCTACGAAGCTTTCGCGGCGAAGAAGACGCCGGAGTTCCAGGGTGACTGAAACTCACCCCGTCATTCCCGCGAAAGCGGGAATCCCGCTTCGATCTCTCCTGCGCCGCAAAGGCAGCGGTGCCCCCGCTTTCGCGGGGGTGACGGTGACGGGGTGAGCGACCGCACGTTCCTGTCCTGGCCGTTCTTCGAGCAGCGTCACCGGGAGCTGGCGCGCGGTATCGGGGCGTGGTGCGCGGACAATCTGCGCGGGCGCTATGCCGACGACCTCGACGCCGAATGCCGCACGCTGGTTCGCGAGCTGGGCGCGGCCGGGTTCCTCAAGCTGTGCGTCACCAGCGGCGACGCGCGCCCCGATGTCCGCAGCCTCGCCATCGCGCGCGAGACGCTCGCCTACCACAGTGGAATCGCCGATTTCGCGTTCGCCATGCAGGGGCTCGGCTCGGGCGCGATCAGCCTGTTCGGAACGATCGAGCAAAAGCGGGCGTGGTTGCCGCGAGTCGCCAGCGGCGAAGCCATCGCCGCCTTCGCCATGACCGAACCGGCGTGCGGGTCGGACGCGGCCAACATCCGGACCTCGGCGATGCGCGATGGCAACGAATGGGTTCTGGTCGGCGAGAAGACCTACATTTCCAACGGCGGGATCGCCGACTTCTACGTGACCTTCGCACGCACCGGCGAGGGCGAAGGCGCGCGCGGGCTGTCGGCCTTCATCGTTCCCGCGGAATCGGTGACTGTCGCCGAGCGGATCGAGGTGGTTGCGCCGCACCCGCTGGCGCGTTTGCAATACGACAAGGTGCGCATCCCCGCCGACGCGATCATCGGCGAGCCCGGCGAAGGGTTCCGCATTGGCATGGAAACGCTCAACCTGTTCCGCGTCACGGTCGGCGCCGCGGCGCTCGGCTTCGCCCGGCGCGCGCTCGACGAAGCGCTGTCGTTCGCCAGGTCGCGGCGGCTCGGCAGCGGCACGCTCGCCGACAATGCGGTGACCCAGGCGAAGCTCGCCGACATGGCGGTTGCGGTCGATGCCTCTGCGCTGCTGATCTACCGCGC
>JBDTXI010000019.1:0-8182 GCA_040006255.1 Sphingomicrobium sp.
CGCGGCTCGATCTTCCAGTCGACCAGCGATACCGAGGTCATCATCCACCTCGTCGCGACGTCGGGTTTCACGACGACGCTCGACCGGCTGACCGACGCCCTCAAACAGGTCGAGGGGGCTTATTCGCTGGTGGTGCTGACCGATGAAGGGCTGATCGCCTGCCGCGATCCGCTCGGCATTCGGCCGCTGGTGATGGGCAAGCTCGGCGAAGCCACGATCTTTGCCTCCGAGACGGTCGCGCTCGACGTGATTGGCGCGAGCTTTCTCCGCGACGTCGAGCCGGGCGAGCTGGTGCTGGTCAACGATGGCGGCATTCGCTCCTTCCGTCCGTTCGAGAAAGCCGCGCCGCGGCCGTGCATCTTCGAGCACGTCTATTTCTCGCGGCCGGACAGCATCGCCGACGGCATTTCAGTATACGAAGTGCGCAAGAACATCGGCGCCGAGCTGTCGCGCGAAGCGCCGGTCGACGCCGATTATGTCGTGCCAGTGCCCGACAGCGGCGTGCCCGCGGCGATCGGCTTCAGCCAGGAATCAGGGATTCCGTTCGAGCTCGGGATCATTCGCTCGCACTACGTCGGGCGCACCTTCATCCAGCCGAGCCAGGAAGTGCGGCACCTTGGCGTCAAGCTGAAGCACAACGCCAATTCGGCTTTGGTCAACGGCAAGCGGATCGTGCTGATCGACGATTCGATCGTTCGCGGCACCACCAGCGTCAAGATCGTCCAGATGATGCGCGACGCCGGCGCTCGCGAAGTGCACATGCGCATCGCCTCGCCCCCGACCAAGCATAGCTGTTTCTATGGCGTCGACACGCCCGAACGCGCCAAGCTGCTCGCGGCGCAGATGAACGTCGAGCAGATGCGCGACTATATCAACGCGGACAGCCTCGCCTTCATCTCGATCGAGGGACTGTACCGCGCAGTCGGCGAAGAGCGGAACAACGCTTTGCCGCAGCGCTGCGATGCCTGCTTTACCGGCGAATATCCGACCAGCCTGACCGACGTGACCGAAAACGACCGCGGCGTTCCGCTGTCTTTGGTGGCGAGCCGCTAAGCCGCTAGAGGCGGCCCCCATGACCGATTCGAAACCGCTTTCCGGCAAGCTCGCGCTGGTGACCGGCGCAAGCCGCGGCATTGGCGCGGCCACGGCGGAGGCGCTTGCTGCAGCCGGGGCGCATGTGATTCTCGTCGCCCGGACCGGCACGGCACTGGAGGAAGTGGAGGACCGCATCCACGCGGCCGGCGGTAGCGCGACCATTGCACCGCTCGACCTCACCGAGGGCGAATCGATCGGCAAGCTCGCCGTCGCGGTTGGGGAACGGTGGAAGTCGCTCGAAGTCCTCGTCCTCAACGCCGCGATGCTCGGATCGTTGACTCCGGTGCAGGACATCGACCCCAAGGAATATGCGCGGCTGTTAAGCATCAACCTGCTTGCCAACCAGGCGCTGATCGCCGCCTTCGATCCGCTGCTGCGCAAGGCCGAGCGGGCCGACGTCCTCGCGATCACGTCATCGGTCGGCGCCGAGCCGCGCGCATTCTGGGGCGCCTACGGGTCGTCCAAGGCGGCGCTCGAGACCCTGCTTGGCGCCTATGCCGACGAGACCGGCTTCACCAACCGCATCCGGGTCCATGTCGTCGACCCGGGTGCGACCCGCACGCGGATGCGCGCGCTCGCCTTTCCGGGAGAGGAGCCGGAGAGCGTCAAGGCGCCCGAGGTCGTCGCCGACGCCATTGTCCAGCGAGTATTGGCGGACGTCCCGACCGGAGAGAAAGTGCGGTTGAACGCCTGATCGGTCAGGGCAGCGCGCTTAGGGCGTAATGCCGTCGAAGTTGAGCGTGCTCGTGACGGAATAATCAAGGGGCGCGAACCATCGTCACCTGCGCGACATCGATGGCACCGCCGCGGAACCCGCCTTCGCAATACATCAGGTAATAGCGCCAGAGGTCGTGGAAGGCCTCGCCGAAGCCGTCGAGCTCGCCGCGCGCGACTGCCAGATTGTAGCGCTCAAGCCAACGCCTGAGCGTCTCGGCGTAATCGGGCCCGAAGCCTAGGCGGTCGTCCCACCTCAGCCCACGCTCCCGCGCCAGCGCCGCGAACCGCGGCTCGTCGAGCAGGATCCCGCCGGGAAAAATGTAGGTCTGGATGAAATCGGGACTGCGCGCATAGGAATCGAACAATTCGTGGCGGATGCTGATGTACTGCAGCGCAGCACGGCCGCCGGCCTTGAGGTTGCGCGCGACCGAGTCGAGATACGCGCCCCACCAGCGCAGGCCGACGGCTTCGACCATCTCGACCGACGCGATGGCATCGAATTGCTCGGCGGTGTCGCGATAATCCTGGAGGCGGATTTCGACTCGGTCGGCAAGCCCGGCGCCCGCGATCTTCGCGTCGGCCCACGCCTTCTGCTCCGTGGATAAAGTGAGGCCGACCACGTGGGCGCCGCGCTTCGCCGCCTCGATCGCCAGGCTTCCCCAACCGCAGCCAATCTCGAGCAGCCGCTGCCCGGGGGCGAGGTTGAGCCGGTCAAGCAGGACCCCGATCTTGCGCCGCTGGGCATCCTCCAGGCTATCGCCGGGCGAAGCAAAGCGGGCGCAGCTGTAAGTCATCGTCTCGTCTAGCCACGCCGAATAGAAATCGTTGCCGAGGTCGTAGTGGGCGGCGATGTTGGCGCGGGCGTTGCGCGGCGCGTTGTCGCGCAGGCGATGGGCGAGCGCGTTGACGAGGCGGAATACGCCCTTCGCACGCCCGGTATTGCCAAGAGGGACGGCGTTGGCCGCGAACAATTCGAACAGCGCGACCGGATCCGGGCTCGACCATTCGCCCAGCGTCCACGCCTTGTACCACCCGACCGATCCGGACGTCGCGAGGCGAACCGGCGCCATCCAGCTCGAGATGTGAACGCTGGCGCTTGGACCGGGCGCGCGGAAACCGAGGCGGTACCGGGTCCCGTCGGGCACCGTCGCCTCAAGCCCGCCGCGCTCGATGCGCTTGTCCAGTTCGGCGATGAGGCGGCCGCGAGCTGGCGAGATCCACCACGCGAGCGTGCCGCCGCCGGTCGCGAAACCCCGGTCCGCGCGCACCAGATGCTCGCCGCGCGTGCTCATGACGTTGCAGTTATGAAGTCATCTAGCGATTGTCGAGCGGGATGAGGAAGGCGTGGCGGCCAAAGAAGCGGCGAATGGAGCCCGGAACCGAGCCGGATCGAAGCGGTCCGTAGAAGCGCTGGTCCGAGAGATATTTTCTTCCATCGACCCGCACGACGATCGGCATCCGCGACCAGATTAGGAAGGACCGTACGTGGCGTTGCGTGCCCATGGCGAGGGCAAGCTGCGGGTCGTTGAGGCCGAGCGGCTCGCTCCCAGGGTCAAGTTTCAGTCCGGACGTGAAATCGAAGGTTCCGCTGCCGAAGCGATCGGTGCTGCGCCATTCGATCGTTCGTTCCCAAAAAGCGAGCGGCGGCGGTCCGGCGACGACCAGCGTCGGCTCGATCCCCTGGCGACGAAGCAATTGCGCTGCGCGGCCCTCCACCTGCGCGCTCTCGCCCAGGTTGAAGCAGATGTAGCCGAGCATGAGCACGCCCGCGATCCGCGCCGGGCGGCCCGGATTCGGCGACCGCCGCCGGTAGTGCATCGCCGACCACCCGATCCCGGCGATCATCAGCAACCAATAGACCCAGTCGACGATGAAGATGGCGTTGCCGGAATACCAGCGCGGACTCAGCGGCGCGAAGATGGCGATGGCGTAGGTCGTCAGCCAGTCAAGAAACGGGTGCGTGAGCACGGCGAGGAAGGCGACGACGAACAACGGACCGGCTCGAAACTCCAGCGCGTCCGGTCCCCGCGGCTTCAGCCGATCGACGAGCCACAGGATTGCGACGACCGCCGCCGCGAGGATCGGCCAGGCGAAGATGGCGTGCAGCGGTCCGCGGTGGAATTCGATGCCGTCGACGGGCAGCACCAGCGGCGCGAACACATCGATGTCGGGGGCATTGGCGCCGAGCAGGCAGGCGGCAAAGGCAAAGCGCGAACGCCGTTTAAGCCCCATCTCGCCGAGCAGCGCGCCGGCCAAACTGTGGGTGATGTTGTCCAAATCAGCAGCCGCGAATCAAAGCGAGTGCGGCTCCTTTTCGACCATCCAGGTCTGGCCCTTGGAAACGAGCGCCTGGAGGTCGGGGGTCTTGCCTTTGGCGACGGCCCGGTTCTGTTCGATCACCGCGGATTCGAAGGTCGGGCGCGGGTCTTCGTAAATCACGCCGAGCGCCATCGGGAAGCCTTCGTTCGGCAGCTCGACCAGCATATGGGCGATCGAGCGGTTCTTCGGGTCGTGGATCAGCACCGACGGGTCGTCGCCGTCCACCACCTTCAGGCATAGCCGTTCGGTATCGAGCGCGATGCCCTTGCCGCCCCCCGCGAAGAGCATCTTTTCGCCAGCTTTCAGCCACAGCTGCTTCTCGGCCGCCACGTTGCGCTCGGTAAAGGAGGCGAAGACGTCATCATTGTAGACGACGCAATTCTGGTAGATTTCGACGAAGCTCGCGCCGCGGTGGGCGTGTGCCGCCTTGAGCACCTCAGGCAGATTCTTGTGCACGTCGATCCCGCGCGCGACGAAGCGAGCATTGGCGCCGAGCGCGAAGGCGCACGGGTTCACCGGCCGGTCGACCGATCCGAACGGGGTCGAGGGGCTGCGCGTGCCGATGCGGCTGGTCGGCGAATATTGGCCCTTGGTGAGGCCGTAGATCTCGTTGTTGAACAGCAGGATCTGGCAATCGAGGTTGCGGCGCAGGACGTGCATCGTGTGATTGCCGCCGATCGACAGCGCGTCGCCGTCGCCGGTGATGATCCACACGTCGAGCTCGGGATTGGCGAGCTTCACGCCGGTGGCGAACGCGGGAGCGCGGCCGTGGATGGTGTGAAAGCCGTATGTCGCCATGTAATAGGGGAAGCGGCTCGAGCAGCCGATGCCCGAAATGAACACCGTCTTTTCCCGCGCGACGCCGAGGTCCGGCATGGTCCGCTGCACGGCCTTCAGCACCGCATAATCGCCGCAGCCCGGGCACCACCGCACTTCCTGGTCGCTCGCCCAGTCCTTGGCGGTGGTGGTCGCGATGGGCGAGATCTCGTTCATCCGTGGGGCCTCAGCCATATAACCAGGAAAATGATGACGATCAGCATCATCAGCATCGGCCAGACGTTGAGTTGCTTCATTCGAAACGCTCCAAACGCAGCAGGCTTACGAGCGCGCACGCGAGTCCGCGGCGAGCGCTGCGTCGATCGCGGCCTCGATTTCCGCGATGCGGAAGGGGTGCCCGCTGACTTTCGTCAGCGATTTCGCGTCGACCAGGAACTGGTCCCGCAGCAGTGTCTTCAACTGTCCCATGTTCATCTCCGGCACGAGGATATGCCTGAAGCCCTTCAATAGGACAGACATATTCTTCGGCATCGGCCAGATGTGCCGAACGTGGACGTGGGCGACGTCCTGACCGTTGGCGATCGCGCGGCGCACCGCCTGGTGAATGGGGCCGAAGGTCGAGCCCCAGCCGACCACCGCCAGTTCGGCCCCTTCGCGGCCGAGGCATACCTCCTGATCGGGGATCGAGTTCGCGACCCCCAGCACCTTGGCGGCGCGGGTCTCGGTCATCTCCTGGTGGGCCGCAGGCGAATAGTCGATATTGCCGGTGCCGGGCTGCTTCTCGATGCCGCCGATGCGGTGCTCCAGCCCAGGCGTGCCCGGCTTGATCCACGGACGCGCGAGCCCGTCACCACGCGAGTAGGGCATCACCGCCTGCCCTTCGGCCGGAGGCGTGGCGAAGAAGGCGACCGGGAATGGCGCATAGCCGCTCATGTCCGGCACTCGCCACGGCTCGGCGGCGTTGGCGATATAGCCGTCTGTAAGCAGCAT
Source organism: Sphingomicrobium sp. (assembly GCA_040006255.1). Lineage (GTDB taxonomy): Bacteria > Pseudomonadota > Alphaproteobacteria > Sphingomonadales > Sphingomonadaceae > Sphingomicrobium. The sequence goes on from JBDTXI010000019.1 coordinate 5,899, forward strand.
GACGGGCGTCATGTAATGGGTCGCGATGCGGCACGCCTCGATCGCGCACTCGAACGCGTCCGCCGGCGAACGGGCGGAGATCACCGGGACGGGCGAGTCGGCATTGCGGCCGTAGACCGCCTGGTAGAGGTCGGACTGCTCGGTCTTGGTCGGCAAGCCCGTCGAAGGCCCGCCGCGCTGCGAATTGACGACGATCAACGGCAACTCGGTCATCACCGCCAGCCCGACCGCCTCGGTCTTGAGCGCAATTCCGGGACCCGACGACGAGGTGATCCCGAGCTGCCCCGCATAGCTCGCGCCGAGGGCGGCGCAGATGGCCGCGATCTCGTCCTCCGCCTGGAAGGTCGTGATCCCGAACTCCTTGAGACGCGCGAGGTGATGCAGCAGCGGGCTCGCCGGAGTGATCGGGTAGGAACCGAAGAACATGTTCAAGCCCGCGAGCTGGCAGCCCGCGACCAGCCCCAGAGCCAGCGCCTCGGCGCCGGTGACGGTGCGGTACAGGCCCGGCTCGGCCGGCGCGGGCGCGATATGGTGCTGCTTGAACGGCGCGCCCATCTCGGCCGTCTCGCCGTAAGCGTGGCCGGCGTTGAGCGCCGCGATATTGGCTTCGGCGAGCTCGGGCGCCTTGGCGAACTTGGCCTTTACCCAGTCGACGATCGGCTGGCGGTCGCGGTCGAACATCCACAGCGCAAGGCCCAGCGTCCACATGTTCTTGCAGCGCAGCGCTTCCTTGTTGCCAAGGCCGAACGGCTTCACGGCGTCGAGCGTCAGCTGCGAGATGTTGAAATGGACGACCTGCCAGCGCGCGAGGCTGCCGTCCTCGAGCGGGTTATGCTCGTAGCCAGCCTTGGTGAGGTTGCGCGCGGTGAACTCGCCCTCGTCGGCGATGATCAGTCCGCCGTCGCGCAGCTGGTCGGCATTCACCTTCAGCGCCGCCGGGTTCATCGCGATGAGGACATCGGGCTGGTCGCCCGCGGTCTCGATCGCCGCCGAGCCGAAGTTGATCTGGAAGGCGGAGACCCCGAACGTCGTGCCCTGCGGCGCGCGGATTTCGGCGGGAAAGTCAGGGAAGGTCGCGAGGTCGTTGCCGGCGAGCGCGGTCGAGAGCGTGAACTGCCCGCCCGTCAGCTGCATTCCATCGCCGCTGTCCCCGGCAAAGCGGACGACAACCGCTTCCAGCATTGGATGCGCAGTCGCTTCCTTTTCGGTGACGAGATGAGTGGCGGTGGCCATGGGCGCAATCTAAGCGGCTAAGTGGTGTTTCGCCACCATCTTCGTCGCTGCAACTTGCGGCTTCTTTCCATTGCCAGAGCGACCGGGCACTATGCCGCTAGGGGGATGCGATGATCCTGCGCCGACTGACCGCCAATTTGCGCACCCAGAACTGGACCGCGATCGCGATCGAGCTGGTGATCGTGATCGTCGGCGTGTTCGTTGGCACCCAGGTCGCCAACTGGAATCAAGAGCGCTCGGACAAGGCGGCAGCGCAGCGGATGCTCGTACAGCTCGTCCCCGAATTGCGCAGCCAGATCGAATTCTTCGACCAGGTGAAAATCTATTTCGCGACGACGCGACGCTACGGCGACCAGGCGCTTCGGGGATGGAACGGTGATCCCGGCATCAGTGACGAGCAGTTCGTAATCGCAGCTTACCAGGCGAGCCAGGTCAATGGCATCGGGATCAATCCGGACAGCTGGTCGCTGACCTTCGGTGGCGAGCAATTGCGCAACCTCGACGATCCAAAAATCCGGCGGAACATGGAAATTATGCTGACGTCCGATTATTCCCCAGTCGAATTCAAGGCGGTTGCGACGCCCTATCGAGAACAGGTCCGCCACGTCATTCCGATCGAACTCCAGGATGCGATCCGCGAGGAATGCGGTGATCGCAACATAATGGGGAAGGAAGGGGTTATTCTGGTCACGCTGCCGACCGGCTGCCCATTGAAGATCGAACCGAAAGCGGCGGCGGCAACCGCTGCCGCCCTGCGGGCGCGGCCAGACTTGGTGGGCGAACTCCGCTGGCACATGGCGGCCGTTGCGACCTATCTGGCCAATGTCGACACCCTGTCCCAGCCGATCCGCGAATTGCAGCGCGAGCTGTCAGCGAAGTCTTGAAGAAAGTCTCATGAACAACGACGGCCTTCCCTACCGCCGCGGGGTCGGCGTGATGCTCCTGAACGCCAAGGGCAGGGTGTGGGTCGGCGCCCGTATCGATAACACCGACGACGCGTGGCAGATGCCGCAGGGCGGGATCGACAAGGGCGAGGAGCCATGGGCGACCG
>JBDTXI010000020.1:0-8775 GCA_040006255.1 Sphingomicrobium sp.
GCAAGCTCACCGACTGCTCGTCGGACGCCCCCGCCGGTACCGAATTGTTCATCGTCGAGGGCGACAGCGCGGGCGGCTCGGCCAAGCAGGCACGCAACCGCAAGACGCAGGCGATCTTGCCCATCCGCGGCAAGATCCTCAACGTCGCCTCCGCCACCGCCGACAAGATCCGCGCCAACGCCGAAATCTCCGATCTCCAGCAGGCGCTCGGCTGCGGCATCCGCGAGCAATGGGCCGAGGATGCGCTGCGTTACGAACGCATCATCATCATGACCGACGCCGACGTCGATGGCGCCCACATCGCGACCTTGCTGATGACCTTCTTCTTCCAGGAAATGCCCGAACTGGTGCGCCGCGGCCACCTCTTCATCGCCCAACCGCCGCTCTACCGCCTGAGCTCGGGCGCCAAGACCCTCTACGCCCGCGACGACGCCCACCGCGCCGAGCTCGAAGCGGCCGAGTTCAAGGGCAAGAAGGTCGAGGTCAGCCGCTTCAAGGGCCTCGGCGAAATGAACCCCAACCAGCTCAAGGAAACCACCATGGATCCGAAAACCCGGTCCATGCTCAAGGTGACGCTGCCGGGGCCGTATGAGGAGCGTCAGGCCGCGCGGGACATCGTCGAGCGCCTGATGGGCCGCGACCCGGCGCTCCGGTTCGAGTTCATCCAGAACAGCGCGGCGGCGGTGGATGAGGACGCGATCGACGCTTAGCCCCTCTCCCCGCGCAGCAGCAGGAGAGGGGCGACTCGCGCGAAGCGCGAGCGGGGTGAGGGGCGGTCGAGCGGCCTAAGCCGCGCTGACGGCCAGGATCGGGCGGCAGATTTTGACCTCCGTCGCCGGCCAGGTCGGATCGGGCACCGGTTTGAGGCCCAAAGCGGCGGCGCGCTTCGCGAACCGCCCGAAATTGGAGGTCATCCGGTAGAGCCGCAGCCTCGCCCGGGTGATCAGCCCCTGCAGGCGCATGAGGTCCTGGTGGTCGAGCTCGGTCGCTCCGTCGTAACTGGCGAGCTCGATCCACGTCGCGCGCTCGTCGAGGCGATGAACCTCGTTATTCGCGAATTCGGTGTAGAGGCCGCTATACCCCAGCTTCTCCGACAGCGGCATGTGCGACATTGTCCCGGCATCCCGGCTGTCCCAAACGCCGGTTCGAACCACCAGCGAGTCCGGTATGCCGATCGGCCCAATGAGCTTCGACGGCCGGCCAGCGCGCCAGCCATCGAGCCAGTGCTGGAGCTCGTCAAGTCGAGCCACGATGCAGGGATTTTCCTCCTTGCGGTAAGTGTAGGTGGCAAGATCGTTGCCGATTTCGGTACTCACGGCGTTGCGGAAATCGGCAACCTCGCCTCGCCAATGGAGTTCATCGACCAGCTGCTGCGCTCCAAGCGCGACGAGCACGCCGAGAGTGACGATCGCCAGGTCCCACGCGACCGTGTTCCAGCCATGCGGCGGTTTCAGCTTCAACAGCCTGAACATGCCCGGCGGCCCCTCACCCGTTTCGAACAGCCTAACCGCTTTGGCTGTCGGGGGGAATAAATGGGAACCAGCGCAAGGAAACGACGTGCAGATCAGAAATCCGGAGTCGGCCTTCTCGCGCAATCGGTCGCTGTTGAGCGTGGCGAGATCGCCAAGGTTGCCGGGTCGTGATTTGACCTGAAAGATCGCCTTGCCATTCTCGTTCTTGTCCTTGAGAAAATAGGCGATGCCGTTGCGAGCAAAACCTAACGCCTCATTGCCGAAAGGAAAGCGCAAGACGGCAATCTTGCGCCTTCACGCCTTCGCCTGACAGAAAAACACCTCCCCCCTCGTGGGGGAGGATCGAGGTGGGGGGCCGGCCGCGTCTGCGGCCGAAGAGACTCACTTGTCTGAGGACCAGCCGGCTGAAGCCGCCTCGTCCGCGCCCCCTCCCAACCCTCCGCACAGGGGGAGGGCTTGACCCCACAGCACAGCGCTCAGCGATGCCGCTAATTCGGCCCCGGATAATTCGGCGGGTTTTCGTTATAGGCGTCGGCCAGGCTGATCGGCCCCAGCGCGATGGTCTTGTAGCTGTGATCGTGGAGCCACGACGCGGCGGCGAGACCGCACAGCAGCCACAGGACCCCGATAACGCCGATAGCCAGTTTCATAACCACCCCCCGGCCTGGAAAGTGCAAGCAATCACGAATGGACGGCTAAGTCAAAGGCGCGCGCGCCAATGCTACCGCGTCAGGGTCGGATAATAGATGATTGCATAAGCGATCACGCCCGCGATCAGCGCTGCCGGCGCGAGCACTTGTGCCCAGGCGCGTTTGACGAACAACGCAACCACGACCGGCACCAAAAAGGCGATCACGAGATTGTTCTCGTTGGCCCAATTCGAGATGTCGAGCGCTGCCCCGGCGAGGAAATTCACGGCGATGGATGCGATCACCAGACGCCGATGTAGGTCGGCCCTTCGCACTCGTGAAAGCGCTTCAGGTCATACGTCTCGCCGCCTTCGAAATCGGGGCTGACCAGCGCGCAAAGTGCGTAGTTGACGATCACCAGCAGGAACCCGATGGCAATCGTTCCGAGCGACAGGCTGCCCTCGCTTCGGAAGTCCCACAGGCTGATCCAGTTCGCCGCCAGATTGCCGAGCGCGACGAGCATCCACAGCAGGTGCGGCCACGAGAAAACGAGCTGACGCCGGTGCCGCACCATCCACGTCCACGCGAACAGCAGGTGGGTCAGCGCAAGCGTATAGATGAACGAGAAGAACAGGATGATGAATTCGAACGGGTTCATCGCCTACGCGCGCCAGCCGTGCAGCGGTTTGGGCAGGTGGACGTGCATCGATCACGGCTCCCCGAACGGCCAGACGCTTTTGCGATTCGCCTCCGCGCGGGTCGTGGTGATCGGCAGGCACACGGCCGCGGATGCCGGGGTCGTGTTGCGGCTGGCGTGGAGTTGCAATCCGCTCGCCTGTTGGAACAATTGGCTGGAAACGAGCGCGAGGCGCCAGTTGCGATAGCGCGCGTCCTGGAGCGTTTGGTTCAATTCGAACGCTGCGGAGGGCTCCAGCCGACGGACGTGCTCGAGCGTTCGAAGCTTGGCCCAGTCGCTCTGCTCCCATGTCATTTCGTTCAGCAGGTCCCGCATCTTGGCTTACATCATGCCGTATTCCGCAAGCTTGGCCTGATTGATCAGCGCTGTTCGTCCAGCCTGGGATTCGGCATCCCACCGCGCGCTGAGAAAGGTCCAATATTGCGGCCGCCCGATCCAGCTCGGCGTGACGATGCTCGGTTCATCGGCGGCCTTGTCGTGAATGGCCTGGATCTCCTCGATTCGCCGGCCGACGCACGAGCGGATGTCCATTCGCGACTTCAACCTGCCGAGGTTGAGGTCGAGCTCGCTGCGGATGATGGAGTCGGCCTCGGCTGCCTGCTGGCGCTGATGCGCCGCCGACACCACCTGCTCGGCCCCAAGCGCGATGAGCACGCCGATCACGATGATGCCCACCTCGCCGGCGAACTGGCGCCAGCCGTGCAGCGGTTTGGGCAGATGGAAATGCATGCGGCTGACCCCCCCGGGGTCGCACGCTAACGCAAATAAAACGGCGCGCAATGCTGGACGCTCAGGACAACGCGCAGCCTACCAGCTGGAGCGAAACGAAACGATCACCCCGATCGCAATGCCGATCGCCAGGAGCAGAATGATGCGCCGCCAGTTCATTGGCCGCAGCGTAGCAGAATCTTCGGCAAAGCGCAGTTGCGCCTCAATTGCCTTTTTGTTCGTTGTCGCTCGAAACAAGTGGAGGACGAGAGATGAACCAGTCCATTTTGATCGTGATCGCAGTCGCCGTCGTCGCGGTTATGGTCGCCGCATTCCTGATCTCGCGCCGCCGCCGTTCGGAGCATTTGAAGTCCCACTTCGGCCGTGAATATGAGCACGCTCTCGAGACCACAGGAAACCGCACCAAAGCCGAAGCCGAGCTCGCCGAGCGCGAGAAGCGGGTCGCGAAGCTCGACATTCGCCCGCTCGATTCGGCGGAGCGGCAGCGCTTCGGCGACCGCTGGACCGACGTCCAGTCGCGCTTCGTCGACGACCCGCCGCAAGCGCTCGCCTTCGCCGACGCGCTGCTCGCCGAGGTGATGAAGGCGCGCGGCTATCCGGTCAGCGATTTCGAGCAGCGCGCCGGAGATATCTCGGTCGATCACCCCGGGGTCGTCGAACATTATCGCGCCGGCCATGAGATCGCGGTGCGGCATGAGGATGGCCACGCGTCCACGGAAGATCTTCGCCAGGCGATGATCCACTACCGCGCCCTGTTCGATAATCTGGTCGGAGCCGAGGCGCCCGCCGCAGCGAAAGAGAAAGAGAAAGAGGCGGCGCAGGAAGCGCCAGCGGTCTAATTCCAGCGGCTAGGCGCCGCGTCACTTGCCCGACGCCGCGTCCCCCGCCGCCAGATAGTTCGGCGTCATGACGTTGCTCGGCTTGGCCGTCGTCTTGGCCGGCTGGAGCAGCCTGAGGTTGAACTTGTCCTTGAACTGGCATCCGAATTGCGTGCCCTTGGTCCACACCACGGTCGCGTCGATTAGGCCGCCGGCCGCGAAGTCGAGCTGGATCTCGGCGCCGACCGGGACCTCCTCGCGGCTTTCGACCAGCGCTCCGCCGCTGGAGATGTTGCGCAGGCGCGCGCCGCGCACCTGACCTTCGTAATGGAGCAAGGTCGCGCGGATGATCCGCATCCGCGGCTCGCGCGCTGGAAGCTGCGCGGGCAGCGCCGCCGAGCCTTTTGCCGCGAGCGCCCGCGCGTCCTCGGCCGGCATCGGCTTGCCGAAAATGTAACCCTGGATCAGCGAGCAGCCGAGGTTGCGGACAAGCAGCAGTTCCTCCTGCGTCTCGACGCCCTCGGCGGTGGTTTGCATGTGGAGATCGGACGCGAGCCCGACCATCGCCCGAATCAGCGCGGCGTTGCGGCTCTCGGGATCGGAAGCGCCGCTGACAAACGAGCGGTCGATCTTGATCTTGTCGAACGGGACGCGCTGCAGATAGCTGAGGCTCGAATAGCCGGTGCCGAAGTCGTCGAGCGCGAGCTTCAGGCCGATTGCCTTCAGGCTGCCGATCATGTCGTGGACGTGCTCGTCGTTGCTGAGGAACACGCCTTCGGTAATCTCGAGCTCCAGGCGCTTGGCGGGAAGGCCGGTTTCGCCGAGCACCATCCGAACGACCGTTGGTAGCGCGTGCGACTTGAACTGGATGGGCGAAAGGTTGACCGCGACCGACACGTTGGACGGCCATTTGGCCGCCTCGGCGCAGGCGGTTCGAAGCACCCATTCGCCGATTTCGTCGATGAGGCCAATTTCTTCGGCCAGTGGGATGAACTGTACTGGGCTCACCGCCCCATGTTCGGGGTGGTCCCAGCGGATCAGTGCCTCGAACCCGGTGACCGCCTCGCTCGAGGCATCGACGCAGGGCTGATACGCCAACCACAACTGGTTCTTCTCGAGCGCAACGCGGAGGTCCGATTCCATCAGCTGCCGCTCGCGCGCGGCTTCGTGCATCTCCGGCGCGAAGAAGCGGAAGCAGCCCTTTCCCGCGGCCTTGGCCACGTAAAGCGCGAGGTCCGCGTCGCGCATCAGATCGTCGGAAGTGCGGTCGTCATAATCGGAGGTGACGATGCCGATCGACGCGCCGATCGACACGGCAGTCCCGCTGATCGTGTAGGGTCGCGAAAGGCTTTCGATGATGCCCTGCGCCAACTTCGAAAGCTCGGGCTCGGACGACATCGCGGGCACGACGACCTGGAACTCGTCGCCGCCGAGGCGGCCGACTTGCCCGAGATCGCCGACCTCGTCGGTCAGCCGCAGCGCGACGAGCCGAAGCAGCGTGTCTCCGGCCGGATGGCCAAGCGTGTCATTGACCGCCTTGAAGCGGTCGAGGTCGAGGAGGAATACCGAGCAGCGGTGCTTCCGGCGGACCGCCCCCACGAGCGCATCGTCGAGCGCCCGGCGGAGCGCTTCGCGGTTGGCCAGCCCGGTCAGCGAATCCTGGCGAGCGAGCCGGTCGAGCTCGACTTCGGATTGCCGCATCTTGGTCAGGTCGGAGGCGAAGCCGCGAAAACCGAAGAAGCGGCCGATCTCGTCGTGCACCGGACGGCCGGAAATCGACCACCAGATCTCGTTCCGGGTCTTGGCCCGCACGATCAGGTCCTGGAACGCGACGTGCGACGAAAGATAGAAACCGAGCGTCCGTTCCGAGGTCGCCCCGCCGTCCGCCGTCTCGGTCGAGATCAAATCGGTAAACGGCCGTTCGAGCAAATCGGCGGGTTCACGGCCCACCGCTCGGGCGACGCTGTCGCTGATGTAGGACAAGGCCCCGTCGCGGCCGGTTTCCCAGAACCAGCCCTTTTCACTGCTCTCGAATTCCTCGATGAGACCCTCGGCGCGCGAGGATGCGGGACGCGGCTCTTCCGCGGCAAGATTCCCCCCTGTCCTCAGGATGCGGCCAAAAGTACCCACAAACGCTCCTCGTCGTCAGTCAGTGCAATGCGCGAATGTGGTTTAAATTCGGTTAGGTTTGCGGAGGAAACGAAACGCGCGATGGCAAGAGAGAAAGCATCAGGCGCCGGCAAGGCCGCGATGTCCCGCGGGTCGATGGCCGTCGCCGCTTTCTCGACGATCGTCGAATGGTACGATTTCACGCTCTATCTTTATTTCGCGACAGTCCTTGCGCGCGTGTTCTACGGCGGCGGCGCGCAGTCGTTGCTGACCACCCTCGCCGGTTTCGCCGGCGCCTATTTCCTGCGCCCGCTGGGAGCGATCGTCTTCGGCCATATCGGTGACCGCTACGGTCGGCGGCGGATGATGCTGTCGTCGGTGGCGCTAATGACGGTCGCGATGCTGCTCACCGGGCTGCTGCCAACTCGCGCGGAGATCGGGCCGGCCGCCGGATGGCTGCTGTTCGCGCTGCGCTGCGTGATGGGCTTCTCGGTCGGTGGCGAATATACCGGCGTGGTCGCCTATCTGCTCGAAGGCGCTCCGCCGAAACGGCGCGGGCTTATCACCTCGACGGCCGCTGCGGCGAGCGAGCTCGGAGCCTTGCTCGCGGTCGGCATTTCCGCCGTGACGGCGAGCGCGATGAGCGCCGGAAACCTCGACTCGTGGGGCTGGCGCATTCCGTTCCTGTTCGGCGCCGTGCTCGCCGGAAGCGTGTGGATCGCGCGCTCGACGATGCAGGAATCGCCCGACTTCCGCCGCCAGCTGGCCGAGGGCACCGTTCCGCTCCGCCCGCTCGCCCACGTCACCAAGCATCACCGCGCCGCGATTGCCCGCGCTTTCTCGATCTCCGCGCTCGGATCGATCACCTATTACGTCGGAATCACCTACGTTCCGGCATTCCTTACCTCCGCAGGGGCTCTCGCCGAACGCGACGCGTTGTGGCTCTCGACCATTGCGGCGGTCGTCGTGATCCTCGTCACGCCGCTTATCGGCGCCTGGTCCGACCGCATCGGTCGCAAACGGGTGCTCGCTATCCTGTGTGTCGGCAGCGCAGCGCTCCCCATCACGTTGTTCTCGCTCATGGCCAGCGGCTCGCCCCTGGAGGCGCTGCTCGGCGCAGTCGTTCTCGCGGGTGTCGCGGGCGGCGTCAGCGCCGTTGGCGCGGTCGCCACCGCCGAGCAATTCCCCGGCGAGGGGCGCCTCACCGGCCTCGCGCTCAGCGCCACGGCCGCGACTGCGATCTTCGGCGGACTGACGCCGTGGATCGCCCAACTGCTCGTCGCCCGCACGGGCTGGTCGCTGGCGCCGGGAGCGATGATCGCATTGGTCGCGGTGTGCGTGCTCCCCGTCTTCCTGACGATGCGCGAAACCGCGCCGGCGGCGGCTTGAAAGCCTCGGCGGCCTTCCACCATCAACGAGCGGAGAATTCGCCTTGGGTTGGCAAAAGCCACACTCCTGTGACACGCTGGGACGGAGCACGGGGGAGCCGTTGGATCGTTTCAGCTTCATCTTCGCCTTTTACGGACTGATCCTCGGCCTCGCGGTGACCGCCGTCCTGAGTGGATTTGCCGATTTCGCGCGAAGGCACCGCATCCGCGAACTGGGCCTGTCGATGGCCCTTCTTGCGCTGTTGGTCTTCGTCGACATTTGCGCGACCTGGTTGGACGCTTGGCAGACGCTGCGCGATGTCCAATTGAATTTCGAAGGCATGCTGGCGCCGATCCTCACCGCCACCTTTTATTATCTCGCAGCGGCGATGGTCTTCCCCCCACGACATGGCGTCAGCTGAAGACATCGAAGCCTATTTCACCCGACGGAAAGGTTTCGTCGCCGCAATGCTGTTCGCCGCGGAAATCTCCATCACCTTCACGTTTCTCGACGTTTACCGTTCCCAGCTGGCAAGCCGCCCCGCGGCCTTCTGGTACTGGAACGTCCCTTACAAAATACTGATCCTCGGCGGTTTGGCGACGCTCGCTGCAACAAAGCGACGACGCGTTGACGTGGCTGCGATTACGTTCGTGCTGTTCCTGTTCGTCGTACCTTACTGGACGCGCGGCGCCGTCCAAGACTGGGTGCATGCGCGCTTCGACGCTCCGTCTAGCGCGACCCGAATCCCGTGAGCATCGTTTTGATCGTTCGGAACACGATCAGCACGTCGAGCCACGGTGAGAAATATTTGATGTAGTAAAAGTCGTAGTGGAGCTTGAGATAGACATCCTCCACCTCGGCGACGTGCCCCTGGTTGACCTGTGCCCAGCCCGAAATGCCCGGCTTCACCACGTGGCGATAGCGATAGAAGGGGATTTCGCTGGTGTACCACC
>JBDTXI010000021.1:0-10253 GCA_040006255.1 Sphingomicrobium sp.
TGAGGGTGATCCCGCTGGTCTTGTCGCCGGCGATAATGGCGCGTTGTATGGGGGCGGCGCCGCGCCAGCGGGGCAAGAGCGAGGCGTGGACGTTGATGCAGCCGAGCCGCGGCGCGTCGAGGATCGGTTGGGGCAGGATCAGGCCGTAGGCGGCAACTACCGCGAAGTCCGCGTTCAATTCGCGAAATTGCGCCTGTTCGTCTTCATTCCGCAACGTCTCGGGCGTGCGGACCTCGATCCCAAGCTCCTCCGCCCGCTCGTGCACAGCTGTCCTGCGTTCGCCTTTGCCGCGCCCAGCCGGCCGCGGCGGCTGCGAATAGACGGCGATCACCTCTTGCCCCGCCTCGTGCAGCGCGCTGAGGCTCGGCACCGCGAATTCCGGCGATCCCATGAAGACGATGCGCATTGCGCCCGCACTTGCGGGTGCGGTTCCGCGCGGTCAAGGAGTGCGGATCATGGCGTCGCAGGAGATCGAAGCACTGTCGCAAGCGCTCGCGCGGCTGCCGGGGCTTGGGCCGCGGTCGGCGCGGCGCGCGGTGCTGTACCTAATTAAGAAGCGCGAGACGGCGCTCCAGCCGCTCGTCAGCGCGCTCAAGAACGTCGCCGACAAGCTCTCGACCTGCTCGGTGTGCGGCAATGTCGACACGTCCGACCCGTGCTCGATCTGCCGCGACCCAAGGCGCGATGACAAGATGCTCTGCGTGGTCGAGGACGTCCCCGATTTGTGGGCGCTCGACCGCTCGCGGCTGTTCCCCGGGCGCTACCACGTGCTCGGCGGGCGCTTGTCCGCGCTCGAGGGCGTGCGGCCCGAGGACCTGGCGATCGACACGCTGGTGAACCGCGTCGCCGTAGGCGGGATCGACGAAGTCGTGCTGGCGATGAACGCCACGCTGGAGGGCCAGACCACCGCCCATTACTTGGCCGAGCGTCTCGAATCTTTTCCCATTCGTCTCACCCAGTTGGCGCACGGTCTTCCCGTGGGAGGCGAGCTCGACTATCTCGACGAAGGCACGCTCGCCCAGGCGCTCCGCGCGCGGCGGCCCATCGCTTGAACCCACTGCCTTGAAAGACTAAATTCCCGCCATGGCCATTTTGCCCATCGTTGAAGTGCCGGATCCGCGCCTGCGGCAGATCTCATCGCCCGTCGACAAGGTCGACGACGCGGTGCGGGCCCTCGTCAAGGACATGTTCGAGACGATGTACGCGGCGCCGGGTATCGGCCTGGCCGCGATCCAGGTCGGCGTGCCAAAACGCATCCTCGTCATCGACCTCCAGGAGCCGGAGGAAGAGGACGGCGAGCCGGTCCGCGACCCGCGCGTCTTCATCAACCCGGAGATCGTCGAGCATAGCGACCGGGACGTGCCTTACACCGAGGGCTGCCTGTCGGTGCCCGACCAATATGCCGAGGTCGATCGCCCCGACCGCATCCGCGCCCGCTGGCTCGACCTTGACGGCAAGGTCCGCGAGGAAGAGATTGAGGGACTGCTCGCGACCTGCCTGCAGCACGAGATGGACCATTTGAACGGCGTGCTGTTCATCGACCATCTCTCCCGCCTCAAGCGCGAGATCATCCTCAAGAAAATCGCCAAGCTGCGCAAAGAGTTGAAGGCGGCTTAGGCCGGCACTCCGATCGACATCGCCGCCTCGCGGCAATCCTTCGCGCATTCCCGGCACATCTGGGCGCACAGGCGGCAATGCTCGTGATCGTGCTTCTCGCATTCGGCCGCGCAGGAATCGCAAACGCGGGCACAGAGCTCGAGCGTTTCACGCAGGACCTGCTCGTTCGCGCCCGTCCGGCGCACCGCCAGCTTGCCCGCCGCCTCGCAAACGTCGGCGCAGTCAAGGCATGCGCGGATGCACTGGCGCATATCCATGCTTTCCGCCGCACAGGCGTCGGCGCAGCTGAGGCACATTCGCGCGCAATACATCAGGTGATGCGCGGCATCGCCGAGCGGCTGATTGACGTGGCCGTGAACGTCGGGATGCAAAGCGATCATCTTGCGGATGGACATTGGGTTCTCCTCCAAGCAGCAAACTTGTGGATAGGCGACCGCGTTCCGCTTGTCGTGGCGATTCGCAAGCGGTAAAGTTCCCATAATGTTCCAGGGAGTTCCGGTCATGAATGCGGCCGTAATCGCTTTTGTTCTCATCGCATTGCTGGTCGGCGGCGTCATCGGCTGGCTGATCGGCAGCCGCGCTGCGGCGGCGAGCAAGCAGGTCACTGAATCCCTGCGTCTTCAGCTCGACGCGGTGGTGAAGGAACGGGACTTCAACCGTTCGGCCGTGAACGAGCTCGGCGCGCTCAAGGCAACTCAGGAAGAGCGCGAGCGCTCGTTCGAGCAGCAACTCGCTTCGCTCAAGGAAGCCAAGGAGAGCCTGTCGGCCCAATTCCACGAAATCGCCGGCAAGCTTCTCGGCGATGCCCGCAAGACGTTTCTCGAGCAGGCGGGGGAGAGGTTCACCCAGACGATCAGCCCCGTCGAAACCCTGCTCAAGAGCTACCAGGAAAAGCTGCAGGTTATCGAAAAGGAGCGAGTCGACCATTATGCCGGGCTGCGCGAGGCCGTTGAGCTGGTCCGCACGGGGCAGGGTCAGGTCCGCGACGAGACTCGCAACCTAGTCAACGCGTTGCGCTCGGCACCCAAGACGCGCGGCCGCTGGGGCGAGCAGAGCCTGCGCAACGTCCTCGTCCAATCGGGACTGGTCGAGGGCATCGACTTCAAGATGGAGGTGTCGGTCAACACCGATGACGGCCGGCTGCGGCCGGACGCGGTCGTCAACCTGCCGTCCGACCGCAAGCTGATCATCGACGCGAAATGCTCGCTCAACGCCTTCCTCGAAGCCTGCGAGGAGGTCGATGACGCCAAGCGCACGGCTTGCTTCAAGGCGCATGTCGCATCGATTCAGCGGCACGCGCAGCAGCTCGGCTCGAAGGCCTATTGGTCGCAGTTCGGCGACGCCGCCGACTACGTGATCATGTACATCCCGGGCGAGCATTTCCTCACTGCCGCGCTTGAGCAGGACCCCGAGCTTTGGGAAAAGGCCTTCAAGGACCGCGTGCTGCTGGCGACGCCGACCAATCTGGTCGCTATTGCGCGCACTGTCGCAAGCGTCTGGAAGCAGGAGAAGCTGGCCGAAGCCGCCGGTGAAATTGCCAATCTAGGTAAGGAGTTGCACTCGCGTCTTGCGACAATGGCGCAACATATGGAACGCGTCGGCAAGAATCTTTCGACGGCGAACAGCGCCTACAACCAGATGGTCGGAAGTTTCGAAAGCCAGGTGCTGAGCCAGGCGAAGCGGTTCGAAACGCTGGGCGCCGGCAGCGCCAAGACGCTCGACACGCCGCCGATGGTCGAGATCGCGCCGCGTCCGCTGACCAAGATCATGGCGAGGGCGTCGAATGATGAACCCCCGCAAATCGCGGCGGAGTAGGCGCTAGAGCCCGCCGCAGCCGTTGAAGCGGCGCCTGTCGACGGTGACCTGGACCTTGTCCGGGTAGGTGCGGTCGCTCATTCCGTCGCTGCATTGGGCATGGACGATGTTCACGTGGATGCGCGCGGTCTGATAGAGCGGCCCGGCGAAGCCGTTTATAGGCGCCGGCGTAGGCTGCGTGATCGGCGCGGCTTCGGGCTCGACGAAGGTGAGGCCGCGCTCGTCGATCAGCAGGTTCCAGAACGGCTCGGTGCCGAGCGCGTGATAGGGCGGCGGCGGAGGTGGTGGCGGGGCAAGGCATCCGCCGAGGCTCGCGCCAAGGGCCGCGATGACGGGCAGGGCGAACCATCTCTTCACGCTCGGAACAACCGTGTGACCGTGCGTCGGTTCCGTCATCGCCAGCTCGCCTGGACCGCGAACGCCATCACGGCGGCGGCCACGGCGGCGTTGAGGCTGTCGGCGCGGCCAGCCATCGGGATTTTCACGAGCAAATCGCACTCGGCTTCATAATCCGCCGGAAGCCCCTGCTGCTCATTGCCGATGAGGAGGAAGCAGGGCCGCCTGTACTCGGCTTCGAGATAGTCGTGCGTGGCCTTGAGGCTGGTCCCGACCAGCTGACCCTTGCCGGACCGCAGCCACGGCAGGAACTCCGCCCAGCGCGTAACCGCGACCTGCTGGGTGAACACCGCGCCCATCGACGCACGCACCGCCTCGACCGAATAGGGGTCCGCGCAATCGTCGATGAGGATCAGGCCGCCGGCTCCTGCGGCATCCCCCGTCCTGAGGATGGTGCCGATATTGCCGGGGTCGCGCAGCGCCTGGGCGCAGATCCACAGCGGTGCCGCGGAGCGGTCGATTCGCTCCAACGCCGTGTCCGGCTGGCGGTAGGCGCCGAGCAGGAGCTGCGGATTGTCCTTGCCGCTCATTTTGGAGAGGATGTCGGGCGTCGTCTCGATCGCTTCGCCGCCCGCGGCTTCGGTCGCGGCGATGATGTCCGCGGCGAGCGGGTGGCGGGCGCCCTCGGCGGAGAAAGCGACGACCTCGGGCAAGCGTCCGCTGTCGCGCGCCTCGGTCAGGATCCGCAGGCCCTCGGCGAGGAACAGGCCCTCGGCGCGACGGGCTTTCTTGTCCCTCAGGGAGCGCAGGCGTTTGACGGTCGCATTGGAGAAGGCCGTGACTTGCCGCGGCATGATTATTCTTCGCCGAACCGCTTTGCGACGAGTTCCACCAGTTTCTCCAGCGCCTCTTCAGCGTAGGGCCCGTGGACGTGAATGACGATCGTGTCGCCCATCGCCGCGCCGAGCATCATCAGGCCCATGATCGAAGTGCCGCAGACGCGGCTGCCGTCCTTTTCGACCTCTATCTCGGCGTCGAGCTCGCTCGCCAGGTTGACGAACCTGGCGCTCGCCCGGGCGTGGAGCCCGCGCTGGTTGGTGATCTGGACCTCGCGGCTGACCGCGTTCAAGCCGCGGCTTCCCCGAGGATTTCGCTGGCGACAGAGATGTATTTGCGGCCGGCCTCGCGCGCCGCAGCTACGGCGGCATGGACCGGCATCACCTTGCGCGCGCCCTCGAGGCGGATGAGCATCGGCAGGTTGACGCCAGCGATGACCTCGATGTTCTCGCTCTTCATCAGGCTAATCGCGAGGTTCGACGGGGTACCGCCGAACAAATCGGTAAGGATGATCACGCCCTGGCCCTGCTCGACCCGGCCGATCGCGTCGGCAATGTCTTTGCGCCGCGCTTCCATGTCGTCGTCGGGCCCGATGCAGATCGGTTCGATCGCTTCCTGCGGCCCGACTACATGTTCCATCGCGGTGACGAACTCGGCCGCAAGCCGGCCATGAGTCACCAGCACCAATCCAATCATTCGTTCAACTCGCCTGTCTCAGCATTGCGCCGCGGATCGGCCTCGATCGTGTCGCTCGGCGGGGAGGCGAGATCGCGGTGGCGGACATTCGGAGCGAATCCGGCTTGTCTCAACCGCTCTGCCATCTCGACTGCCGCGGCGACCGAGCGGTGCCGTCCTCCCGTACATCCGAACGCAACGGTCACGTAACTTTTGCCAGCGGCCCAGTAGCGGGGAATCCAGTCGTTGAGAAGCGCTTCGATACGCTCCATCGTCTCATTCCAGGCCGGGTCATGGCGCAGATAATCCCGCACCGCGGGATCCTCGCCGGTGAGCGGCCGAAGCTCGTCCATCCAGTGCGGATTGGGCAGAAAGCGCAGGTCGAAGACGAGGTCGGCGGTGCGCGAGATGCCGCGCGCGAAGGCGAAAGAGACGATGGTGAGCACCGGTTGGTCGGAATCGCCGCCGTAACGCCGCCGCAGCTCGTCGCGCAGCTCGGCCGGCGACAGGTCCGTGGTGTCGAGGACGCTGTCGGCCGCGTTCCTCAGCGGGGCCGTCAGTCCGCGCTCGCGCGCGATCCCGTCCTCGGCGGGACGGTCGGGAGCAAGCGGGTGGCGGCGGCGGGTCTCGTCGTAGCGGCGGATCAGCTCGGCGCTGCCGCAGTCGAGGTAAAGCAGCTCCGGCTCGACGCCGGCCATCGACCGGATCAGTTCCGGCAGGCGCTGAGAGTCGAAGCCGCGGCTGCGCACGTCCATTCCTACGGCCGCCGGCACGGTGCGGCATTCGCTCCCGCCGTGAACGAAGCCCCCAAGCAGGTCGGTGGGCAGATTGTCGACGACGTCCCAGCCCATGTCCTCGAGCGCGTCGAGGACCGTCGACTTGCCCGCACCGGACATGCCGGTGACGAGCAACAGGCGCGGCGGATGCCGCGCGTCATTCATTAGCAGCGGCGGCCCATCAGAATTTCAGGCCCATCCGGTCGAGCGCGAGTGCAACCTTGGACGGCGCCGATGCCGTCATGGCGTCGATGCTGATCAGCGGCACCCTGACCCCGAGCAGCGGGCGCTCGCGATTTTCGTCGGGCAGGCGCTGGATCTCGCTGGTCAGCTCGACGAGCAAAGCGACGGGGATATTGCTCACCGTCTCCATGTCGACGATTCCGATGCCGCGGATCTCGAGCTTGCCGGCGATGTTCGGGGGAGCCGACGCCATGAGCCGGTCACCGTCCTTCTTGATGAGCGTCTGATCATCGCTGACCAGCGTGAAGCCGCGGTCGAGCAGCCGCAGCGCAAGGTCGGACTTGCCCGCCCCGGACGGCCCCAGGATCACCACGGCGCGGCCGTCGGTCGCGACGGTGCTGGCGTGGACCGTTTCGGCCGAGATACGCGGCCCGGCGGAAGGGTTGGCCGTGTTCATGCGCGGTCTGCCGCCGGCAAGCGGATAGTGAAGCGGGCTCCCGATGGAGCGTCGTCGCGGTCCTGCACGTCAATCTCCCCGTCATGTCCTTCGACAATCGCACGGGCGATCGCAAGACCCAACCCCGAATGGCGGCCGAATCCTTCGCCCTCCGGCCGTACTGAATGGAAGCGGTTAAAGATCGCTTCACGCGCTTCCGGAGGGACGCCCGGTCCTTCGTCATCGATGCGAATGCGGACTTCGTCGCCAACCCGTGCGGCGGCGATCTCGACGAGACCGCCGGGCGGCGAAAAGCTCACGGCATTATCTAAAATGTTGTTGATGGCGCGCACCAACCGGTCGGCCTTGCCCATCACCGCCGCGGTGTCCTTGCGCGGGCGGGCGAAGGCGATGCGCGCGTCGCCCGTCTCGCGCCGATTCTCCCAGCTCGCGACGATTTGCTCGATCAGCGGGCCGAGATCGACCCGGTCGAAGCGGGCGCGGGCAAGCTCGGCGTCGGTTCGGGCGGCCTCGCTGATGTCGTTGATCAGCCGGTCGAGCCGGAGCACGTCTTCGCGGACGATATTCATCAGTCGCTGGCGAAGCTCGGGATCTTCGACCCGGTCGAGCCCCTCGACCGCGGAGCGGAGCGAGGCGAGCGGGTTCTTGAGCTCGTGGGTCACGTCGGCGGCGAAGGCTTCCATATTGTCGATCCGCTGCCGCAGGGACTGGCTCATGTCCGACACGGCGCGGGCGAGCAGGCCGATCTCGTCGGTGCGCGAAGGCAGGCGCGGCACGTTGACTTCGCGCGAACGGCCAAGGCGGACGCGGTGCGCGGCGAGCGCGAGGCGGCGCAGCGGCCGCACGATGGTCCGCGCAAGGAATACCGAGAGCAGGATCGAGATGATGATCACGAGCGCCATGGCGCTGCCGATCATTGCGCGCTGCTGGCGGACCGCGCGGGTGAAGGTGCGGTCGTTGGTGGTGGCGAGCAACAGCCTGCCGTCCATCGGCACCGCGGCCGAAATGACCGGCGTGAGGTCGGGCGCGTTGCGGATCGCGGTCGCCGAGCGCTTGCGCGCCACCGCCCGGATCGCCTCGGGCCACGCCTGCAGCCGGTCGACCGGAGGGTCGGAATATTCCTCGAGCGTCGGTGCGCCGACGATGGCGTTGAAGCCGCGATCGAGCGCCCGCGCGACGTCCTTGGTCCATTTCTGGGTGTGCGGGTCGCGCAGTTCATAGGTCGGGCCGGTCAGCTTCCAGCTGTCGATGAGCAGCGCGCCGTCGGGCCCGTAGAGGCGGAAGCGATCGTTGGTCGTCCGCGACATGGTGGCGAGGAGTTCCGGCCATTCGGCCTGGGGCACATGCGACAGCGCGGCGGCCGCGGTCGCCGTCTCGATCCGCGTCTGCTGCGTGCGCTCCTTGTTCAAGCGGTTGCGGAAGACGTCGAGATAGAGGGTGCCGAGCGCCACCAGCAGCAGGGTGAGGATGTTGAGCGCGAAAATGCGATAGCCGAGCGTCCACCGCCCCGACCAGCTTAGCGCCAGGTCGGCCTCGTCCTCAGTCGGCGTCGAAGCGGTATCCGACGCCATAGAGGGTCTCGATTGCATCGAAGCTGGAGTCGGTTGCGCGGAACTTGCGCCGGATGCGCTTGATGTGGCTGTCGATGGTGCGGTCGTCGACATAAGTGTCGTCGCTATAGGCCACATCGAGCAGTTGGTTGCGCGATTTTACGACTCCCGGGCGCTGGGCGAGGGCTTCGAGGATGAGGAACTCGGTGACGGTCAGGCTCACATCCTTGCCATTCCAGCCGACCTTGTGGCGGGCAGGGTCCATGACCAGCCCGCCGCGCTCGAGCAGTGGCGGCTCGGGCGCTTCGTTGGTCGCCGTGGCTTCGCCCACCGCCAGCTCCTGGCGGCGGAGCAAGGCGCGGATGCGGGCAATGAGCAGGCGCTGGGAGAAGGGTTTCGAGATATAATCGTCGGCGCCCATGGCAAGGCCGAGCGCTTCGTCGAGCTCATCGTCCTTGGAGGTGAGGAAGATCACCGGGATCGTGCTGAACTCGCGCACCCGGCGAAGCAGCTCCATCCCGTCCATTCCGGGCATCTTGATGTCGAACACGCCAACATCGGGCGGATTGTCGGCAATCGCCTTGAGCGCGAGCGCGGGGTCGGAATAGACGCGGGTGACGAAGCCCTCCGCCTGCAGCGCGATCGCGACCGACGTCAAAATGTTGCGGTCGTCGTCGACCAGCGCGATCACTTGGCTCACCGCCGCGGGTTAGCCAGCAGGCGCAGGCGAGACAAGGCAGCTCCTTATTCGGGGACACTATACTTAATTGCCGGCCATCGCGGGTCGGCGCCAGCAAGAGTCACTCGAATTAAGTATAGTGTCCCCGAATAAGAGGTTTGCGCCCGCGCTTCTCCGGGCGCAGCCGGCGCCCCATTCGCTGCTCCATCGCCGCCATCCATCGCTCCGGGCCGAGCGGCCGGCCGGTCCTGAGCCGCGCCTCGATCGCCGCGTCCACCGTCGCCGCCGCGCTACCCCCGCCGTCAGCCGCTTCCCAGCCGTGCTCCAGCATCGCTCGCCAGTCTCCAGCGACGCCCGCAAGCGCACCGACGTCGGTCAGCGGATCGCCCGCGACCCGGCGCCCGGCGATGTGCGAGCGGGCGCTCGACCACGGCCAGTCCCCCGCCTTCGCAACCATTCCCGCCGCGACCGGGTTGCGTTCGATGTATCGCACCGCGGCCATGAGGTGCGCTTCGTCCATCGGATAGGAGGCGAAGCGCCCCTGGAACAGATAGCCTAGCCAGCCCTCGCGCATGTTGACCATGCGGCTGTAGCGGCGATGCGCTTCGGCGAGTGTGGCGCGCAAGGAATCTCCCCTCGGCGGTACGAGGATCAAGTGCACGTGATTGTCCATCAGGCACCAGGCGAGGCAGCGGACGCCTGCGGCGCGGGCGGCCGCGGAGACCAGCCGAAGATATTCGCGGCGGTCGTCGTCACTGAAGAAGACCGGCTGGCGGCGGTTGCCGCGCTGGGTGACGTGATGCGGGATGTCAGGGATCACGACGCGCGCGAGCCGGGCCATGCTGGTCTCCTGTGGCAATCCGGCGCGGCCGGAATGCCCGAAATGGATCGTGCGGTCGCGCGCTTGGCCCGCCCCGGCGAAGGCCGGGGTCGATCGTCGCGCGCTGCAGGCGGCCGAGCCCGTCGGATCAAAAAGAAGCGGCGGTTCGACGAGCGGAAATTCCGTTGGGCCATTTGGCCGGCCCGACCGCAGCCATTTTGCGTCACCTCGCGGTCGCCTGTTCGAAGGCGGGACAATGTTAGCGCTACCGCAGGCCAAAATGGCCGCTCGAGCGGCTATGCCGTTTTGACTGCGCGACTTTTTCGGGGTTATAGGCCAACGCATACGTATGCGGCGGCAACCTTGGGTCGCCGCCGCTTTGAACATTTGAAAAGGGGTATTTTCGGGTGAGTGACCGGGTTCCGCGCAGCGGTCTGGGCGCGCAGGGTATCGCGACAGGCGCTGAAATCTTCTGGAATCTGTCGACGGCGCCGCTCGTCGAGCATGC
>JBDTXI010000022.1:0-9343 GCA_040006255.1 Sphingomicrobium sp.
TGTACGAGGATGCAGCCCGCCAAGGCAGCGCAACTGCTTATCTTTATCTTGGATGGCTTCTCCTAAGAGACGGACAGGAGATGGAGGCGCGCGCAGCGTTCGGACGCGGCGCGCAGCTGAACGATGATGAATGCAAATCCGAGCTTGCGCGATTGGCTGATAGCGCCGTTGAGGAGCTTGCCCGCAAGGCGCTTGATGAAGAAGCATATGAAAAGACTGTTCGCCTGCTGCGCCCTTTGGCTGAACGCAACTCGGAACGTGCACTTTTTGCTCTCGGATGGATTTACGAGAAAGGCGTCACGGCTGCTCCGGATTGGGACGCCGCGCGTTCATGCTACGAGCGTGCAGCGGTCCAAGGCAGCGCTGCTGGATATTTCGAGCTGGGGCGTCTCCTGGGGCGCCAAGGCCAGGAAGAACAGGCCCGCGCAGCATTTCAGGCCGGTTCCGAACGTGGCCACCTTCCCAGCATATCGCGCCTGGGAATGATGCTTGTGGAGGGGCGCGGGTGGTCCGACTGACCTCGAGACTGGCACCGAATGGCTAGAAAAGGCTGCGGCCAACGGACACATTTTTGCTCAAAGAATGCTGCTGCGCATCGAGGCACGCAAAGCCAAATCTATTTTCGGGAAGCTATCTGTCGCAATGAAGATCGTGGCGCTCGGGATAAGAGGGTCAAAAGAGATGTCGAAGGACCCTTCCTCTGACAAAGTCCGCTGAGTCTCCTAAGCAGTCTTCGCTACTTCGGTGACGCGCTTCGTATGGCTGCGCTGCCGTTGCGGCCTTTTCGGCAGCGGCTCGAAGCTGCGCGTGAGCGCGCTGGTCACGCCGGCCGCCGCCGTCACCAGATAAAACCCCGCCGCGAGCGCCATGGCCGCCGGCCTTTGCCACACCGGCAAATCGACCTTGCCGCCCTTCAACACGATCCGCTTCCACGCGCGGCCGATCTTCTTCAGCGCGAACCCCGCCGTCATCCCCGCGCGGCCGATGCGGTTGCGGGTATATTCCTGGAACACGAGGTAATCGCGGTCCTTGCCGCCGGTCCACGCGCGCCACACGAGGAACTTCACGCCCGGATGCGGCGCATGCACGGTCATCGCTTCCGCGGTGCGCACATATTTGTGCCCGCGCGCGTCGAGGTCGCGCAGCCAGAAGCCGCAGCTCTTCTTGAACACCCCCGGCCCCAAATCGGGGAAAGGGTGCTGGTTGAAGAACGCGGTCCGCACCGCGCAATTGTTGACGTGCACCTTGTGCCTTTTGACCGTCGCCGAGCGCTCCTCGGGCAGGTCGAAGATCCAGCTCAGCGCCATCGTCCGCGACAGCAGATCGTTGTGGCCGAGCACCGTGAAGCCGCCGGCGACCATGATCTCGGGGTCCTCGAAGGGCTTGAGGATATTCTCCAGCCATCCCGGCTGCGGCCCGGCGTCGCTGTCGACCATCACGGTGATCTCGGTCTTCGACCGCGACACGCCGTAATTCTTGAGCTTGTAATAGGTCAGCCCCGGCGCCGGCTCGATCTCCAGCTCGGCGAGCTCGGGCAGCCGCGGCGCCGCGCGCGCGATCGTCTTGCGGATGATCTCGGGATCGACCGTCTTGTCGTCGTAGAGATAGGTGACCCGCGGCTTGGCCGCGATCTTGCCCTGGACGCTCTCGAGCTCGCGTTGAAGCGCCGCCATCGCCTTGTCGACCCACTCGTCATAGACGTCGATCGCATTTTCCCACTCGATGATGATCGTCACCGGTGGGAGCTTTGGGGGAAGCTTGTCGGCTCTCGCCATCTTCATGCCTTCTGTTTGCGCGTCTGCCTTCGCCTGACAGTGGACCTCGGCGCCGAATAGCCGAACACTGGGTCGAGATGCTTGGAAATGTAGGCATCGATGCGCTTCGCCTCAACCTCTCCCAGTCGCGCGCGATAGCCGCCGCTGCCGCCCTTGCGGACCTTGCCCGAGCGCTCGTCGCCTTCTTTGGTGGGTTGCAGGCGCGGCGAGGTAAAGTAGCCTTCGCGCTCGCGTTGCTTCAGCCTGTCGAAGCTGGCAAACTCGACCGCGCCGGCGATGTTCTTTGCATTCACGGTCAGGCCCACGGCCTTCGCCAAGGCACCGAGCGTCTTCTCCGGATCCGTCAAAAAATCCTCGTAGCGGACGATCGTGCCGGCGACCTTCGCCCACTGGTTCAGGTATTCGACGATCGCCGGGATCCCCCCCTTTGCCGTCCACACGAATTCCTTGAGCGGCAGTTCGGCCAGCTTCTTGCGCGCGCGATCGCGGCTGCGGTGCTTCAGATGATGATAGCGCGACACCACCGCGTCCCCCGGGTGCCGCGCCAGCAGCGCGACCTTGCGGTCCGCATAATCCGCCGCATTCACCCGGATTTTTTCGGGCTCGCGCATCGCATCGCCGGCGTGGACGAACAGCAGCCGCGGCACACCGCGCGGCGCACTCTTGAGGCTCGGAAAATCGAGCAGCCCCCGCTCGTCGATCCCGAATTTTACCTGGAACAGCCGCGCCAGCATCGCCCGCACGAACGTCCGCCCCGACTTGGGGAACGAAATCACCACCGCATCGGCCTGCCGCAGCCAAGCCGCGTCGCGCAGGTCGCGCTTCCACCGCAGCGCCGCCGACCCCGGCACCAGCCGCAGCGCCTGCGCCGCCGCGCCAAGTGCCAGCGTCTTCAAGGGATTGCGGCGATGCGCCATGCCGCCTTCGTCAGGGCAACGCCGGAGCGAAGTCAACCGGCGGCCGCGTCCGAAAAAAGTTCGTGATCCAGGTTAATCCCCACCGCTCGCGGTAATCACTTGGCAAGCACTCACCCATAATCTCCCGCAACAAGGGCTTTTTCGCCCTCGAAGTGGAGCGAACACTCATGTCCGATGTCCTCGTCTACGAGCGGGCCGCGCCTTCGTTCGCCGCGACGCTCGCCAATCGCGGTCATCACATCGTCTATCGGGCCAACGAATCCAACCGCTGCCCCGGCTGCGGCCGCTCGCATTGGTATATCGGCCGGATCAGCGCCGAGTGCGGCTTCTGCGGCGCCGCCGTGCCGCTGGCCGAGGCGCGCAAAGAGTATCTCGCCACTTCCGCGTCGGCAGCCAGGCCGAGCACGTCGCCCGACCAGCGCGAGTTCCCGCGGATGCCCGCCAAGGGGCGTAAGCTCCAACTGCTGATCGATGGCTCGCCGACCAACTTCGCGCTCCACAACATCTCCGAGGGCGGCGTGATGGGCGACACCGCTCTCGATCTGTCGCCGGGCGCAGGCGTCTACGTCCGTTTCGAGGGCGGGGTGCTGGTGCCGGCGATCGTCAAATGGGCCGAGGATGGTTGCGTCGGTCTCGCCTTCGTCAGCCCGGTGATGCTCGACCGGTCCGGCCAGGGGAACTGAGCCTTCGCACCTAGCCGCCGTTGCAGCGCGCGCTAGACCGCGTTGCCGATTCGCGCGTCGAGCCAACTCACCGCAAGTGTCTTCAGCGCATCGAGAGCGGCGGCGGCGGCCTCGTCGTCCCGCTGCTGGCGCGCCTCAATCGGCAACGGTCTGATCGTTGTCAGGATGGCGCCCCTGCGAAGGAGCTAGCAGCCCTTCAAACTGGTGATCGTTTGGCTCCCGGCAACCGGTTCTTGCAGCCTGGGGTCAGTCTGCACCGGCGCGCGGCAGCGCGGGATCATCCAGTTGAGCCTGAATTTGATGTGAGCCTCGATCGGTCTGCCGAGCTCGTTTTTGGCGGGCTCGAAGTGCGCCCGCGCCAGGATCATCCGGCAAGTCGCCTCATCGAGCAGGTTTGAACTGCTGCTCACCACAATGGCGCAGCCGACGGGGTGGCCCTTAGCATCGACTGCGACGTCGGCGAGGGCGCTCCCCTGCTCATGATTCTTGAGTGCGCGTGCGGGATAGTCCGCCTGCGACAGGGCGGCAATTCGCCAGGTGATGGACTGGGAGAACGCGCTCTTTATAGGTTTGCCGCTGGCATCGACTGCCGGCAAAAATCTGGCGCGTTTCTGGACGAGGAAACAGCTGACGACATCGAGGATTCCTGTTCCGCTGGGAACGTCGACCGTGCAGTCGGCGACCTTGCCATGTTCGTCGATGAGCATCGTCAATCCGACGGATCCGGAAAGATTCCGGTTGAGCGCGAGTGCGGGATAATCGCCCGGACCGATAAGGCCTATCGGTAGCTCCGGCTTCGACTGCAGCGAAACCCGTTTCGCGAATTTGCCGACGTTCCAATAATCCTGCAGGTCCGCCAGGCACTTATCGAGCTCGACGAGCATCTCCGGAAGCTGGCTGACCGCAAGTTGCGCACGCAAGGTGCCGGTCTTGAGGCCGATCGAGGGCACGGCCGCGGCTGCCCGAAACTCCGCCATCGGCACATTGACCATATACACGCGGTGATGCGTTTGCGGGGCTTCGTAGATGAAGGCGTAGGTCTCCATCGGCTTTCCCGCACCCAGCGTCAGCTCCGCTTGCTCCTGGGTTGTGGCGGTGCCCCCCTTGCGAACGAACAGCAGCCGCATCGCCGTGCCGGTCGCCGATGGCACAAGCGTCAGGATCAGCGGCTTGTCTTCGGACGCGTAGTTGCGGCTCGCCGTGCATTGCGAATCTTCGTAAGCCACGTTCCACGGGCTGGTCGGTTGCAGCGGGGGAGCGGCGCCCAACGGCACGGCCGCGAAGCTTAGCGACGCCAGACAAGCAAATATTCCGCGAACACGCATTCGAGTTCCCCCGCCTAAGCGGAAGATTGTCTCAACGCTTCGATATTCGCAACTGCAGCTAAGCCGATTCTACGCCGCCGGCATTCCCGCCTTGACGCCTTGCCTCAGCATGTCGCGTAGCTCCGGACCGTCTTCGTGGCCGTGGACCTTGATGGCGTGCTGGGCCGCCGCCTCCACCACCTCGTCTTCGCTGTCCGCCGAAATCGCCACGCTGCATCCCGACTCGCTCGGATAGTCTCGGCAATCGATAAATTTGCGGTCCATGAGAAAGCCTCCTCGCTCCTACCGCTCCCCGATACTCCTCTTTCGCGTTGGTCTCCAGCGGTTCAGCCCGTCCGCAAGATCCACCGCTCGCGCCGTCCGGTCATCTAGCTCATGAAGAGGTGATTTGCAGTTGCGGCGGCAAAATCTTCAGTCGCGTGCTCGATCATGGGCGCGTCTAGCTAAACGTCAGGGCAGCGAGGGTGCAAGATTCGATCTGCAATGGGAGGAAAGCTGACATTCGCCAGCGGACCGACTAACCGCGGTGAACCGCTCCCGGGCGGCAGGAGATGCCCCATGAACCCGCGCCTAAAGCTCCTCATCGCCCTCGCCGCACTAACCTCCGCCGCGCCCATTCAAGCCGCGCACGCCCCGATCGTGACCATCGACAGCGGCCAGATCGAGGGCGTCACCCAACCCGGCTCCCCGTCGCTGAGCATCTTCCGCGGCATCCCGTTTGCGGCGCCGCCGCTCGGCGCGCTGCGCTGGCGTGAGCCGCGGCCCATCGCCCCCTGGCCCGGGATCCGCCAGGCAACCCAATTCGCCCCGCGCTGCATGCAGCAGCCATTGTTCTCCGACATGATGTTTCGTTCGCCGGCCATCAGTGAGGATTGCCTCTATCTTAACGTCTGGAGCCCCGCGCGGCTTGCGACGACCAAGGCCACCGCCAAAGCCCCCGTCCTGCTCTATATCTACGGCGGGGGGTTTATGGCGGGGGACAGCTCGGAAAAGCGCTACGACGGCGCGGCATTGGCGGCGCGAGGCATCGTCGTCGTTACAATGAATTACCGGCTGGGCGTGTTCGGCTTCTTTTCGCACCCGCAATTGACCGCCGAATCGCCGCACCAGGCGTCTGGCAACTATGGCCTGCTCGATCAGGTCGCCGCGCTTGATTGGGTCAGGCGCAACATCGCCGCGTTCGGCGGCGACCCCGCGCGGATCACGATCGGCGGCGAATCCGCCGGGTCGTTGGCGGTCAGCGCATTGATGGCCTCGCCTTTGTCGCGCCACAGCTTCGCCCGCGCGATCGGGGAGAGCGGCGCGATGATGCAGAAATTGACCCCGCTTACGCTTTCCGAGGTCGAGCCCAAGGGCCAACGCTTCGCGCAAACCCTCGGCGCGGCCTCGCTCGCGCAGCTGCGCTCGCTCCCCGCCGACCAACTCCTCGCCGCGCAAGGGACAGCCAGAGACATCCCGTTCGACGCAGTCATCGACGGCTATTTCCTCACCGAGCCCCCGGCGCAAACCTTCGCCAGCGGCCGCGCCGCGCGCATCCCGCTGCTCGTCGGATCGAACTCGCAGGAGGCCCCGGGCTCGGCGGTCATCGGCGACGGACCGCCGACACTCGCCGCCTATCGCGCCGGCCTCATGCGCACCCTCGGCGACAAGGCCGACGCCTTGTTCGCGCTCTATCCGGCAAGGACCGACGCCGAAGTCCTCCCCGCCGCAACCGCGCTTGCCGGCGACGACTTCCTCGGCCTGCCGACGTGGAAATGGTTCGACCTCAACCGCCGGTCCGGCGCCCCCACCTATTATTATCTGTTCGCCCGGGTCCGCCCGCGCGCACTGGCCGACAGTTCGGGCAATCCACTGCCATGGGGCGCGGTGCACAGCGGCGAGATCGAATATGCGCTCGGCAATCTCAACGCCAACCCGCTTTACGCCTGGACCGCCGCCGACCGCACAGTCGCAGCGACGATGAGCGCCTACTTCGCCAACTTCATCCGCACCGGCAATCCCAACGGCCGCGGGTTGCCCGCTTGGCCGAAGGCGTCCCTGAACTCCCGAAAAATCCGCCGCCAAATAATCGACGTCAGAACCCGGAGTACCCCCTTCACCGAACAAGGCCGCTACAAAGCCGCCGAGCCGCTGCTCTATATGCACTAGCGCCGACACGGACGCACGCCCGCGCAGTTCGACCGACGAGAGTAAGCGAGTGTCCGCAATGGGTCGGGAGCGGACACTCGGCTAATGTTCCGATTGTGGACACCTGACAACGGCAAACGCCGTTCGAAAAAAAATCGCTTTCCTACAGCCCTTGTTTTGTGATCCATATAGGTTCATGGACATCTCTCTAGGATCACCGAACGAGGTCGAAGAGACTTCGCAAATCGCCTGCCGCCGCGATGGCTGGACGCCGTTTGCGCGCAAGCTGTTCCCGTCGGCGCTAGCCGAATCGGGGCGGGTCACCGCCGAGAACTCCGAAAGTCTCGCCGAGGCCGAGGTCCAGCGTCAGTTGTGGCTCGCCGACCTGCGCGAGGAGATCGAGGAACTCTTGCACAAGGGATCGGACGAGCAGCTTACGGAGGCGCTCGGCGACCCGCTGCTGGGCAACGCCGCGCCGGCCTGATCGCGTCCGAGCGCCCCTATACGGTGCTGGAAATTTAATCCTCCCCGGGACGGGGAGGGGGACCAAGCGCAGCTTGGTGGCGGGGGCCCACCCACGTTGCGGCGGATCGACCGGGGGCCCCCTCCGTCAGCCCCGCTGCGCGGGTCCGCCACATCCCCGTTCCGCGGAGGATTAAGCGGGTGGCCAATTCTCGATGATCTCGACGAAGCGGCTGAGCCAGGCGTTGGTCTGGTGCCCGTCGACGACGCGGTGGTCGATGGTCAGCGTTACATACGCCATCGGGCGGATCAGGACGGAGTCCTCGCCGTCGACCTCGCGCACCACGGCCCGCTTCTCGAGCTTGCCGATGCCGAGGATCGCCGCCTGCCCCTGGTGGAGGATGATCGGCGCGGCGAGCAGCGAGCCCGAGACTCCGTGGTTCGAGATGGTGAAGCTACCGCCCGAGACGTCCGACCGCTCGAGCTTGCCGTCGCGGGCGCGGCCAGTGAGGTCGTCGAGCCTGGCGCCGATTTCCTCGAGGGTGAGCGAACCCGCGTCTTTGACCACGGGCACGACGAGCCCCTTCTCGCCGAGCGCGGTGCCGACTCCGATGTCGATCGTCGGCGCGATCGCGATGCGGTCGGCCTCCCACCGGCCGTTGATCGCCGGCGCGGCCGCCATAGCCTCGGCCGCGGCCTTGACCATATACGCCGTGTAACTGAGCTTCACGCCCTTGGCGGCCAAGCCTGCCTTGTGCGCCGCGATGGCGGAGAAATCCGCTTCAAACACTGCGGTGACGTGCGGCTGCTCGGCGACCGCGCGAGCCATGTTCTGCGCGATCGCCAGGCGCATCCGGTCGTGCGGAACGTCTTGCGCCGAGGCTTGCAGCGGGGATGCAGTAGCGGGTTCGCCGGCGCCGACGACCGTCCCCGCCGACACCGCGCGCTCGACATCCTCGCGGGTCACCCGTCCGTTGCGCCCGGTGCCGCCAATCCGCGACGCGTCGACCCCATGCTGCTGGCTCGCCCGGCGAACGGAGGGCGAGAGGCGGGTTTCGCGATTCACCGAACCACCAACCTCGTTCGTCCTGAGCGAAGTCGAAGGGCGCACCTCTGACGCCGGTTCAGAACGCCCTTCGACTTCGGCCTGCGGCCTCCGCTCAGGACGAACGGTCTGCTGGTCCGAGCTGATCCTTCCCAGCAACGCGCCAGGCACCGCTTCCGCATCGGTATCGAGCACGATCTCCGCGAGCACGCCCGACGCGGGCGACGGAACTTCCTGCGTCACCTTGTCGGTTTCCAGCTCGACCAGCGGATCGTCCTTCGCAACCGCGTCGCCGACCTGCTTGAGCCAGACGCGGACGACCGCCTTGGTGCCTTCCTGCTCATCGGGAACGAAGACATCGATCACGCTCAGAATCCCACCAGCCGCTCGATCTCGGCGCGGATGCCGGTCACCGAGGGCAGCGCCCATTCCATCAGCGTGGGATGGTGCGGGCTGGGGATGTCGGGCATCGTCACCCGCGCAACCGGAGCGTCGAGGTCGAGGAAGACTTCGTCGGCGACCACCGCGGCGATCTCCGCTCCGAATCCGCCGGTGCGCAAGTCTTCGTGGACGATCAGGCAACGGTGCGTGCGCCGGACGCTGTCGAGCACCATCTCCTTGTCCCACGGCATCAGCGTCCGCAAGTCGATCACGTCGGCGCCGCACCCCTCTGCGGCGGCCTCGCAGCGCGGCACCATCGCGCCCCAGGTGACGATCGTGATCTGGTCACCCTCGCGAGTTCTCTTGGCCCGGCCGAACGGCAGCACATATTCGTCGCCCGGCCACGGCCGCCGCGCCCAGGCGTCGTCGAGCATTGCCCGGTGCTCGAAAAAGATCACCGGATCGTTGCCGCGCAGGCTCCCGCGCAGCAGCCCCACCGCGTCCTCGGCATTCGACGGCACCGCGACCTTCCAGCCCGGGTTGTGGACGAACTCGACCTCGTTGGTCATCGAATGCCACGGGTCGCCGCATTTGAAGAAGCCGCCCGGCACGCGCAGCACCATCGGCG
>JBDTXI010000023.1:0-8645 GCA_040006255.1 Sphingomicrobium sp.
GCGCAACTTAAGCAGTGCGATCGTCGCGCGGTGCGCCGTCTCGGCGTCGAGGGCGAAGGCGATCCGGCGAATGAGCGGGTAGAAGGCCACGGTCACGCCTGTGTCATTGCGACCCTTGCGATGGCAAGGGGAAGCCATTCCACTTTAGGCGGCTGGCCAGCGGTGTCGTTAGGCCTCGCTCGATTGCCGGAGATATGCGGCGGCGCCTTCGAGGATGAGGTCGGCGGCGCGGTCTGGGCCGCCGACGGCGATGACGTTGTAGGTCTGGCCGCGCAGGCGTTTGTAGGTGCTGAAAAAGGTAGTGAGTTCCTCGACGAATGTCTGGCCGAGCTGGTCGATGTGCTGGACCTTGGCGAAGAGGCGGCTTTCGACCAGGCGGGCGATCACCCGGTCGTTGCGGCGCGGGCGCTTGTTCGCCTTGTTCTGCTCGGCTTCGAGGATGCCGAGGATACGCACGTTGACGATCGAGCCGACGGGCAGGCTGGCTTCGGGCAAGATGAGCAGGTCGAAGGGATCGCCGTCGCCGGCCAGGGTCGAGGGGACGAAAGCGAAGTCGAGCGGAAACGCCATGCCCAGCGGGAGGAACTTACCGACCCTGAAGCGATGGCTCTCGGGGTCGTAATAGACCTTCACGCGCGTCCCCGCGGGAGCTTCGACGATCGCCTGGCAGGTGAACTTGGTGCGATCGAGTTCGTGCGGCAGCTGCTCCAGTGGGATCATGCGACCAACAATGCCGATGCACGGCGGAAGTTGCGTTCTCGGTCAGGCGATCGAGCGCTGCACCGGGCGGGGATCATCGTGCTTTGGCAGGTGACGACCGCTTCTTCGCGCTTGTCTTAGGCTTGGCCTTTGCCTTCGGCTTAGGTTTGGCGGACTTGCGGTTAGCCGGCTTGGCTTTGGCCTTGAGCGGCGTGTCGCTCGACAAAGCCTCGAGGCTGCGGCGGCCGATGTCGAGCGCCATCTCCCACAACGCCTCGCCACGCTTGGCGCCGGCCACGGACAATTTCGACAGCTCGTCGCCCGCGTCGGCTGCGAGCTGACGCGCCTTCTTCGAGTCGCGCAGCGCCGCCGCGGTTGCGACTAGCGCGGATGCGACGATCTCGGCGGCCAGGGGATTCTTCGCCAGCGCCTTGAAGCCGCCGCCGCTTTTGTTCCCCGATTTCTTGTCTTTCGCGACCTTCTTTTTCTTGTCCTTGGCCACCTAGAGCCCCCTTGCCGGTGAAAGTTGAAGCCGGTCCCTTACGGCATTTCGTCACAAGTCTGTAACAGGCGTCTGTTTCAGTTTAGCGACATGGAGTGGATTCGAGCGCACGCCGCAAGGCTCTCCGGAAAGAGCTGATGGACAAGGGGACCGAAGCGGCACCCACGGTTCCCGCCGGCGAAGCGCCGCCGGTGACGGGGGAAGCGCGCTACTTCAATCGCGAACTCAGCTGGCTCGCCTTCAACCGCCGCGTTCTCGATGAGGCGTCCAACCCCGCGCACCCTTTGCTCGAGCGCGTTCGCTTCCTCTCGATTTCGGCCAGCAACCTCGACGAATTCTTCATGGTGCGGGTGGCCGGCCTCAAGGCGCATCAGGCGCTTGGAGTCGAGGAATTTTCGGTCGACGGGCTGACTTCGACCCAGCAACTGAAGGCGGTCATTGCCGAGGCCGACCGGCTGGTGACCAGCCAGCACGAGGTGTGGGCGGCGCTGCAGTCGGCGCTTGGCGAGGCGGGGATCCGGGTGATCGCCGACGAGCCGCTCGAACCTGCCGCCGAGGCCTGGCTCGACCAGCATTTCCGCGAGCAGATCTTCCCGGTGCTGACGCCGCAGGCGATCGATCCTGCGCACCCCTTCCCGTTCATTCCCAACCAGGGCCTGAGCCTCATTTTCGAGCTCAAGAAGGGCAAGAACAGCGTGCGCGAGCTGCTCATGGCGCCGGCGAGCCTGCCGCGCCTGATCCGCATTCCGGGCTCGAACGCCCAATATATCGCGCTGGAGACGCTGATCCGGCGCCGGACCGACTATCTCTTCCCCCGCTACACCGTCGAGCAGGGCGGCGCGTTCCGCATCATCCGCGACAGCGACATCGAGGTCGAGGAAGAAGCCGAGGATTTGGTTCGCTACTTTCGCACCGCAATCAAGCGGCGGCGGCGGGGCCGAGTGGTCCGCCTCGAGCTCGAACCCGACATGCCCGAATCGCTGATGCGCGTGGTCAAGGATGGGCTCGGCGCGGCGGACGCGATCACTTCCGAGGCGCGCGGGTTCCTCGGCATGGCCGGGCTCTCGCTGCTCGTCGAGGAGGATCGCCCGGACCTCAAGTTCCGCCCTTTCGATCCGCGTTTCCCCGAGCGGATCCGGGAGCACGGCGGCGACTGCCTCGCGGCGATCAAGGAAAAGGACATCCTCGTCCACCATCCGTACGAGAGCTTCGAGGCGGTGGTCGAGTTCCTCCAGCAGGCAGCGGCGGACAGCGACGTCATCGCCATCAAGCAGACGCTTTACCGCGCCGGCAAACAGTCGGCTATCGTGCGCGCTTTGATCGATGCCGCCGAAGCGGGCAAGTCGGTCACCGCGGTGATCGAGCTCAAGGCGCGCTTCGAAGAAGAGCAGAATCTGGTGTGGGCGGCCGCGCTCGAGCGCGCCGGAGTCCAGGTCGTTTACGGCTTCATCGACTGGAAGACCCACGCCAAGGTGTCGATGGTCATCCGCCGCGAGGAGAAGGGATACCGCACCTACTGCCACTTCGGCACCGGCAATTATCACCCGGTGACCGCGCGCATCTACACCGACCTCAGCTATTTCACCGCCGACCCCAAGTTGGGCCGCGATGCGGCGAAGATGTTCAACTACATCACCGGCTACCTCGAGCCGCGGAACTTGAAGCAGCTGGTCATTTCGCCGCAGGGGATGCGGAGCGAGCTGATCCGCCTGATCGACGCCGAAATCGCGGCGGCGCGCGACGGCCGGCCCGCCGGGGTGTGGGCCAAGATGAACGCGCTCGTCGATCCGATCATCATCGACAAATTGTACGAGGCGAGCGGCGCCGGAGTGTCCATCGACCTCGTTATCCGCGGCATCTGCTGCCTTCGTCCAGGCGTCCCTGGATTGTCCGAGAACATTTATGTGAAATCGATCGTCGGCCGCTTCCTCGAGCATGCGCGGATGTGGTGCTTTGCCAATGGCGAACCGCTTCCGCACCCGGGGGCAAGAATGTACATCAGTTCGGCCGACTGGATGCCGCGCAATTTCGATCGCCGCATCGAATATATGCTGCCGATCGACAACCCGACGGTGCATGCGCAGCTGCTCGACCAGGTGATGGTCGCGAACCTCCTCGACAACGCGCAGAGCTGGCGGCTCAATCCCGACGGGACCTACGCCCGGCTTCGGCCGAAGCCGGGGCAGGAGTTCAACCTGCACGATTATTTTATGGCGAATCCGTCATTGTCGGGCCGCGGCCAATCGCTCAAAAAGGGCCGCAAAGTCCCCAAGCTACACTTCGAGCGCGGCCGATGATCGAACACCGGATTTCCCGCCGGACGAGCCGCAATTGCGCCGAACTGATGAGAATTTCACCGGTCTGGATTGGCCTTTTCAACGGCAGTCGCAATAAAGGAGATAGCCAACATGGGTGAGTCGCAGGTAATGGAACAGCCGCTCGACCGTCTCCGTCTTGACGCGACCAAGTGCCGCGATCTCGCTTCGACCGCCATCACTCCAGCGGCCCGGGACGTGCTCACCGGCCTGGCCGAAAGATATGAGCACGAAGCGGTGACCGTGGAGCGCTGCGCCGCCACGCGCCGTCACCCGCGACCGGCATTCGACTGGCCGCTGGCGTAGAACCCGTTTCCTGAGCCGCGGTAGCAGCCAAAACTAACTGCGGGTCGACGCGCGGGAGCAGGCCCGGTTGTGCTATTTTCCGTCGCAGGGGAGGAATCATGGGTGAGCGGTTCGAGCGTCATCGGCAGGCGTGGCGGCAGGACGAGATCCAGCGGCTGCACGCGCTGGCGGTCAAGGGGATGTCGGTGCGCGCCATCGCCAAGGCGCTCACGCGGAGCGAGGAATCGGTGAAGGACCGGGCCAAGCTCGACCGGCTGAAAATTTCCAAGCTGCGCTAGCCCGCGGTTGCTAGTTTTTCTTTTTCAGTTCCGCGATGACCTCTGCGCGCGACCTCGCGTCGAGGCCCGGGGGGCGCATCGTCGTTCCGGGGGCGAACGCCGCAGGGTCGTTGAGGAAGGCGTTGAGCGACGCATCGTCCCACACGCCCGACTTGCGCTTGAGTCCGGCCGAATAGCCCCAGCCAGGGACGGACGCGATCCGCCGGCCGGCGACTCCGGCAAGCGGCGGTCCGACCGCGGCCCCGAACTTGGGCTCGTGGCAGCCGACGCAGAAGCGGGTGAAGGCGCTTTCCACGTCGTTGCGGCTGACGAGGATCAAGGTGCCGTCGTCCGACCAGACGATCACACGGCCGCTGGGAAGCTCGGCGAGGTCGCGGACTCGGTGGCCGACGGAAAAGGGTTCGACGTAGATCACCCGGCCGTTCCTTACCCGACAAATACGGGACCGAGGCCGCGACCGCCGCCGCGACGCCGCCGAGCCCCAGGATCCACGGCGAGGCGGGCAAATGGGCGAAACGCAGCGAGAGATACGCTCCTGCGAACCCGGCTACGGCAGCCGTGACCAGATGGGCGAAGAACTCGATCCGCGGCCGTGCCGCCGCGGGCACGATGTACAGCGAAAGCGCGAGGTAGCCGAGGAGAAGCAGGAGAATCTGGATCTTGTCGGCCGACGGTGATTTGGGATCGGGTACGCTGAGCGCTGCGGAACCGAGGAGCAGGGCGAGCGCGAAGACGTGCCATGCGGCCCAAAGCGCAATCGCGAACAGGCTGTTGCCCTCACCACCGATGTGCGTGAACCAGGGCCCCGGCAGAGTTTCGCCGCGGCGCAGCAGGTTCGGTTTTGCGCTGCGGTTCTTCATCTGGCCCTCCCGGCAGAGAACAGATTTCCCGAGCCGCAGCAATAGGTCGGAAATCGGTCGAAAGTCTCGCGCTGGCACATGCGTGGGTTTTCCGGCTGATTGAAAGGCCGCCAGACGGCTGTTAACTTCTCCGGCAATGGTTTGGGGGGCGTTGCGAAGGTGCTGACGCGGTTAGCGGCCAAACGCTCGTCGGTTTCGCGGGACCCTGCGCTCGACGCCATCCGTGGCGTCGCCATCATCCTGGTCGTCGCCTATCATTTCCTCGACGAGCGCTCCGGAATAGCAAGAAGCACAGGTTTCACGCGGGCGGTCGGCTCTATTTCGGCCGTCGGGTGGACGGGGGTCCAGCTGTTCTTCGTGCTGTCGGGATTCCTGATTGGCGGGATCCTCATCGATCACCGCTCGCAGAAGGGATATTTTCGCACTTTCTACCTGCGGCGGGTCTTTAGAATCGTCCCTCTCTACGCATTGTCGCTGCTGATCTTCGCCCTGTTCTACACCTGTTATGACTGGCGAGGGGCGGGCCTGTCCGACGTGTTCAAGTTTGAGCTCCCCGTTTGGACGGTGCTCACCTTCACGCAGAATATTTTCGTCGCCGCCGTCGGACATTATGCGGGCCCCGGCTGGCTTGGCGTGACGTGGTCCCTGTGCGTCGAGGAGCAATTCTATCTCCTGTTGCCTTGCCTGATTTACGTCGTGCCGCCGCGCCGCCTCCCGGCCGTCTGTGTCGCCGCGATCATCTTCGCGCCGCTCTTTCGCACACTTCTCCTGGTGATCTGGCCCGACAACGCGCTGGCGCCGCATGTCCTCCTGCCCGGGCGGTTCGATGCCTTGTTCCTGGGAGTGCTGGCCGCTTGCCTGTGGCGCAACGACAAGGCGCAAACGGCCATTTGGCGTTGGCGGCCGGCGATCGCGATCGCATTCGCGGCGATGTCCATCCTGCTACTCGCCAATCTGAATCGCATCACTTCGTTCGGGCAAATGATGCAGATGATCGGCTACAGCGTGATCTCCGTATATTTCTTTCTAGCCATGATTCTCGCCGTATCCGCGTCCACGACTCCGCGATGGCTTGCCGTCGCCCGCAAGCCGCTCTGCCTCGCGGGTACGGGCGCTTATTCGATCTATCTATTCCACCGGCCCGTTCAGGCCCTCGTCCGAACGACACTGCCAGGGCATCCCGTGGTCATTCTGATCGTCAGCCTGTTCCTGGTGGTTATGCTCTCGTGGGCCTGTTGGAAGGTCATCGAAGCGCCGGCGATCCGCTTCGGCCGGCGGGCTTTTCGATACGGTGATGTCAGTTCGGGAAACTCCCATACTTACGCGGTCGATCTGCCCGTCTCGAGCCAGTTGCCCTGAGAAAGGACAGCCTTCGCGCCTCGTCAGATCTGTCCGACATCTCGCTTTCTGATGATGATACGCATGTGTCTCTTGGAGGAGAGTTGCGTTGGCACCGCGGGGATAGGCATTTTCGGTAGATCGGCTTCGAAGGGTCGATCATCGGTGTCGCCGCGCCGGATATCCACTGCAAAACTGGGGCGCCCCTGCTTGTCGGATGTAGCTGTCAGGCCGCCCTGCCGTCCGCAATGGGTCGTCGCTCACTCTTCCGTCCTAACCAGCACCGTTTCGCCGATCAGCAAAAACAGGAAGAACGGTCCCCAAGCGGCGAATAGCGGGGGATAGGCGCCGGCATTGCCCATCGCGAGACTGAAATTGTCGGCGACGAAATAGGCGAAGCCGAGGCCCATTCCGATCGACGCGCGCAGCAGGACCTGGCCCGAACGGGCGAGCCCGAAGGCCGCGACGGCGGCGAGCAAGGGCATGAGCAAGGTCGAGATCGGGCCGGAGATCTTGTGGGCGAGGCCAGCGCGCGCCTCGTCGGCCGGGCGGCCCGCCGCCTCCAGCTCTGCGATGCGCCGCTTCAACGTCCAGTAATCGAGGTCGGTCGGGTCGACCTTGGCGATGGTGAATTGGCCGGGCGTGACTCCCTCCAGGCCGGTCAGCCGCGGCTCGTGGCGGATAAGGTTCATGTTGGCGTCGTAAATCCTGACGTCGTCCAGCAGCCAGCCCTTCGAATGCGGCAGCGGGACCGCACGCGCGGCGCGGATGACGCGCTGCAGGATCCCGCCAGCGCGGTCGTAGACCATCATCTGCCGGACGTTGAGGTTGGGCGCGACGCCGTTGACGATTCCGGCGCGGATCAAATCGTCGCCGTTGAGGACCCAGACGTTGCTGAGGATGCCGCGATCGGGCGGTATCGGCTTGTAATCGTTGTCGGACCAGGCGTTCACGACGCGGGCGGAATTGACCACGACGCTTTCGTTGAAGGCGAACAGCCCAACGGCAATGGCGACGCTAGCGAGGACCAGAGGCGCGAGGATCTGGTGCGCGGAAAGGCCAACGGCTTTCATCGCCACCACCTCGCTGTGCTGGTTCAGGCCAACGAAGGCGATCAGCGTGCCGAGCAGCACCGAGAAGGGCAGGAAGCGCGAGAGCAGCAACGGGATTCGCAAGGACACGTAGCGCCACAAATCGGCATCGCCGTTGCCGGGCACGGCAAGAATCTTGCCGGACTCGCCGAGCAGGTCCAGCGTCATCAGCACGAGGACGAGGGCGATGAGCACGGCGAGGCTGCGCGTCAGGAACAGCTTGACCATGTAGAGCGCGAGCCGGCGCGACGGGAAGAATGAGGGGTTGATCATGCTTCGCCGAACCTGGGCATGAGCGCCCGCACCGCCTTGGCGCTCTTGGTCGCGAACCGCTCGAGCGTTCCGATCGGCTGGCCGCCCGGCTTGTGTGCCAGCACGTGGTACATCCACAAGATCAGAACGGTGAGCACAACCAGCGGGACCCACAGGGCCACGATCGGGTTGAGCTGCTCATTGGTTGCCGCCTGCTCGGCATATTGATTGACCTTGTGATAGGCGACGATGATCAGAATCCCGAGAAAGATGCCGATCGAGGAGCTGCTTCGCTTCGGGGGAACCGCTAGCGAGACGGCGAGCAGAGGCAGCATCAGCATCATCATGACTTCGACCAGCCGCATGTTGAACGCCGCCTGGGCCTCCAGCATTTGACGATGGTCGGGGGCGCGGCCGCCGTATCCGACCTTCCACAGCTCGTACAAAAAAAGCTCGTCCGAGACCGTGCCGCCCCGCCCGCGGAACTGGTCGATCGCCGGAAGCTTCACTGGAAGATCGTACAGCTCGAAGGCCAGAGTCCGCGGCGCTGCGAATTTGGGCGAATCCTGCACCAGACGTCCCTTGGTCAGGCGAAAGAGGATGGTGTCGGGATCGTCGGTCGAAAGGAAGCGGCCTTGCTCGGCCGTGGCGGCGACGGACATGCCGCCGGGGTCGTCCATCTGGATGAAGATGCCATGGAGCTGGGTCCCCTTGTTCTCGCTGCGGTCGATCCTCACGGTTAAATGGTTGCCCAGCTGGTTGAACTCGCCGACCTTGATAGACGCTCCCAGCGCGCCGGACTTCAGATCGAAACGCAGCCCTTCGTAGCGGTAATGGGTGTAAGGCTCGAGGTAGCCGACGATGAACAGGTTGGTTAGCGCCAGCGGGATTGCATAGGCGTAGGGGATGCGCAGCAGCCGGCCGTAGCCGATGCCGATGCCGCGCATCGAATCCAGCTCCGACGACAAGGCCAGCTTGCGGAAGGCGAGCAGGATGCCGAGCAT
>JBDTXI010000024.1:0-29745 GCA_040006255.1 Sphingomicrobium sp.
CCACCCCGTCGACCGCGACCATCGCATTGTCCTTGGTGATGATCTCCTGCCCCGGGATGTCGACCACCTGCTCCATCATGTTGATCTTGCGCCCGACACGCGTGACGAACGGCGTCACGAAGTTGATCCCAGGCTCGGCGACGCGCACGAAGCGACCGAAATGCTCGAGCGTGTAGCGATAGCCCTGATGAACGATCTTGACGCCCATCATCACGAACAACAGCGCGAGAACCGCAATGGCGGTCATGAATATCGTCAGCATGTCTCTTCCCCGGTGGCCCTGATCCGGGGCATGATGCGACGGTGAGGACTGGAGCGGAAGCGAAAAGCGACAAGGACATCGATCTGTTCGCCGTGCGGTCGGTGCTGTTCCTGCCGTCGTCGAATCCGCGCGCCATTGCCAAGGCGCGCGAAGCAGGCGCGGATCTGGTCGTGCTCGACCTCGAAGACGCGGTTAAGGCCGAAGACAAGAACTTGGCGCGCGACGCCGCGGTCGATGCGGTCGCCTCGGATTGGCCGATGCCCGTCGGCATCCGGGTGAACGGGGTGGGGACCGAATGGCATTCGCTCGACTTGGACGCCGTTGGGCGGTCTGCGGCTGATTATGTCGTCGTCCCGCGAGCGATCTCGGCCCATCAGGTGCGAGGAGTAGCGGGGGCGGTGGGCAAGCCGGTCCTGGCGATGATCGAGACTGCGGCGGGCGTGCTGGCCGCGTCCGAAATC
Source organism: Sphingomicrobium sp. (assembly GCA_040006255.1). Taxonomy (GTDB): domain Bacteria; phylum Pseudomonadota; class Alphaproteobacteria; order Sphingomonadales; family Sphingomonadaceae; genus Sphingomicrobium. The sequence continues at coordinate 724 of JBDTXI010000024.1, forward strand.
GCTAAAGAGACGGCGGCACTGATTGCCGGGACCAACGATCTGCGCTCGGACCTGCGGCTTCCCCTCGACGCTTCGCGCGATCCCATCTCCGTTTCGCTGCAGATGATCGTCCTTGCAGCTCGGGCCGCGGGCGTTGCCGTATTCGACGGCGTGTTCAACCGTCTCAACGATCCCGACGGCTTCCTTGCCGAAGCGCAGCACGGCCGACGGCTCGGCTTCGACGGAAAGAGCTTGATTCACCCTGATCAGATCGCGCCTTGCCATCGCGCCTTTGCCCCGAACGAAGCCGAGCTCGGTCGCGCGCGGCGGCTGGTCGAGGCGTTCCAGGGCGGCGCCGAGCGCTTCGAGAACGAGATGATCGAGCGTATGCACGTCGAGGCGGCGCAGAGGTTACTGGAGAGGGCCGCGCACTAGCGAACCCCTTGGCGAATCGCGCTTTGCCTGTCATGGGCCGATATGGCCCGACCCAACGACGCACCGGACATTCCCCTTGGCCTGACGTTCGACGACGTGCTGCTGCAGCCGCTCGAATCCTCCGTCCTTCCGAGCCAGGCCGACACCAAGACTTTCCTGACCCGCGGCATCCCGCTCAACATCCCGATCCTCTCCTCGGCGATGGACACCGTGACCGAGGCCGACATGGCGATCGCCCTCGCGCAGCTCGGCGGAATCGGCGTTCTCCACCGCAACCTCGGAGTCGAAGAGCAAGCGACCGCGGTTCGCCAGGTCAAGCGCTTCGAAAGCGGGATGGTGGTCAATCCCATCACCATGGCCCCCGACCAGACGCTCGCCCAAGCGCTCGAGCTGATGAAAGCGCACCGCATCAGCGGAATTCCGATCGTCGAGAAATCGGGCAAATTGTGCGGTATCCTGACCAACCGCGACGTCCGCTTCGCCGAGAACCCGCGCCAGCCGGTGAGCGAACTCATGACTCACGACAACCTCGCGACGGTGCTCATCGGGACGAGCGAATCTGAAGCTCGGCGGATTCTTCATCAGCGGCGGATCGAAAAGCTGATCGTGGTCGACGAGGGCAACCATTGCGTCGGGCTGATCACCGTCAAGGACATCGAGAAGTCGGTCGCCGCCCCGCTTGCGACCAAGGACGCCGAAGGACGCCTCAGGGTGGCGGCAGCGACGACGGTCGGGGACTCAGGCTTTGCGCGGTCCGAAGCATTGATCGACGCCGGCTGCGACTGCATCGTGATCGACACCGCGCACGGCCACAACATCGAAGTGGCGCGGGCGGTCGAGCGGGTGAAGCAATTGTCGAACTCGGTCCAGGTAATCGCCGGCAATGTCGCCACCGGCGACGCGGCGCGGGTGCTCGCCGACGCCGGGGCGGATGCGATCAAGGTCGGCATCGGCCCGGGATCGATCTGCACGACGCGAATCGTCGCCGGCGTCGGAGTGCCGCAGCTGACCGCCGTGATGGAAGCGGCGCGTGCAGTGAACGGCTCGGGAGTCCCGATCATTGCGGACGGTGGAATTCGCACCAGCGGCGACATCGCCAAGGCGCTCGCCGCGGGCGCTTCAGCGGTGATGGTCGGATCGCTGCTCGCTGGAACCGCGGAAGCGCCGGGCGAGATTTTCCTCTATCAGGGCCGCACCTACAAATCCTACCGCGGAATGGGCTCGGTCGGGGCGATGGCGCGCGGGTCGGCCGACCGCTATTTCCAGCAGGACATCAAGGATCATCTGAAGCTGGTCCCGGAGGGGATCGAGGGGCAGGTCCCGTTCAAGGGCGCGGTGCGCGATATCATCCATCAGCTCGTCGGCGGTGTGAAAGCGGCGATGGGCTATACAGGGTCGGCGACGATCGGCGATTTGCAGGAGCGCGCCCGATTCATCCGCATCACCAATGCGGGCCTGTCCGAAAGCCACGTCCATGACGTCGCCATCACCCGCGAGGCGCCCAACTATCCGACGCGGTGAGCAATGACACCCGCCGCGCGCCTCCAGGCGGCGATCGAGATTCTCGACGAGGTGATCTCGGCGACGCGTGATGACGGTCCGCCCGCGGACTCGATCGTCACGCATTACTTCAAGCACCGGCGCTATGCCGGATCGAAGGACCGGCGCGCGGTTCGGGAGCTGGTCTTTCGAGCGATTCGGCGGTCGGCGGAGCGGCCGGAAAATGGGCGATCCGCATTTCTCGGCCTTGCCGACGATGAGCCGGAGCTCTCGTCTCTGTTCGGCGAGCCGCGCGGACCGGCTGCGCGAATGCCGGAAGAGCCGACTACGGCGGCCGGTTTAATTCCGGACTGGCTCAAGCCTCAGCTTTCGCCGTTGGTCATCGATACGGAATGGCCGGCGCTGCTCGAGCGCGCTCCGCTCGACTTGCGGGTCAACGCCGACCGGGCGTCACGGAACGATATCCTCGAGCAAACGGGCGGCGGCCCGACGCCGCTCAGCGCGTGGGGAATTCGACTGCCGCCTGGCAGCCGGATTGACGATCAGCCCGTCTATCGCTCGGGGCTGGCCGAGGTTCAGGATGAAGGCAGCCAGCTGATTGCCGTCGCGTGCGAGCCCAAGAATGGCGAACGCCTGCTTGATCTTTGCGCCGGAGCGGGCGGGAAGGCGCTCGCGCTTGCAGCTGCGGCGCCGCAGTCGCTGATCCTCGCCACCGACACCAACCGCGCGCGGCTGGCCAAGCTGCCTCCGCGAGCCGAGCGTGCCGAAGCGCGCATTGAAACGCGGCTGCTCAATGCGCCCCACGAGCTTGCCGAACTCGCCGACTGGCGCGCTTTGGGCGATCTCGTCCTGGTCGACGCGCCGTGCTCGGGAAGCGGCACCTGGCGGCGCAATCCGGAAGGGCGGTGGCGACTGACCCCGGAGCGCCTCGACCGCGTGATCCAGGTGCAGCAACATTTGCTCGACATGGCCGCCGAGCTGGTCCGTCCCGGCGGCCGGCTCGTCTATGCGGTGTGCTCGCTTCTGTCCCGCGAAGGGGCAGGGCAGATTGAAGCCTTCCTCATCCGCCATTCATCGTGGATTGTTCAGGAAACGCCCATCGCCGCGGGGCGAGTGGACGGTGCGGGGAGGCTGCTGACGCCGGGCCACGACCGGACCGACGGATTTTTCGTCGCGCGGCTCGGGCGACCGTGCTAGCGCGAATGGACTGAGTGGAGAAATCAATGCGTTCTTTGCCGCGTCTTTTGGTGATCGCTTTCGTGGGATTGGGCCTCGCTTCGCCGGTCGTGGGCCAGCGTGCCGACGACCAGATCCAAGCCAAGTCCGTCGAACTGCAGCGCGAAGCTCGGGCCCTGCTCGGTGCTGGCAAGCTGGAGCAGGCCGACGACGTGCTCGAAACCGCGCTCGCGGTGGATCCCCGCAATCGCGGCGCCTTTGTCGACCTCGCGCGTGTCGCCGAGAAGCAGCATTTGTTCGGCAAGGCTTTTCGCATGACCAACAAGGCGCTGCTGCTCGAGCCCAACGATCCCGATGCGATCGCCGTCCAGGGCGAGGTGATGGTCGAGATGGGCGCGGTCGCGCGAGCGCAGGCCAATCTCCAGAAGCTCCAGTCGATTTGTGGTGCAAACGGCTGTCCGCAAATCGCGCAGCTTTCGGCCGCGATCAGCCGCGGCCCGACGGTCGCGTCGGCCAAGGCGCCGGCAACTCCAAAAACCAACTAACTCAGCGCTCTCGCGAGCTGAACGAATTCGTCGACGCTGAGCGTTTCCGCGCGGCGCTGCAAGTCGATTCCGAGCGCGTGGACGGCTTCGATCGCACCCGGGAACGCTTTCAGGCTTGATCGCAGCATCTTGCGCCGCTGGCCGAACGCGGCCTCGGTCAGCCGCCGCATCACTTCGGCGTTGACGCCGCTGGGCGCGTCGATGGGGATGATGTGCACGACCGCCGACGTAACCTTCGGCGGCGGCACGAAGGCGGACCTGTTGACGCTCATCGCGATCCGCGGCTGGGCCCGCCACTGCGCCGCAATCGACAGGCGGCCATAGGCTGAGTTCGCCGGAGCCGCGACGATCCTCTCGGCAACCTCCTTCTGGAACATGAGAGTCAGCGATCGCCACCACGGCGGCCAGGCGCCGCCGAGCCATTTGAGCAGGAGCGCCGTTCCGATGTTGTAAGGCAAGTTGGCAACGACGTGCGCACCTTGTGCAAGCTTGGCTTCATCGACGGCGAGCGCGTCCGCTTCGATGAGATTCATGCGCGAACCGAATTCCTGCTGAAGCTCGGTCAACGCCGGGATGCAGCGGCGATCGCGCTCCACCGCGACGACCGAGGCTCCCGTGTCGAGCAGTGCACGAGTGAGCCCGCCCGGGCCGGGACCGACCTCGTAAACGCGAGCGCCAGCGAGCGGTCCCGGGATCGCGGCGATGCGGGCGAGCAACTGGCGGTCGAGAATGAAATTCTGCCCCAGCGACTTGCTCGCGCTGAGCCCGTGGCGGGCGATCACCTCGCGCAGCGGTTCGGGGCTCGTGCTCAAGCCGTGTCGACGCGCATCAGCGCACATTCGGCGGCCATGCGTAGCGCGGCCGCCATCGGTCGCGAGTCAGCGCGGTCCTGGCCCGCGATGTCGAACGCCGTGCCATGGTCGGGCGCGGTGCGGATGATCGGCAGCCCCAGCGTGACGTTGACCGCGTCCTCGAAGTGCAGCGCCTTGATCGGGATCAGGGCCTGATCATGGTACATGCACAAGGCGGCATCGTAGCTCGCCCGCGCGCGGGTGTGGAACAAGGTGTCGGCGGGGTGGGGTCCGGTCACTCGCCAGCCCTCCGCGGCAAGCGCGGCGATCGCCGGCGCGATGATTTCGATTTCCTCGCGGCCGAGGCTGCCGCCCTCGCCGGCATGAGGGTTCAGTGCGGATACCGCCAGCCGTGGCTCGGCGATTCCGAAATTGCGCTGAAGACCGCGCAGCGCCGCCCGGCCGCGCGATTCGATCAGGGCCGAAGTGAGGCTGTCGGCGGCATCGCGCAGCGCCAGGTGGGTGGTCACGGGAACCGTGCGTAGGGTCGGGCCAGCGAGCATCATCACCACGTTGGACGGCGAAATGCCGCAGCGTTCGGCGACGAACTCGGTCTGCCCCGGATGCTGGAAGCCGATCGCGTAAAGCTGCTCCTTCGCGACGGGGCCGGTGACCACCGCGGCGGCCGAACCTGAGCGGGCGAGGCCGACCGCAAGCTCGAGCGAATCGAGCGAGCAATGCGCCCCGGCGACGCTGGGGTGCCCAGGAACGTCGCTTGACGGCGCGGACAGCTGGATCAGCGGCAGCGCATGGTCGAATGCGGCGTCGGCCTGGCTGGGGTCGTCGACGACTTCGATGGGGCCGTCCCATACGGCGGCGATTGAGCGGCCATCGCCAATGGCGACGAACGGCGGGAGACCGAAATCGGCGCGATGATCCCAGCATTTCGCGATCACTTCCGGACCGATCCCGGCGGGATCGCCGAGCGACACCGCGAGCGGCGAATCAAGCGCACCTGGCATAGCCGGGCCCCTATCGATTTTGGTCGATTAGCGGAATTCGATCACCGCGTCGCGGCGAAGGTCGCGCAGATAGCGGCGCGAGCGGTTGTTGACCCGCTCCTCGTTGAGCTGATTGTACACCTCGTCGTAGCTCGGGGCCGTCGGGTCAACTTCGTCGCGGCCGCAGATCACGAGCGTCCGCACGCCTTCCTCGAGCGAGCCGAACGGCTGGGTCGCCTGGCCGACCTGCAGGCCCAACATCATTTGCTGCAGAGCGCCGGGAAGGTCGCGCATCTTGACGCCGTCCTGCTGCACCACCTCGCCGTGGAACTCGGTCGCGATCTTGTCAGCTCCACCACAGCCGCCGACGGCGCGCGCAGCCTCGGCGAAGCGCGCAACAATTGGCTCGGCCACCTGCTTGGCGGTGCCTTTGGGGAAGGAGATAGAAACCTGCTTCAGGCTGAGGACCGCATCGCGCGGATCGCGGGTGAGTATCTTGCGCGTGTCCTGGACGGCAAGAATCGAAACGCCACCCGGTACCGCAATGGGATTGCTGACCGAGCCTGGCGTCATCTGCAGCAGCGCTTCGGCGAGTGCAGGGGGGAGCTGCTCCGGCCGGACCCAGCCGAGATCGCCCCCGACCGCAGCCGTCGAGGCTTCGGAATATTGCCGCGCATAGCCGGCGAAGGACGCGCCATTCCTCAGCTGTTCGAGGATTTTCCCGGCGTTGGCGAGAATCTGCGCCTGCGTGTCGGGGGTGGCGGCGAAAAATATCTCTCCGACCTTATATTCTTGCGTACCCTTGGAAGCCGTCAGCTTGTCGATGACCGCCTTGACCTCGTCGTCACCGACGGTGACTTCGATCTTCGAGCGCTGCAGCCGCTGCCACGCCACCTCGCCCTCGATCTGCCGGCGCAGCGAGCGGATCGATGAGCCGTTTCCCTGGAGGTACTGTGCGAGCTGGGCGGGGGTCTGCTTTACATTTCCGGCGACGCGTTCGACGGTGCGGTCGATGTCTGCTGCCTTGACCTCGATCTTGGCGGCCTTGGCGGCCTGAATCTCCAGCGTCTCATCGATCAGGTTGCGTAGTACCTGCTGGCGAAGTTCATCGGCCTGGTCGGCGGGAATCTGGCCACCGTTGGCAATGGCGAGCAGCTGGAGGCGCTGGTCGACGTCGGTCTGGGTGATCACGTCACCGTTGACGATCGCCGTCGCCTTGATGACCGACGGCATCGCCGTTCCAAATACCTGCAGCTTTTCCGGCAATTTGAGCGCGTGCGCCGTGTCGGGGGCGGGCGCCGTCGGCTGGGTATTGGCCTGCTGACCGAAAGCGGAGCTTCCGCCTACCAGCGCAAGAATGGCAGCAGCATGGAATGCGCGTGCTGAATGACGTCGAAAAGCTGATGCCACGATCCGATTTTCCCTTGATTCCCAACCCACTGCACCGTTCGCCCTTTTGCCCACGGACGGCTGAACGCAGCCTTAGCGGTTGAGTCCCTTCAAAGCCAAGTGAATGCTGAAAGTGCTACCTCTGTTGAAGGTGCCGATCTGCTGATAGTCGCGGCGCCACGTCAGGCCAAGCTGCAAGCAGTCGTCCTCATACTGAATACCGAGGCGAGAGCGCACCGGCTCGAACCCGTCGGCGAGCGAGAGTGGGTCTTCATTCTTGTCGGTGAGGTCGATGATGGTCGCGCCGAAGATCGACCAGTAACGGCTGAACAGCACGCGCGCGGCAAGCCGCAATTCCTCCTTGTCGCGAAGATCCTCGATCGTCGGATCGATATCCCGGTTCAGGCGCAAATAGCCGACTTGGACGTAGGTTTGCGAAGTCCCGATCGTGAGATCGACCTCGTTGCGGCGGACAGCCATAGTGCCCTTGTCGAGCCGATATCGCTCGGTGACGTCGATGAAGCGCCCAAAACGGACACGCGTTCTTCCGACGATATCCGAAACACGCTCGGTAAGGCCCGTACCCTCAGGGAAAATACCGGGAGTTCGGCCGAACCTGTAGCTCTGCCCGATGTTGTTCTCGATCGACAAATTGGCCCGTTCGAGCTTCCAGTCGAGCCCGTAGGTGATGCGCGACGCGTCCTCCCAGCGGTCGTAGCCGGGGAAGCGGCTGAGGGCGAACAGGTTGCTGTCTTCGAGATCGACCGAGCGGGCATCCTCGTTGGGGATGTCGAGGTTCGAAGTCGGCGGCGTCAGGACCACCTGGACCCGCGGGACGAGGGTCTGGGTGCCACCGAACAGGGGGCCGACGAACGGCCATTGGACGTCCGCGGCGAGCGCGCCGATGGCGCGCGCATGCCAGCCGTTGAGGCCGCGATAGATCGGCACCGCGGTGCGCTGAGCGTCATCGGTGTGGTAGACGTCGCCACGCGCAAAGGCGGTGAGCATGATTTGCTGGCCCCAGGGGGTCAGCCGCCGCAGGTCCCATTGTGCGCTGGCGAAAGCGCGCTGGGTGTCCTGCCCATCGATGCGGAGGATCGACAGGCTGTTGGCCTGGAGCTGGAGCTTGCCGCCGAGAACGTCCTCCATTCGAAAGCGCGCATCGATCGCCGGGAGTGCGATCGGGATCTGCTTCTGTTGATCGTCGGCGCGCAATCCCTGAAACGCCCAGCCGGCGATCGAAATGTAGGAATCGGGGCTGATCCGCTCGGCATTGACGAAGCTTCGCAGGCGGTCGTCGCTGCTGATGTCGTAGCGGCGGGTGACCGTCTTGTCGCTGGCCGCGCGGATCGAGCCCGTGATGCTCCAATAGGGATCGAGCTGGGCCTTGCCGTTGGCTTCGAAATAGGCGCGGAAGCCCTGACTGGTGGAGGTCGCGTCGGGATTGACGTTCTCGATCGTGCCGTAGGTGAGAAAGCCGCCGATTTGGAAGGCTGCGAAGCTGTTGAGTTCGCGGTATTTGGCTTCGATTGCCGGGAGGACGCCGGTGTAGACGTGCGATGTCAGCGTCAAGTCGCGGTTGGGGGCGATCTGCCAGTGATAGGGCAACGCGACCTCGAAGCCTTTCTTGGTCGAAAGGCTGAGATCGGGGACGAGCCAGCCGGTGGCGCCGACATTGCCCCGGGCAATGTTGAAAACAGGGAGCAGTGGGAGCGTCACTCCGAACAGCTGCAGTCGCCCGCCTTCGAACCGCACGCGCTTCTGGGCCGGGTCGTCGATCACCCGCGCCGCCGTGATCGCCCAGCTCGGCCGCTTCGGGCAGCCGGTGTCAGTCGTCACCGGGCACGGCGAGTAAATTGCGTCCTCGAGCGTGGTGATGTCGTCGTGGCGGGTTCCGCGCCGGGCGGCGATGCGGGCGCCGGTGTCGAGCACCACGAGCAGGTCGCGCACCGTCCCGTCGCGCAGCGTATCGGTGAGCACGACATTGTTGCCGATGATCTTGTCGCCCTGCAGTGTCATCGTGACGACGTTGCCAAAGGCGCGGACTTCGCCCGTCTTGCGGTTCCACACCACCTGGTCGGCGGCGAGGTAATTGCCCGCTCGGTTCATGCGGACCGCTCCGCCAGCCGTGACGACGTCGGCGGCGCTGTCGTAGGTCACGGTGTCGGCGCTGAATTCGACGATCGGATCGGCGGTGGCGGCCGCCGGGCCGACTGCCGCAGGCGCGGTGGCCTCATACGCCACGTCTCGAGCGGCTGCAGCGGCTGGCACGACGGCGAGCATCGGGAGCGCAGACCACCAGACCAATTTCGTCCGCAACGCTCGCCCGTCCCGCCGTCTCGAGTGAAACACCTGCTTCGCCTATTGCACTGGAAGCGCGCGCCGACAATCGCCCTTGGGCTCCTTTGCCAAGGCGCGGCATGCACCCTAAAGGGCGGCGAACGTTCGCCTTTGCCAAGGATTGCCTGACATGGAAATTCGTTTCGCCGAGCGCCGGCCCGAGGGAGATTATGCGCTGGTGCTGCCGGTCGCGGGCAAGGATCGGTCTAGCCTCGCCTCACTTGGAGCGGCGCAGCAAGGGGTCGTGTCGGCCCTCGATCGCCAGCGCTTCGAAGGCGATGCGGCGAGCGCATCTGAGCATTTTATCGATGACAACGGGACTGTTCGGCGCCTCCTCGTGGTCGGCACGGGCGCGGGTACGCCCGCCAAGGATGCAGCCGAGAAGCTCGGCGGGACCGCGGCCGCGCGCCTGCTCACGTCGGGCGAAACCAGAGCGGTCATCGACGTGAGCGGTCTCGCTTTCGACGCGGATTCGGCGGCTCGGGTAGGGCTCGGCGCGGCGCTTCGCTCGTGGCGCTTCGACCTTTACCGGACCAAGCTCAAGGACAAGCAGAAGCCGACACTCACCGAAGTGACGATCGTCGGCGGGGGCGAGGCCGGCAAGCGCTACGCCGACCGCTGGGAGCCGGTGGTCCACGGCGTTTCGCTCACCCGCGAGCTGGTCACCGAGCCGGCTAACATCATCTACCCGGAGACGTTCGTCGAGCGCGTTCAGGCATCTCTCAAAGGCAGCGGAGTCGAGATCGAGGTGCTGGACGGCGCCGCGATGGAGAAGCTCGGCATGGGCGCGCTCCTCGGCGTCGCCCAAGGGTCCGCCCGCGATGCCCGCCTGCTGGTGCTGCGCTGGAACGGCGGCGGCAGCTCGGGTGCGCCGACAGCCTTTGTCGGCAAGGGCGTGACCTTCGATACCGGCGGTATCTCGATCAAGCCGGCGCAGGGCATGGAAGCGATGAAATGGGACATGGGTGGCGCCGGCGCGGTGGTCGGCGCGTTCAAAGCGCTCGGTCTGCGCAAGGCCAAGGCGAACCTCGTCGGCATATGCGGCCTCGTCGAAAACATGCCCTCAGGGACCGCGCAGCGGCCGGGCGACGTGGTCACCACGATGTCCGGTCAAACGGTCGAGGTGATCAACACCGACGCCGAAGGCCGCCTCGTTCTCGCCGACGCGATCACCTACGTGCAGCGCAACTTCAAGCCGGCGACAATCATCGACCTTGCCACCCTGACTGGCGCGATCCTGGTCAGCCTCGGTCACGAATGGGCGGGGCTCTTCTCGAACGACGAGGATCTCGCCGCAAAGCTACAGAGTGCGGGAGAGGAGTCAGGAGATAAGCTCTGGCGCATGCCGCTCGCGGAGCCATTCGACCGACTGATCGATTCGCCCATCGCCGACATCAAGAATGTCGGCCCGCGCGAAGGAGGGTCGATCACCGCGGCGCATTTCATCCAGCGCTTCGTCGATAACGGCGTCAAATGGGCGCACATCGACATGGCGGGTAAGGCTTGGTCGGACAAGCCGGGGACGACTTACGAGAAGGGGGCAACCGGCTTCGGCGTGCGGCTGCTCGACGAATATGTGGCGGATGTGCTGGAGAGCTAGTGCCCCGGCGAAGGCCGGGGTCCAGGGCAGCGGGAACCGCTGCTTGGCGCAGCAGCCTGGGCCCCGGCCTTCGCCGGGGAACAGCTAGTGCAGGTCGATTTCTATCAGCTTGGCGGCACCCCGCCGGAACAGGTGATCGGAAGCATCTCCGAGAAGGTGCTCGCCGCTGACGGCCGGCTCTTGATCGTCGCCGACGACGAACCGTTTCTCGCGCGGCTCGACCGCATGTTGTGGGACCATGGACCCGCCAGCTTCCTGCCCCACGCGCTCGCCGGGGGCACCGACGACGCGCGGCAGCCGATCCTGCTCTCGACCAGCCCCGATGCGCCGAACCTCGCCCGCAACATGCTCATTGCCGACGGGCTCTGGCGCGACGCCGCTTTGTCCTACGACCGCAGCTTCTATCTATTTGATTCGTCGACGCTCGAAGGCGCCAGGCTGGCGTGGAAGCTGCTTTCGGGCAGGGAAGGGGTCGATCGCCGCTATTGGGCGCGGGAAGACGGAAAGTGGGTCAACACGGCGTAACCCTTGCCGCGGCCGTTCCCCGCCGCTAGGCGCTGCGGCCAATTCCATTCCGTTCAAGCACAGGAGATCGTTCGGTCATGGCCGCGACGCGCACCTTTTCGATCATCAAGCCCGACGCCACGCGCCGCAACATCACTGGCGCCATCACCAGCAAACTCGAGGAGGCCGGCCTTCGCGTCGTTGCGTCGAAGCGCATCCGCATGAGCCGCGAACAGGCCGAGGGCTTCTATGGTGTTCACAAGGAACGGCCGTTCTTCAACGATCTGTGCACGTTCATGACCTCCGGCCCGGTGGTGGTGCAGGTGCTCGAGGGCGACAGCGCCGTCCAGCGCAACCGCGATATCATGGGGGCGACCAACCCGTCCGATGCGGCGGAGGGCACCATCCGCAAGCTGTATGCGGAGTCGATCGAAGCCAATTCCGTCCACGGCTCGGACAGCGGAGAGAACGCTCGGATCGAGATCGACTTCTTCTTCAAGCCCGAAGAGATTGTGGGCTGACGCCTCTCGTCCTCGCCGTCAAAGGATCGGGCTGAGCATCGCCAGGCTGTTCTGCCACAGACGTTGCGCCAGGTTGAAGCGCTCGACGTCGGCCATGGTCACTTCATCGCTATCGGCGATGAATTGCTCCTGCCGTTCGCGGACAACGCGCGTGAAATCCTCGTCCGCGAACAGGATGTTGTTCTCAAAATTGAGTTCGAAGCTGCGCCGGTCGAGATTGGCGGATCCGATCATGCCCAATTTTCCGTCGACCACCATCGTCTTGGCGTGGAGCAACCCGCAGCGATAGTCGAACAGTTTCACGCCGGCAGCGATCAGGTCTCGGTAATAGCTGCGGCTCGTCGCGCCGACGATTATGCTGTCGTTGCGCCGGGGCAGCACGAGGATCGTCTCAACTCCGCGCATGGCAGCGGAGGTCAAGGCGAACAGCACCTGCTCGTCGGGCACGAAATAGGGCGTTGTGACGACGAGCTCGCGGCGCGCCGAATGGATCAGCTCGGCAAAGCAGGACGGCATCGCATCGTAGCGGATCGTCGGTCCGGTTCCCAACACCTGGGCGATGATCTTGCCTGGCCCCGCGTGTTCCGGCTCCGACAGGAGAGCGCTGATGTCGCCGCCGCCGTCTCCCATCCAGTCGGACACGAAGAGATACTGGCATTGGCGCACGACCGGGCCCTCCCACCGGCTCATCACGTCCACCCACGGCGCGTACCGCAATTTGACGCGGAATTCGGGGTCGGCGAGGTTCTGGCTGCCGCACCAGGCGATGCGATTGTCGACGATCATGGACTTGCGATGATTGCGCAGGTCGACGCGCCCACGCGTTACCGTCATCAGGGGATTGCCGACCGGAAGCGCGACCCGCACTTCGACTCCGTTGTCGCTGAGCTCGCGCCAGTGCTTCGAGCGGATGAAGCGGCGGGAGCCGAGCGCGTCGGCGAGCACTCGCACGTCTGTGCCGCGCTTTGCCGCCCGGATCAGCGCATCCTTGATCTTGCAGCCGTTGTGATCCGCCAGCCAGATGTAGGCGCAGACATGAACGTTGCGCTTCGCTCGGTCGATGTCGTCCACCATCGCGGCGATCGCGGCATTGCTATCGGGGGCGAGCGTCGCCGCGTTGCCGGGGGTCGGCCCCAACCCGTCCATGCTCCGTGCGAGCGCAAAGGGCGCGCCATAAGTCGATTCGGCGAGCTCCTGCGCTGTCGATGCGCCTGACCCCGGCCTCGGCAATTTGGAATCGATGTCGCGCCCTTTCATGCGGCGAGCGCTGCTGATCCGCGTCTCTCCCAGAAGCAGATAAGCGATCAGGCCGACGATCGGTGCGACAACGATGATGACTGCCCACGCGAGCCTCGAAGCTGGTTCGCGGTGCGGTCGAAGGATCGCCCGGCCGAGCACCGCGACTTGCGCGATCACTTCCAATGTTGGGCCAATCAGGGCTGTCAGGCGCATGGCGGCACTGCCGCACATCCAGCCGCTGCTGTCCAGAGCGGGGTTAGCGGCTGAGACCCACCAGATGCACCGAGCGGCCACCGAAAAGTCCGCCGCCTTCCCACCGGTAGCGCAGGACATAGGTCCCGGCGCCGCGGCGGTCGGTGCCCATCTCGACATAATGGGCGTCGATTCGCAGCGGCACGCGCTGGGTGACGTCCTTGGATTCTTTCGGCCGGTCCTTGAGCGCGGCCTGGATGTCGCTCGCCTGCAGCTTGCCGTCGCTGCCGATGTCGATCGGCGATGCCCCCTTGATCGTCACCGTCGCGGATTGGAGCGCATGCCCCGGGTCGACCGGCGCAATCGTCAGCGTCACGCCGTCGCGATCGGCGGCGCCACGCAGCGTCAGCGAAATGGCCTGACGCTGCTCGACGATTCGCGTCGTCTTGTCCTCGCTGCTGCTCTTCCACGCGATCCAGACGCCAAGCGCGGAGACTATGAGCGCCGCGAGCGCGATCAGCTCGCCGACATTGATCAGGCGGCGCCGCCGTTCGGATGGAGATTCGCTCATCGTCCGCCAGCTTCGAGCAAGCGCCGCGGCGCCGCAAGCTCCCAGCTTTGCGCGATGCGGTCGGCGACATGGTCCCAATCGACCGTGTCTCCGGCAAGATCGATCGAGATCCAGCTCGGCAGATAAGCGGGCCGGGAATAGGTTTGGGGGTCGGCTTCGAGCAGCATCGCCTGCTCGTCGAGGCTGCTGGTCCTGACGCAGACCACGGTGCGGCCGTCGCCATGATGATTGTCGCGAAACTGCGCGAACTGCTTCCCGGCAACGAAGAAGGTCGGCTGACCGTGGGAAACGCGCTCTGCCGTTTCCGGCAGGTCGAGCGCGGCGGCGCGGATTCGTTCGAGTGGATCGCTCATCGGTTGACGAACTCGCCCAGGACCCTGGGATAAAGCAAGTGCTCGGCGGCGAGGACGCGTTGCTCGAGGCTTTGCGCGGTGTCCTGCGGGGCGATCGGCACCGCGATCTGCCCGAGTAACTCGCCGGCGTCGAGCTCCTCGGTCACCAGGTGCACCGAGCAGCCGCCGGCCTGGTCACCCGCCGCGATCGCGCGGGCGTGGGTATCGAGACCGCGATATTTGGGGAGAAGGGACGGGTGGACGTTGACGATCCGCCCGCGCCATTGTTCGACAAACCAGGGTGAGAGAATGCGCATGAAGCCGGCGAGCGCGACGGTGCCGACGCTGTCCCGATCGAGCGCCGCGCTCAACTCGCGATCGAATTCTTCCTTGCCGAACGCCTTGCTATCCATCGCCCAGGTCTGAAGTCCCCGGGTCCGCGCCCATTGGAGACCGGGAGCCTCAGGTTTATTGGAGGCGATCAGAGCCACCTGATAATTTTCCGCCTTCTCGACAAGGGCACGCATGTTGCTGCCCCGGCCCGAAATCAGGATGCCAACACGCCTCGCGTCACGCATTGTGCGTCGCGGACCAGCCCTCGGCGGAGTTCCAGGTTCCGGCCGTGCCGGTTACGGTGCAGCCGCGCGCACCGGGCTCGATTCGGCCGATTTCGAAGACTCTTTCGCCAGCGCCTTCGAGCGCCTTCGTTGCGACCTCCGCAGTGGCGCGATCGACGATCACCGCCATGCCCAAGCCGCAGTTGAATGTCCGCGCCATTTCCTCGGGCGCAATGCGGCCGCCCTTCTGCAATAGCGCAAACAGGGAGGGCAGGGGCCATCGGCCGGTTTCTACGATTGCGTGGCAGCCATCCGGCAAAACCCGCGGAATATTCTCGAGAAATCCGCCGCCGGTGATGTGCGCGAGACCTTTAATCGTGCCTTCCTGCACCAACGGCAGTAGCGAGCGGACGTAGATCCGCGTCGGTTCGAGGAGGACTTCGGCAAGCTTGCGACCGCCTTCGCCGGGAAGCGGTTCGTCGAGGTTCCAGGCTTGCTGATCGATGACCCGCCGGACGAGCGAGAAGCCGTTGCTGTGGACGCCTGAGCTGGCGAGCCCGAGGATCACGTCGCCGTGCGAGATGTTCGCCCCGGAGAGCACGCGATCGCGCTCGACGGCGCCGACGCAAAAGCCGGCGAGGTCATAGTCGCCGGCTGCGTACATGCCGGGCATTTCGGCCGTTTCGCCGCCGATCAGCGCGCAGCCAGCCTGCCGGCAACCCTCCGCGATCGAGGCGACCACGACCGCCGCGACCGCGTTGTCGAGCTTCCCGGTCGCGTAATAGTCGAGGAAGAACAAAGGCTCGGCGCCCTGGACGATGAGATCGTTGGCGCACATCGCGACGAGGTCGATGCCGACGCCGTCATGACGGCCCGTTTTGATCGCCAGCTTGAGCTTGGTCCCGACGCCGTCGTTGGCGGCGACGAGCAAGGGGTCGCGATAGCCGGCGGCCTTCAGGTCGAACAACCCGCCGAACCCGCCGAGCTCGGCGTCGGCGCCCGGCCGGGCAGTCGATCGGGCGAGCGGGCCGATCGCCTTCACCAGCGCGTTTCCGGCGTCGATCGAGACGCCCGCGTCGGCGTAGGTCAGAGGCTTTTGGCTCATTGCGAGGGGCCAGTAGAGACAAGCCGCTTGGATTTCCACGCCGTTATCGTCAAAAGACGCCGCCAATGGTCCGCCGCCGCTTCGTCGCTCCCTTTTTGTTGCTCCTCGCCGCCCTTGGGCTGACGGCGATCGTCTACGCGCAACTGGAGAGCGGCGACCGCGGAATCATGCCGATCGACAGCTCCGGAACGCTCGAGATCGGCGGAATCCACGTCGACGTCGGCGGAGTGGACGCCCAGTCGGCGCGCTTCGCCGGCTGGCGCATCGCTCAGCGCCAGGGCTTCCGCGCCTTGTGGGCCAGGATGCACAATCTGCCGATCGACCAGGCCCCGAACCTGCCCGACGGGACGCTCGACCAGATCGTCAGCTCGATCAACGTGGAGCGCGAGCAGATCGGGCCCAACCGCTACATCGCCGACCTCGGCATCCTGTTCGACCGGTCCCGCGCCGCGCAATTCCTCGGGGTCGCGGAGGGCGAGGTCCAGCGTTCGCAGCCGATGCTTCTTATCCCGATCACGGTGAATGCGGGCACGGAGACCAGCGTCGAGCTGAAGAATGCCTGGCAGCGGGCGTGGGCGCAGTTCCGCACTTCGCAGAGCTCAATCGACTATGTGCGGGTGAGCGGCCTCGGGGTCGATCCGATGCTGGTCAATGCCGCGCAAGCAGTTCGGCCGGGACGTGCGTGGTGGCGCAACATCATCGACCTCTACGGCGCGGCGGACATCCTCGTCGCCGAAGTCCAGGTGCAGCGCCTTTACCCCGGCGGACCGGCGCGGGCGCGTTTCATCGCCCGGCACGGGCCCGACAACGAAATCGTCGGCGGGTTCACTTTGACGGCCCCGAACAGCGACGCCATTCCGGCGATGATGGCCGCGGGCGTGCAGCGGATGGACCAGCTGTTCGGCCAGGCGCTCGCCGCCGGGGCGCTGAGCAGGGATCCCTCGCTCAACCAGCCGCCGCCTCCGCCAATGCCCGAATTGCCGGTGGAGAAGCCGGTCGCCAAGACGGCCGACACGGGGAATGCCTTCCAGATCCAGGTCACCGGCCCGGATGTGAACGTCTATAATTTCGCGATGGCGCATTTGCGGACCTTGGCCGGGATCGATTCTGCGGCCCCGCAGCTGATCAGTCCGTCAGGCACCAGTTACATCCTGGTGAAGTATCGCGGCAGCATTGCCGAGCTTGCCGCGGCGCTGGGCGGGCGCGGGTGGATCGTCGAGACCTCGGGCGGAAACGTCGTCAAGCTCAAGTCCGCTTCGAGCAAACCTCCTGCGCTTCCGCCGCCGCCGGCAGCGGTTCCGGCTCAGCCGCAACCCGCGCCGCAGTCAAAGCCCGCGCCGCCGACGGCGCAACCTCCGGGCGCCAACGAATGAAGCAGGCGTCCGACCAGATCGCGCTCCCGCTCGACTGGCCGCAAAGCGAGGGGGACGCCCGCTTCATCGTTTCCGACTCCAATCGCGAGGCCTTCGAACATTTTCGCAAATGGAGCCTGTGGCCGGTCAAGGCGACGATCCTCACCGGCCCGCGGCGCTCGGGGCGCACCTTGCTGGCACGCAGCTTCGTCGACCGGGTCAGCGGCCGCTTGTTCGACGAGGCCGATCAGCGCGATGAGGAGGAGCTGTTCCACGCCTGGAACCAGGCGCAGGACAGCGGGCGCCCGCTGGTGATGATCGCCGACGAGATCCCGCCGGTGTGGTCGCCGAGGCTTCCGGACCTGAAGACGCGCCTGGCGGTTACGCCGGTGACCCACATCCAGCACCCCGACGACGGGCTCTTTGGCGCGCTCATCCAATTGTACTTCGCTGATCGCGGGCTGCACATTCCGGGCGACGCGCTGCGCTTCATGAGCGACCGCCTGCACCGCGATTACTGGACCGCCGAACGGGCCGTCGAGGCGGTCGACCGCTTCGCCATCGCCGGGCGCGCGCGGCTCTCACTGCCGACGATCCGCCGGGCGTTGATTGAAGCGCGGATGATCGGTGAGGCGGCGTAGGCTGACCCGCCGCTACCCCGCCGCTACATGCACGTGATCTGGGTGACCTTGTTGTCCGGCCCCAAATAGACCGTCACCCGCTCCGGGCTGAATTCCATGGTCATCATGGTGCCCGGCGGCGCCCAGCGGAGGATGGTCGCGTTCGTCGCGCGCTTGATCGCCGCTCCCGTGGCACTTGTCCCAGGCTGAGCGATGAAACGCGCGGTCCCGGCCGCGTTGCAGGTCTTGCCGGGAGTCACGCCATGGACCGGGGTCGCAGCCGGCGCGGTCGCGCAAGCGGCGAGCAGGGCAGGGGCGAGAAAGACGATTTTACGCATCGACGGGTTCCTCCGCCTCTTGAACGACCCGGCTCATTTTCAGTTTCCCGTGCTCGATCGCAAAGGCGAGCCTGCCTTCGACGAGGTCGACGGCATCCTTGCCGAATTGCTCGTAGCGCCAGCCGCTGAGGATATTGAGGTCCTTGCGGACGCCCGCGGCGAGCGCCTCGAGATCATCCGAGCGAGCGATCAGCTTGGCCGCGACGCCGGTTTCCTTGGAGCGGATCTTGAGCAACAGCTTCAGCAGGTCGCTGACCAGGGCGGCGTCCTTGGTCAGCCCGGGGCGTTTGGGGTCGCGGTCCGGAAGCTCGGCGGCATCGAGTGGCCGTGCCGCCTCGACGGCGGCGAGCAGCCGCGCCCCGATGTCGTTGGTCCGCCAGCCGGCCGATAAGCCGCGCACCCGGCCGAGGTCGTCCTGCGTCTTCGGCGGGTGAAGCACGATCTCGGTCAGCGTATCGTCCTTGACGATGCGGCCGCGGGGCAGGTTCTTGGACCGCGCTTCGGTCTCGCGCCACGCCGCCAGCGCCTTCAGCCGGCCGAGCACCGCGGAGTTGCGGCTCGGCAGCTTGAGGCGCTTCCACGCGTCCTCGGGCGGGAAGGCGAAGCTTGAAGAGTCGGCGAGGCGCTCCATCTCCTCGTCGAGCCAGGCGCCTCGGCCGGTCTTCCGCAGCTTTTCCACCATGCGCGGGAACACCGTGGCGAGGTGGGTCACGTCGGCGATCGCATAATCGATCTGACGCTTGTCGAGCGGGCGGCGGCTCCAGTCGGTGAAGCGCGCGCCCTTGTCGAGGCTATGGCCGAGGAGCGATTCGACGAGGTTCGAATAGCCGATCTGCTCGCCGTGCCCGAGCGCCATGGCGGCGATCTGGGTGTCGAACAGCGGGTGCGGCACCTTGCCGGTCAGATTGTGGATGATCTCCAGGTCCTGCCCGCCAGCATGAAAGACTTTGAGCACGTCCTCATTCTCGACGAACAGGGACAGCAGCGGCTTGAGGTCGATCTCGCCGATCGGGTCGATGGCCGCGGCTTCGTGAACGCTCGCCACCTGGATCAGGCAGAGGTCGGGCCAATAGGTGTTCTCGCGCATGAACTCCGTGTCCACGGCGATGAACGGTTCTTTCGACAGGCGCTCGACCAGGGCCTTGAGGTCGTCCGACTTGGTGATCAGGGGATGGATATGCATGAGTCTCGCGCGCAATAGCCCCGCCCTCGCGGGTTGACAAAGAGTGAGTGGGAAGGGAAGCGGCGCCGCAAATCCTTCAATTCGTCACCCCCGTGAAAGCGGGGGTCCCGCTGCCTTGCTGAGGCCGGGAAGAAAAGCGGGATTCCCACTTTCGCGGGAATGACGAGGAAAAGAGAGCAGATTGATGCACGCCTACCGCACCCACACCTGCGCCGAGTTGCGCGCCGAAGACGTCGGCCAGACCGTCCGCCTCTCGGGCTGGGTTCATCGCAAGCGCGATCACGGCCATTTGCTGTTCGTCGACCTGCGCGACCATTACGGCCTGACGCAGATTGTCGCCGACGCGGCCTCGCCCGCGTTCAAGACGCTCGACCGCATTCGCGTGGAGTCGGTGGTGACGATCGATGGCGAAGTCGTCGCGCGCTCGGCCGAGACCGTGAACGACACTCTCGCCACCGGCCAAATCGAGGTCCGCGCCGGTGAGGTGACGGTGCAATCCGCCGCCGCCGAGCTGCCCATGCCGGTATTCGGCGACCAGGAATATCCCGAGGAAATCCGGCTCAAGTACCGCTATCTCGATTTGCGGCGCGAGCAGATCCACTCGAACATCCTGCTGCGCTCGGCGGTGATCGCGTCGATCCGCCGGCGCATGATCGAGCAGGGATTCACCGAATTCCAGACTCCGATCCTCACCGCCAGCTCGCCCGAGGGCGCGCGCGACTATCTCGTCCCCAGCCGGGTGCATCCGGGAAAGTTCTACGCGCTCCCGCAGGCGCCGCAGATGTTCAAGCAGCTGATCATGGTCGCCGGCTTCGACCGCTATTTCCAGATCGCGCCCTGCTTCCGCGACGAGGATGCCCGCGCCGACCGCTCGCCGGGGGAATTCTACCAGCTCGACTTCGAGATGAGCTTCGTCACGCAGGACGACGTCTTCGCCGCGATCGAGCCCGTGCTCGCCGGCGTTTTCGAGGAATTCGCGAAGGGACGAACCGTCACCGCGGCCGGCGAGTTTCCTCACATTCCATATAAGGATGCGCTTCTAAAGTACGGAAGCGACAAGCCAGACCTCCGCAATCCGATATTGATCCACGACCTCGGCGAGCAATTCCGCGGTTCGGGGTTCGGGCTGTTTGCGAAGATCGTCGAGGGCGGCGGCGTGGTCCGCGCGGTTCCGGCTCCGAACACCGCCGGCCTCAGCCGCAAGTTCTTCGACGACATGAACGAGTGGGCGCGGAGCGAGGGTTTCGCGGGTCTTGGGTATGCCACGCGGAAAGGCGGCGAATGGGGCGGCCCGATCGCGAAAAATCATGGTCCCGAGAAGATGGACGCGCTCGCCGATGCGATCGGGATCGGCCCCGACGACGGCCTCTTCTTCGCCGCCGGCAAGGAAGCCGAAGCGGCCAAGCTCGCCGGCTTCGCCCGGACACGGATCGCCGAGCAGCTCGACCTGATCGAGAAGGACGCGTTCCGCTTCTGCTGGATCGTCGATTTCCCGATGTTCGAGTATAACGAAGAGCAGAAGAAGGTGGATTTCTCGCACAATCCGTTCTCGATGCCGCAGGGCGGAATGGAGGCGCTGGAGAGCAAGGACCCGCTCGAGATTCTCGCCTGGCAGTACGACATCATCTGCAACGGCGTGGAGCTTTCGTCCGGCGCGATTCGCAACCACCGTCCGGACATCATGTACAAGGCGTTCGAGATCGCCGGTTATTCGAAGGACGAGGTCGATCGCGATTTTTCGGGAATGATCAACGCCTTCAAATATGGCGCTCCGCCGCACGGCGGCTCGGCGCCGGGCATCGACCGCATCGTCATGCTCCTCGCCAACGAGCCCAACATTCGCGAGGTGATCCTCTTCCCGATGAACCAGAAGGCCGAGGATCTGATGATGAGCGCTCCGGCTGAGGTGATGGCCAAGCAGCTTCAGGAGCTGAACATTCGCGTCGTGCCACCAAGCTGAGGCCCAAATCGGGACGAAAAAGCTGTGGAAAACTCGGCGGCCGATTGTCGCCTTCGTGCACCGCAGGTAGATTGCTTCGGTGGAGGGCGCAGCAATAGATATTCAGGGCTCGAGCTCGGCCGAGCGCGACGCTGAGCAGGCGGCGCTGCGCGAGCAGCTGGGCGAGCTGCAGCGGGCACAGATCGCCCACGGCCGCCGCGCAATCATTCTCTTCGAAGGACCCGAGGGCGCCGGCAAGAAGCTGGTGCTGCGCCAGCTCGCCGCCGCGTTCGACCCGTGTCATTTCGCCGTTCATCGGGTGCCCTTCGACCGCCGAGAGGCCGCGGAAGGCCATTGGCTCGCACGCTTCTGGCGGCAGCTGCCGGGCGCGGGGGACACCGCGATCTTTTTCCGCAGCTGGTACCGGCGAGTGCTCGACGACCGCATCATAGGGCGCACCGCGGAGGCGGCGGTCGCCCGCGCATTCGACGAGATCAACGAGTTCGAAGCGCAGCAGCGAGACTATGGCACGCTGATCGTCAAGCTGTACTTCGACGTCAGCCACGACGTTCAGGAGCGGCGGCTGCAGGAACGAGCGGCAAGTCCGTGGGCACGGGCCAGCCAGCACGATGAACCCGTTCGCGTCCGCGATGATGCTTATGGCCGCGCGCTGCGCGAGCTGAGGGCGCATTCGGACACGCGCTGGTCGCCGTGGCGGAGGATCGACGGCGACGACGAACGGATGGCGGCCCTGACCGCCTTGAGCGCGATCGCCGACGCCTGGGCGCAAGCGATTCCGGCCGAAGCGCCGCGCCTCGTCGGAAAGCCGACCCAAGCTGCCTAGCGTGCAGGCGGGTACGTGATTGCCATCACCTCGTAGCTTTTCTCGCCCGACGGCAGGCGGACGATCCGTTCGTCGCCGATTTTCGCGCCGATCAGCGCCCGCGCGAGCGGAGCACTCCACCCGATCCGCCCCGCCGTGGCATCCGTTTCATCGTCGCCGACGAGCGTCAGCGTTCGGCGGTTGTCGTGGTCATCGGCGACCTCGACCGTGGCTCCAAAGCGGACCTGGTCGCGCGCGGCCTGAGTGGCGGGGTCAACCACCTTCGCCGCCTTCATGACCCGGGCGAGGTGCGCCAGCCGCCGGTCGATCTCGCGCAGGCGCTTCTTGCCGTAAAGGTAATCGGCATTTTCAGAACGGTCGCCGAGCGATGCCGCCCAGGAGACGATCTCGACCACCTTCGGCCGCTCGATGCCGAAGAGGGCGTCATATTCGGCCCCGAGGCGGGCGAAGCCTTCGGGCGTGATGAAGCGGGGCGGGGCGTCGGCCATGACGCGACCGTATCAGCCCGGGCTGCTCTTTCCCAAGTAACGGGAGACGTGCATCGCCGATTGCTGCGGTGCATTGCCGCGCATTGAGTCATAGACGACGCTGTTCTCGATCACCCGCTGCACATAAGCGCGCGTCTCGGCGAACGGGATCGCCTCGATCCACTTGAGCACGTCGACCTGGCCGCGGGGGTCGCCATATTGTCGCACCCATTTGCCGGCGTTGCCCGACCCGGCATTGTAGCTGGCCACCGCGAGCGGGACATTGCCGCCCCAGATGTTGAGCATCCGCTGGAAATAGGACGAGCCGAGCATCACGTTGTAGCTCGGGTCGCGCATCAGGCGGTCGCTGTCGAAGCCGACGCCGATCCTCGCGGCTTGCTCGCGCGCGGTGCCGGTCATCAGCTGCATCATCCCGCGCGCGCCGGCATGGCTGACCGCGTAAGGGTCGAACGAGCTTTCCTGCCGGCTGATCCCGTGCGCCAGCGACCACAGCTCGCCCGAGACGGAAGCCGACAGCGTCGGGTAAGCCTGGCGAACGTAGAACATCGAGCCTTTGACCCGCGCCATCCGCGCGACCCAGACGGGCAGGTCCTGGCGATTGATCTGCTGCGCGAGGTCGATAGCCAGGTTACGCTCAGTGTCGGTATTAAGTGATTCGGCGAGCGCCCTGATGAACAAGGCTTCTTCGGCCCTGCGGCCCTGCTGCCCGAGCAGCCGGACCGCCTGCACCAGCGGCCTTGCGTTGAAGGCCGCGCGCTGAGCCGCCGTGGTCACATATTGCGGCAGAGCGGCGGGAGGCGGAGTGACGGACTTGCCCAGCCGCTCGAGCGCGAGCTGGCCGTAGAACAGTTCGGGATAGGCCGCCGCGCTTTGAAAATAGCCATTGGCTTCCTGGAAACGGCCGGCGGCAAGTGCTGCCCGGCCCGCCCAATAATTGCCCTTCGTCTGCACCTGCAGCGAATGGCCGCCGCGCGCATAATTGTAGAACATCGCCACCGCACTGCCCGGTTGGCCGGTGCGGTCGAGTGCAATCATCCCGCAGAGCCACACCAGGCTCGTGTAATTATCGCGCAGGTCGATCGGCTGCTGGCTGATGTCAGTGCCGTCCGGGAGCACGTCGCTCAAATGCCGGGTGATGTTGAACGCCGTCGTCCATTGGCGGTCCTGCGCCGCGTCATTGGCCAGCACGAGGAGCAAATCGTAAAAGCGGCCGGGGTTGGCAGCGGGATAGACGAACGCGTGCGGGCGCGCAGCGAGTTCTCGCGCAGCCTGCTCATTGCCGTTCGCCCGCAAATAGCGCGCCCGGTCCATCATCAGCCCCGGATCGCTGGTCACTTGCCCGATCACCGCCTGGTACAGGCTTTCGGCATCGGCGGCCTTGCGCTGCATCGCGATGCGCGCGACGAAGGCGGTCCGCCGCTGCGGGCTTGTCATCGCGTAGAAGCGGGCGGCGTCATCGGGTTTCTTGGCGAAGAGCAGCGAATCGACCCGGAGATCGTGATCGGCGGAGGTGAGGCTTGCTCCATAGCGCGACCACAGGCCCTGTTCGTCGCTCGAGCCGATGTCGGCCGAGCTCCAGGCGTGCCGGGCGGCATCGAGCGCTTCGGCGTTTCGGCCGGAGGCTGCATAAGCCTCCGCCAGCCGCGCCCAACCATTGCCGGTGGACGGCTTGTCGGCGGCGAAGAAGGCGAGGACCGTCGCCGCATTCTCCCCGGGGCGCATCGCCCGTTCGGCCCAGGAGCGCAGGGTCGATTCTTGCGGCCAATCCCGGTTGGCGACGAGGAAGCGGGCGTAATCGGCGAAGCTGTATCCGCTGCTCTGGCGCAGCCTGCGCCAGTCGTCGAGCGCGTAGCCGACGCTCGCTGGAGACGTCTGGGCGTAGGTCCATGATGGCGCCGTGGCGGGCGCTGCATATTGCGCCGAGCTCGAGGGCGCGGTCATCAGCATTACGGGCAGGATCACAAGAGCACGCCACATGCTGGACATTTTGCAGTCCCGCTCCTTATCAGCCAGTGAACGCGGCCAAACTGTCCACAGAAAACTCCCCTTCGCCGAGGTAAGTGCATGTTCTTCGGGTCAATCCCTGCGCTCGTCACGCCATTTTCGGGCGGTGGTGTCGTTACGGACACATTTTGCGAATTCGTCGATTGGCAGATCGCCGAGGGCAGCGACGCGCTGGTGCCGTGCGGCACCACTGGCGAGGTTGCGACGCTGAGCTCCGACGAGCATCGCGAGGTGATTGCCGCCGCGGTTCGCGTCGCCAAGGGCCGGGTGCCGGTGATAGCCGGATGCGGCACTTACTCGACCGCAGCCTCGATCGAGCGCGCACGCGCGGCCGCGGACTTGGGCGCCGACGCGGTGCTGGCGGTCGTGCCTTATTACAACAGGCCGAGCCAGGCCGGGCTGGCCGCGCATTTTCGCGCGATCGCCGACGCCTCGCCCTTGCCGATCGTGGTCTATAATGTGCCGTCGCGCACGGTCACCGACATTTCCGTCGAAACTCTGGCGGAGATCGCCAAGCACCCCAAGATCGTCGCAGTGAAGGATGCCACGGGCAATCTCGGCCGCGTTACGGCCCAGCGGCTCGCCTGCGGAACCGATTTCATCCAGCTCAGCGGCAATGACGATGTGGCGCTCGGCTTCAACGCGATGGGTGGGGTCGGCTGCATCTCGGTCACCGCCAATGTCGCCCCGCGACTCTGCTCGGACTTCCAGAAAGCGATGCGCGAGGAGCGTTGGGACGACGCACTGGCGCTTCAGGACCGGCTTTATCCGCTCCACGCGGCCCTGTTCAGCGACGCTTCGCCGGCGCCGACCAAATATGCCCTGTCGCGGGTGCGGCCAGGCTTCCCGACCGAGCTTCGCCTGCCGCTGGTGGAAGCTTCCGACGCGTCGAAACGCGCCGTCGACCATGCATTGGACCATGCAGGTCTTATCTAGGCGCTATGGCCAAGCCGCTCCCGCCCCCGTTCGACAAGCAGAAGGTCGTGGCTGAAAACCGCCGCGCGCGGTACGATTATTTCATCGAGGAGAGGTTCGAGGCGGGGGTTCAGCTCACAGGCACCGAAGTGAAATCGCTGCGCCAGGGGGAGGGGTCGATCGCCGAAAGCTATGCGACGACCGAGGGCGACGAGGTATGGCTGATCAACAGCCACATCCCCGAATACAGCCACGGCAACCGCCTCAATCACCAGCCGCGGCGCCCGCGGAAATTGTTGCTCAAGAACCGTGAAATTGCCAAGCTCCACGGTGCGGTGGCGCGCCAGGGCCTCACTCTCGTGCCGCTATCGATGTACTTCAACGGCGCCGGCCGGGCCAAAATCGAGCTGGCGCTGGCCCGGGGCAAAAAAGTGCACGACAAGCGCGATACGGAGAAGGAGCGCGACTGGAAGCGCGAGCAACAGCGCCTGCTCAGGCATAACGTATGAACCCGGGCCGCCGCCCATGAACTGGCTCAAGCGCCACATTCCGACCCGAGAGACGATCCACAAATATCGATTGTTGCGGCCGTTCGCCGGACCCTTGAGCAATCCGGCGCTGTGGCGAATGACCCGGCGCTCGGTCCCGCGCGCGGTGGCGTTGGGGCTCGGCATCGGCGTCATCATCCCGCTCATGCACACCGCGTTCGCAGCGCTCCTTGCCATCCCGTTGCGGGCCAACGTCGCCGTGGCGGCGGTGTGCACTCTGGTCGTCAATCCGCTGACCATCCCGGCACTCTATTATGCCGCCTATCGGATCGGCTCGTGGGAGCTCCACCACGACGCGAGCCTGGTGAATCCTACCACCGCGGAGCAATTCTCGAGCGAGCTCAGCCGGATGCTGTTCTGGATCCACGAGGCTTCGGGACCGATCGCGGTCGGCGTGCTGACCATTGCCGCCGGCTCGGCGATCATTGGCTACGGCGTATCGGCCTTTCTCTGGCGCCGGTGGCTGGCGAGCAAGTGGCGCCAGCGGCGGCAGGCGCGTCGCGCCGCCGGTTCATAAGCCTGGGCGCAGCGGCGCTCCGAGATGCGCGGCAGCAGTCTTGATCCACTGAACCACCATCGACAGCTCCTCCGCGTGCGCTTCGGTCACGGTTTTGTGGTCCGTTTCGCGCGCCGCCGCGCTATAATCGCGCTCCGAGAACTTGCTGTGCTTCGCAAAGACCGGACCGGTAGCAATCTTTGCGATGTCCGCGTCATCGAGGTTCAATCCGAAGAGCGCCTGAGCCTGGCGCAGCGCGGCCGCCGAATTGGCGATCAAGTCGGCGGAATCGAGCACGATGAGGCGCTCGGGCCCCAAAATCCGCGCCATCGCGTCGAAATGATGAATTTGCGCGAGCCACGCGAGGGCGGCGATCTGAACATCCGTATATTCCAAGACTTCGGCAACGGAGTAGCGCGAGACGAGCGGACTCCACCCGGCGAGCTGGTTGAACAGCTTGCGAGCGGTGATCCGGCCCCACATGCCGCGCTTCAGCAGCGAACGGATGAAGGTCTCTACATCCGAGTAAAGCAGGATCGCCCGCGCTTCGGGGCGCAGGCCCATGATCGGTTCAACCAGGCGGTTGGCGAAGTTCGTCGGCTTGACGATTACGGTCTCACCCGCAGCCGGTGGCCGCTCGAGGAGCCGGAGCACGAGTTCAAGCCGTTGCCGGTTGGCGGCGTCGTCGCTGCGGATCATGCGATTGGCGAGGTTGATCAGCACGTCGGGTTCCTTGAGCGCGGCCGAAATGCCCGGCACGTCGAGGGCCCGCGCGAGCAAGGTCGAGCAGCAGAAAGACGTGTGAAAGATGAAGTGCAGCGGGGCTCGTTGTGCCAACTCCGCCTCCGCCGCGATCGCCGCGGCGGGAAAGGTCGCTTTCTGAAACTTCCCGGCGAAATGCTCGTCGGAAAGAAACATCAGTTCCGCTCGCGCCTCTCGCGGGACGAGGACCGATGTGAGCTGCGTTCCATCGGCATCGTACGTATGAGGAAGCCACTCGGGATCGAGCGCTACGTCGCGTGGTGATGGTTCGGTCATTCTCCAAGACTTGTGCGTTCGAGCGCGGCGGTTCCGCAAGCAGCTTTGACGGCCTTCCCCGGCGGCTCCTATAGTTCGACTGCAACGTTGGGAGATAGGTCCATGCGAATTCTGCGGATTCCGCCTGCGCGGCGATCACCCTAGATGCTGTACCAGGAGCTGCCCCGGATCGAATCGACCCCGCTCGCTGGGTGGGGGCGCTGGCTTGCGCCGGCTGTGATCGTCGCGGCGGCGGTGACGATAGCTTCGCTTCTTGTCGTGGCTGGCCAGCTTCTGTTCGCGGGCGCGGCCTTACTCGGCGGTATGGCCGTCGCGGCCGTCAGTTACGCGAGGTCACCGCGCGGGCTCGCGCCCGATACCGCTCTGGTCGTGGGGCCTGACTATTCACTGGTCGGTTCGGCGCTGGGACTGAGCCGGGAGGCCACCGCACTCACGACCAGCGAGGGTTCGCTGTTGATCGTCAACGCAGCCTATCGCGAGCGGTTCGGCGGAACCCGCGCCCCTCTCGACCTCGCCAGCGATGAGCAGGCGCGCGACGGGCTGCAGCTGGCGAAGTCGATGGCCTGGCGCGACGGCGCCGGATGCGTCGCCGGAATCGCGACTTCGGTCGGGATCAGCCCGGTGGAAGTCGAACGGGTTGGTTCGCGCGGCGATCTCCTGCTGTGGCGGTTCCCCGATCCGTCCCCGCCGGATCCGCTGACCAACGCGGTCAAAAGCGTCCAAGGCGTTGTCGGCGAGCGGCTTGCCGCTGCCGGCGTGCTCGCCGCCGTGGTCGATGGCAAAGGCAAGGTGCTCGCGGGCAATCGCCCGTTCCTCCAGCGGGCCCTGCAGTCGCCAGACCTCCACGGCGCTGAGCGTTTCAATGAACTGGTCGAGATCGGCGAGGAGCAGCAATTGCGGCTGGTCGCGGAAGGCGATTCCGCGGTTTCCCTGCGCGCGGTGCATGTGCCGGCGGATGTCGATGGCGAAAGCGGGGCCGGGACGTTTTTGTTGTTCGGCATGCCCACCGGCGCTTCGCCGGCCCATTCGTCCAACCTCCAGACCTTGCTCGACGTGCTGCCGATCGGCCTTGCCCTGGTCGACCGCGACGGACGCTTCCTGACGATGAACGAGGCGTTCCGCCGCGCGGCGCGGATCGGCGGTTCCGGTTCGCCCGTCTATCCGGGCGACCTCGTCGTCAAGGAAGACAAGGCTGCGGTCGCGGATGCGGTGCGCCGGAACGCGCGCGGGCCCGCGATGTCCGGAGATCTTGCAGTGCGGCTCACGCGCCATACCGGCGAGCCGGTGGCATTGACCATCGCCGGGCTGCGCGGACTTGGTGATGCCGCCGTGCTCCTCCTGCTCAAGGACAATAGCGAGGAAGCCAAACTCAAGCGCCAGGTGATGCAGGCGACCAAGATGCAGGTGGTCGGGCAGCTTGCGGGAGGCGTGGCGCACGATTTCAACAATATCCTGACCGCGATCATCGGCCACTGCGACC
>JBDTXI010000025.1:0-15732 GCA_040006255.1 Sphingomicrobium sp.
AGACCAAGTTCGTCACCGGCAAGGCGCTCGCGCTGGGCTTGAAGCCGATCGTCGTCGTCAACAAGATCGACCGCCCCGACGCGCGCCCCGCCGAAGTCCTCGACGAAGTGTTCGAGCTGTTCCTCAGCCTCGACGCCAGCGACGAGCAGCTCGACTTCCCGACGCTCTACGCCTCGGGCCGCTCCGGCTACGCGGGCGCGACCGACGACGTCCGCTCGGGCGACCTGACGCCGATGTTCGAGACCATCGTCAAGCACGTGCCGCCGCCCGAGGCGGACCCCGACGGCCCGTTCAAGATGCTCGCCACGCTGCTCGACCGCGACAATTTCGTCGGCCGCGTGCTCACTGGCCGAATCGCCAGCGGGAAGCTGGTGGTGAACATGCCGATCAAGGCGCTCGACGATGAAGGCAATGTCGTCGAGGAAGGCCGCGCGACGCGGATCATGGCCTTCCGTGGGCTCGAGCGCGTGCCCGTCGAGGAAGCCGGGGCGGGCGATATCGTCGCCATCGCCGGCCTCACCAACGCGACCGTGTCGAACTCGATCGTCGACCCGTCGGTGGTCGAGCCGCTCCACGCGCAGAAAATCGACCCGCCGACGCTTGCGATGAGCTTTTCGGTCAACGACAGCCCCTATGCCGGGCGCGATGGCGACAAGGTGCAAAGCCGCGTCATCCGCGACCGCCTGACCCGCGAGGCCGAGGGCAATGTCGCCATCCACATCAGCGAAAGCTCCGACCGCGACAGCTTCGAGGTCGCCGGCCGCGGCGAGCTCCAGCTCGGCGTGCTCATCGAGACCCTCCGCCGCGAAGGCTTCGAGCTGTCGATCAGCCGCCCGCGCGTGCTCTTCCGCGATGGCCCGAACGGCCGCGAGGAGCCATACGAGACCGTCGTGATCGACGTCGACGACGAATTTTCCGGGACGGTCATCGACAAGATGGCGGTGCGCAAGGCGGAGATGACCGACATGCGCCCGTCGGGCGGCGGCAAGACCCGGCTGACCTTCTCGGCCCCGTCGCGCGGCCTCATCGGCTATCACGGCGAGTTCCTCTCCGACACCCGCGGCACCGGAATCATGAACCGGCTGTTCGAGAAATACGGCCCGTACAAAGGCCCGATCCAGGGCCGCCAGAACGGCGTCCTCATCTCGATGGAAAAGGGCGCGGCGGTGGCTTATGCGCTCAACATGATCGAGGAGCGCGGCGTGCTCTTCATCGCGCCCGGCGACATGCTCTACGAAGGCATGGTGATCGGCGAGAACGCCAAGCCGCAGGACCTCGAGGTCAACCCGCTCAAGTCCAAGCAGCTGACCAACTTCCGCGCCTCCGGCCCCAAGGAAGACAGCATCCGCCTGACCCCGCCGCGCCGAATGACGCTCGAGCAGGCGATCGCCTACATCCAGGACGACGAGCTGGTCGAGGTGACGCCGAAGGTCATCCGCATCCGGAAGCGGTTTTTGGATCCGCATGAGCGCAAGCGGGCGAGCCGGAGGGCGGAGGCCGCCTAATTTCCGCCTCCGTTTGCAAGGGAGGAGCACCAGCGCAGCCGGTGGAGACGGGTCGTCACCCAGGACTGGATTCGGGTCCATCTTCCTTTCGCGCGAGTCTCAAGCGGCCGACTACGCCTCCCACGAGCGCGAATGTCGGCTTTCGACCCGTTGCCGTCCCAGCAGTGCGGCGAACCGCGCTTCGCGGGTCCTCGACGCACTTGCAGCAATAAGGTTTGCCGAATCGAACTTCGGGCGTATGGTTAACCACTGGCAACCAACAGGGGCAAAGTTATGCGGCGTATCCGGACTCCGAGCGTTCTATTGGCCGCGGCCCTCATCGCGCTCATTCCGACCGAGCCAGTTGGTGCCACCAGAACCGCCGTGGATGGCGGAGCGATCTTTACGCTAGGGGGTTATTGCAGCCCCGACGCAGTGGGCACAGCAGATTGCAACGGCACTAGTTTGCCGACGGCGATCACGCTTGCCGGGACCACGTACAATTCGTTCTGGGTGAACAGCAACGGCACCGTTTCCTTGGCGTCGATCGAATCGTTCCTGGCCACGCAGAACAGCGTTCCGCCAACTAGTCCGACTCTGACCAGCTTAACCGGTTACGGTGCGATCCCGGTCTTCAGCCCATCGTTCGCCGACGGACCTGGTTTTCAGGATTTCGCCAACGGTGATCAATATGACGGCAATTACATTGCGGACACAACGCTGACTGCCGCGGGTTTCACCGTGGACTGGTACGCGTGCGGCAGTCCGTTGTTTTGCGGTCCACGGACGGTAGACTTGCTCTCTACCGCCACATTCAGTCAGACTGATTTCGACAATTTCACCGGATTGTCTTTCTCCTTAGCGCAACAATCGCAGCTTCCCCCGGGCACGGGGACGGACCAAGAGAACTTTGAATCGGGACTATCGTTTATTCTTCTCAGCGACCGTCCCGTCTACACCATGACACTGACCGGTCTGGCCGACGGTTTTCAGGTCGACTACAGCTATAATGCGGACGCGACGGGAGACATCGGCCTGTATGGCTTCAACCTTCCCACCGCGCAATTTGAAAACACCGGTCCGCTCACGAACCAGAGCTTTGTTTTCGACTCGGCTGGCGCGCTTGTCTCGGACGTGCCGGAGCCGTCGACCTGGGTGAGCATGCTGCTCGGATTCGGCCTCGCCGGCTTCGCGCTGCGGCGGAAGCGGCGGCTGGCGCAAGCGCCGGCTTAGCCGAACCGGCGCCGCTTCAAGGCGATGCGGTATTCGGCATTCATCAGCTATAATCACAAGGATCGCAGGTGGGCCGCGTGGCTGCATCGCGAGCTGGAACGCTATCGGCTGCCGCAAGCTTTGGTCGGCCGCCAAAGCCCGTTAGGACCACTTGAGCGGCGTCTTCCTCCGGTGTTTCAGGATCGTGAGGAACTAGCGGCATCGACCAATCTCGCCAATTCCGTGCGCGAGGCTTTAAGCGAGGCGGCTACCCTCATCGTCATCTGCTCCCGCAACGGAGCTGCATCACGGTGGGTGAACGAGGAAGTCCGGACCTTCGCGGCTCTTGGCCGGGCTGACCGTATCCAGTGCCTCCTGGTACCCGAGGCCGGCGAAGAGCCGGAAGTGGCCGTTTCACAATCGGAACTCTTTCCGCCTGTTCTGCTGGAACTTGGCGACGAACCGCTGGCGGCGGATGCACGGAAGAGTGGCGACGGCAAGCGGAACGCTTTCTTAAAGCTGCTCGCGGGCCTCATCGGCGTCCAATACGACGAGCTCCGGCAGCGCGAGCAGGTCAGGCGGCAGAAACGGTTGCTGGTGCTTGCCGGCGCGGCAAGCGTCGGATTTCTGATCATGGCCGGCCTCGCCGCGTTCGCCCTGGTTTCACGCGCGCAAGCCGTGCGCGAGCGCGATTTCGCGCGTCAAAAGACGGTGACGGCTCAGCGGACGACCGAATTCGTCAAGAGCCTGTTCGAGGTCGCCGACCCGCAGGAAGCGAAGGGCGAGCAGATCACCGTCGTGGACGCGCTGGATCGCGGAGCCCGGCAGCTTGAAGGCGAACTTTCAAACGAGCCGGACGTGAAGGCCGAGTTGGTGACGACGCTCAGCGAGGTTTACATGGGGCTCGGCTCATTTCACCGCGCGGACGACCTAATCCGTGGATCGCTTTCGCTTCCAGTGACCGACCGGGAGACGCGGGCGCGCCAAATGGCAGCCCTCGCCGCATCCCGCGCATTGCAGGGCGACTACGAACCGGCAGCGTCGATTTTCGACCGGATCATCAAGGGCATTGGGGATCCGCAGAAGCTAAACGACCCGACGCTCTATTCGCGGGTGCTCGTCGGGCGCGCCGATTCATTGACCCAGCTCGACCGTTATGACGAAGCGCGAGCGTTAACTCATCAAGCGCTGACCTGGGACCAGGCGCAAGCCGGCCGGCGGTCCGCATCGGTCGCCCGCGATCTGGAGGCCCTCGCGCTGATCGATCAAATGGACGGCAAGCTCGCGGAGTCGACTCGCGAATATCAGACCGCGCTTCAGATGCGCGTGGCGGCTCAGGGGCAATTGCACCCGAAAGTCTCCGAGGATCTCAATCAGCTCGGGGCAAATGCATATTTCCAATCCGATGCCGACACGGCGGCCCGCTATTGGCACCAGAACCTGGCGCTGGACGAACGCGTTCTCGGCCCGAACCATCCTGACCTGGCGTTGACGCTCAACAACCTGGCGCGCGTGATGATCGAGCAGCGCAAGTTCCGTGAGGCGATCCCTCTACTCGCCAGGAGCGAGAAGATCTTCCTTGCTCAGCGTGGGGATACGCATGATGACTTCGCGTTCATTTTCTCCAATCTGGCTCTCGCGCGGCGCGGAGTGGGCGACGATGCGGGGGCGGAAACGCTTTTCAGGCGGGCCTTGGTTGCCGCGCAAGTTCATGATCACCGGCTGATTGCCCCAATTCAGACGGATCTCGCCGACCTCTTGTGCAGCAAGGGCCGATTCGAAGAGGCAATGGCGCTATTAAATCAGGCCGCACCACTCATGCACAAGAGATACCCGGACCAGGCATGGCGATCCGCCTGGGTCGTCAATACTCGCGGTGCCTGCCTGGTTCGCCAGGGCGACAAGAGTGGGCGCGAACTTGTAAAGAATAGCGCTCCCGTAATTCTCGAACGCTGGAAACCGGGAACTCTATACGGCTTCGAAGTCAAAAGGAGGCTCATTGCGGTCGATTAAAGTGCGCGCTTGGGGGGTGAAGGGCGGAAGCGGCTTAGCCTCGAACGAGAAATAGAGGAGGCAGATGGTGCGGGCTAGCGCCTCCGCCGCGCCTTGCGGTTCGACTCTTCGATCGCGCGCAGGAAGCTCGGTTCGTCGCCCGACGCGACGTCGGCGATGCGCCAGCCGGCGGCGCCGCGGACGAGGCTGAAGCGGACACGCCGCGCGGTGGAGTCGGTGAAGTCGACGATCACCTCGGCCCGCGCTGTGGCCGGGCCCTGCCGAGTCACGCGCACCACCTTCGCATGCACGCCGGCGGCGTCCTGGCACTGGCAGATCGGGTCGCCATCGACGTAGCCGACCTCGCCGCGGGCCAGGCGCGAATCCTCGCGGATCGCCGCGATCAACCGCGGCGCGAAGTAACGATCGGGGTGATCGAGCGGGTTGAAGCGCGCGTTGCGGTAGCTCGCATAGGTGCGCTCGAGGAATGTGCGAGGGGTCGCGGCTTGCGGCTGGGCCGCGGCGGCGGCGAGAAACAGCAGGATCATTTTGCGCCTCCGAGCCCGAGGATCAGGTCCCATTCCTCGTCGCGTACTGGCGCCACCGACAGCCGCGACTGGCGGATGAGTTCCATCCCGGCGAGCTTCGGCTCAGCCTTGATTGCGGCCAGCGTCACCGGGCGGGGGAGGGGCCGCACCGGCTCGACGCGGACCGTGACCCACTCCGGCGCCTTGGGATCGGGCTCGGCAGCGCGCGTCACCCGCATGATCCCGACGACCGCTTTGTCCGACATGCTGTGATAGAAGAATGCCTCGTCGCCGGCCTTCATCGCCTTGAGGTGCAGCCGCGCCGCGTTGTTGCGCACCCCGTCCCATTCGGTCGCGCCGTCGCGCACCAGGTCCGCCCAGCCATAGCTTTCGGGCTCGGACTTCATCAGCCAGTGGGCCATCCGTTTCGTCTCCGTCTGGGACGACTTCGTTACACGCCCGTCGAGCCGGTTGAAAGCAGCGGTGAGCGGAGCCCAGCAAGCTTAAGGATCGCCAGAAAATCTAATAAAATGAAAGGGTTCCAAATTCTATCCCGCTACTCAACCGGTTCATCGCGGATCGGTTGGACGTGCCCGAAACATCCCCTATCCGGGTTTCAGCGATAGAGAGCGAGCGAGCCAGAGGCGCTTTAGACGTCGGCTCCAGGGCAAGACGGACGAACTTCCCCGCTGGGTAACCAAGCGCGCCTTCGGGCGCCCCCGGCGGCTTATCGTCCGCCAATAGGACTAGGGAATTAGTGATCAAGTTTTTGGGTAGCCGCGGCGCGGCCGCGGTCATGGGGCTTTTCATGCTCGGCGTCGGCTCCAGCGCGAGCGCGCAAGATTATGGCGCTCTGAACGTCGAGGCCGCCGTTCGGGCGCTCGACGTCAACACCGCGGCGACACCGTTCGGCAAAGCGGATTACGCGCTCGCCAAGCCGGCGGTTGCCGCCACCACCGCGGTCGCCACGCTTGCCCGCCCGGCCGTTGCCGCCACCGCTGCGGTCGCCACGCTTGCCCGCCCGGCCGTTCTCGCCACCGCCGCGGTCTCCGCGATAAGCGGCGCGGTTCTCCAAGCTCAACCGGCGCGTCCGGTGACCCTTTCCCTTACCCAGTCGGTCGCGACCGAGGCCGCGTGGCTTTATCGCGGCGGGTGGCAGCTCGCCGCGCTGGTCGACCGCTACAGCAGCGGCGCGCAGCTCGACGAGCAGGGCAATTGCCTCGCCACCGCGGTGTATTTCGAAGCTCGCGGAGAGTCGGTGCAAGGCCAGCTCGCCGTCGCCCGCGTCGTCATGAACCGCTCCGTGTCGGGCCGGTACCCGCCCGATTGGTGCGGCGTGGTCAAGCAGCACGCGCAATTCTCCTTCGTCCAGCACGGCGCGTTTCCGTGGATCGACACCGGCTCGGCCGCATGGGCGCGAGCGCAGGGCGTCGCCCGCCTGGCGATCGCCAATGTCGTTCCAACCGTCGCCAACGACGTCCTCTGGTACCATGCCAGTTATGTCGCGCCGTCGTGGAGGCACCGTCTGAACATCGTCGAAAAGATCGGCGCGCACATTTTCTACCGCGCTTAAGCCCCCGGGCTCTATCGGGAAGACGCTTCGGAGCGATGCCCCGGGGCGCCTTTTCGTTGCGATCCCGCGCTTCGGCCCGGTGGGCAGTCGGCTGGGCGTAAACTTCGTTCACGGGGGATACGCATCGCAGTCATTCCGCGCGACCCTCAAGTTACGGATTTTCAGCGGATTTTCCGGTGGGAATTTCCGTGAGTATCGGGGAGGCTCGCGGGTGCTCAGGATCCTGGTCGTCGAAGACGATAAGCAGCTGGCGACGACGCTCAAATATCTGATCGAGGACAATCCGCGCTACCGTGTCATCGCCATGGCGGCGGACGCGGACGGAGCCATTGCCGCTGCCGAACAGGACGATCCGGACCTCGTCCTCCTCGACCTCCATCTCGCGCGCGGCACCACCGGTTTCCCGGTCGCGGTCCGGCTTAACGAGCTTGGCGTTGCGTGCCTCTTCGTCAGCGGCAAGGCTCCCGGCTTTCCGATGCCGGACCTGGCGCTCGGCTGCCTGATGAAACCGTTCACGGCCGATGAAGTGCATCGCTCGCTGGCGATGGCGGAAGACTTGCTGCGCGGCCGCGAGGCGGTCCGGCCAAGGCCGCCGCAGAACCTCACTTTGTACGACCCCAACGAAACCCCATCGGCGGCGGAGCCGGGATTCATCCCCTTGAAGCCCTCTCTGCGGACCCGGCTGGAGCACTGGATTTCGCGCCACCCGCGTCACGCGAGCTGAGCGCTAAAGCCGCATGATCCCCTTGCGCGGCTCGCGCAGGCCCATGGTCTCCACGGTCAAAGGCGCGCCGGCATCGAGCAGCGCCTGGCGGCGGCGACGGATCTCGACTCCGCGCTGGACGTCCTCGAACGGCAGCAGCGAAGCGATCGCGGGATGTTCGAGCACGGCATTGACGAACGCCGCGGTGCGTGGCCAACGCTCGAGGTCGGGCTCGAACCCGCCATAGGCCGCGTTGCGGAACATGCTGGCGATGGCGAAATCGGCCAGCCCGATATCGCCGAACAGGAACCCGCTCGCGGGCAACTGGGTCTCGAGATAATCCACCGCCGCCGGGATTTCCGTCTCCAGCGTCCTCGCGACGCGCTCCTGGTCGCCGGGCTCGCCCCAGACGAGCTCATGCACCACCTTGGGATAGAAAAATCCCCAGATGAAGACGTCGCCGAGGCGCGTGTCGGCGAACTCTTCGAGCCAGCGCGCGCGGGCGCGGTCCTTCGGGTCGGCGGGGAGCAGAGGGCGCTCGGGATAGGCTTCGTCGAGATAGAAACAGATGGCCGACGAATCGCTCACCGAAAAATCGCCGTCGATCAGCACGGGAATGCGTCGCAGCGGACTCAGGCGTTCGAATTCGTCGTTGCCGAAGAAAGGCGTGATCGGGTCGACTTCATAGTCGAGCCCTTTCAGATTGAGGCACGCGAGCACCTTGCGCACATAGGGGCTGACGAAGCTTCCGATGATGGTCAGCGGCTGGGCCATGGCCGGGGAATGCCGCGATGCCGAAGCGCGCGCAACCCGGCGACGTCCGCCGCGACCATTGAGCTAGGCGAGCTCGCTCACCTCGACTCGGTCGGCGCTGAACTTCAGTCCGACGGTGAGCAGCGCGCGAAAGGCGTTGTAGCCGCCGGTGCCCGGATGGAAGGCGTGGAAGAAGAGCTGCGGCTCTCCGGAAAGTCCCGGCGCGACCGAGGCATGACCCGGGGCCGTCCATTCCCGCGTCGACCGGAGGAGGGGTTCGCCCTGCTTGGTGTAGGGCCCGAGCGGATGGTCGGCGACCGCGACGCCGATGCCGTAGGATGGCGTGGCGAAGTCGTTGCCGGCGTAGAACAGCCAGTAGCGCCCATTTTGCCGAGTCACGAAGGGCCCCTCGATCAGATGTCCCTCCCAGTCGAGGTCGTTGGTCAGGACGATCTTGTCCTCGCCGACGAGCGAACGGCCGTCGCTTGCGATCCGCTGCCCCCGCAGCGGCGTGCTCATCGCTTCGATGATCGCCGGTGCGAGACCGCATTCCATCAGCGTGCTCTTGACCCGCTGCCAGTTGGCAAGCGCCGCCTCGATCAACGGATGCATCAGGAAAAACCGGATCATCGGCCGCTGCGCATTCGCCCAAAGCACGATGGCCGCGGCGAAAGCGGCAGTGCGACGGTCTTCCTCCGTTTCGAACAGCTCGCCAATCAACTCCGGATGGTCGCGCAGAAGCATTGCCAGCGGGCGCGGCCAGATGCTGTTGGTGTCGTCCTTCCAGAACAAATAGGTATCGCCGCTTTCGTTGACGAAGATGTGCGAATCGATCACTCCGCCGCTCATCTGCCCCTTGGACGGATCGTAGCCGAGCCCGGTGGTGTCGAGCGGCTTGCCGGTGATCAGCGGCTCGCCGTTGTCGATCCACGGCCCCTCGGGTCTGGAGCTTCGCGCAAGACCGATGGCGAGCGCGTTATTGGTCTGGCGGGCGGTGAAGCAGAGCCAGTATTCGTCGCCGACGCGGGCCATTTCGGGCGCCCAGAAATCGGCCACGTCGCGCCCGTTGGCAGCCCATTGCGGCTCGTGGGCTGCGTGGAACACGAACCCTTTAGGTTCCCAATGCTCGAGGTCGTTCGAGTGCAGGAGCGGGAACGCGTCGGGGGCGTCGTTGGACGTCGCGACAAGAAAGTAGCCGTCATCGGTCTTGAGAACCGCGGGATCGCCGTAGCCGACCAGGATCCGCGGGTGGATGTTCTCGGTAAGCAGCGGCTTCCACCGAATCCGTGCTTGCGGCCGCTCGATCTCGTCGCCGAATATCTCCGGCTTCCGCGTCCCGAAATCCCGCGCGAGCTCCCGATAGAAGTTGGAGAATGCCTGCTGAGAACCGTCCGCAACCGCGTAGCTCCGTTGCTCGCCGCCCGCCGCCCGGACATCGATCCGAAATCCGTCGCCATCCTCCGCCGCATCGACGGAGAAGCTCGGCGTTTGCTCGGGCGTGGCAGGCGCGACGGGCATTGCACTCATGCTCGCTTAAAATTGGATGCCCCGCGAGGATTCGAACCTCGATCGACGGAGTCAGAGTCCGTTGTCTTACCATTAGACGACGGGGCACCAGCGAAAGTCCGGCGGAGTGGGGCGGGATAGAAATGGCGCTTCCCCCTGTCAACGCCGCCGCCGCGGCGCCTCGCCCTTGCCCCAACCCCCTCATTTGTGATTAAATCCCGTTCAGGTCAGCCGTGTATCCGCACGGTGAAGCACAGAACGGGCGTGAAGCATGGCGCAAGGTGTCGCCAGTACGCCGGCCCCTCAGCAAGGATATGCTGCAGAGGACGGGCCGTCGGAACCAAGGCCGCAGTGGAAACGGGACGGCTACCGCCGCACCTATGGCGCAATCGATCTTGGTACCAACAATTGCCGGCTGCTTGTCGCTCGTCCGAGCGCAGAGGGCTTCACGGTGATCGACGCATTCTCACGTATCGTCCGTCTCGGCGAGGGCTTGACGCAATCCGGCCGGCTTTCGGACGAGGCGATGGACCGGGCGGTCGGCGCGCTCTCGATCTGCGGTGATAAACTTCGGCGGCGCAACGTTTCGCTGTCGCGCTCGGTCGCGACCGAAGCCTGCCGCAGAGCCGCGAACGGCCGCGAATTCACCGACCGCGTGCGCGAGGAGACGGGCATCGCGCTCGACATCATCGAACCGCAGGAGGAAGCGCGCCTCGCCGTTCTCGGCTGCCACAAGCTGCTTGAGCCAGGCGATGGCCCGGCGCTGATCTTCGACATCGGCGGGGGATCGACCGAACTGGTGCTCGTTGACCAGGAAGACGGAACTCCGCGCATCCGGGCCTGGTGGAGCGCGCCGTGGGGCGTCGTGTCGCTGACCGAGAGCGAAGGCAAGGAAGCGCTCGAAGGCCCGGACCGCGTCGCTGCTTACAAGCGCATGCGCGAGCGCGCCCGCCATGCCTTCGCGCGCTTCGCCACCATGCTTCCTGAAGGCCGCGACGGAATCCGCCTGCTCGGCACCAGCGGCACCGTGACGACCCTCGCCAGCGTCCATCTGGCGCTCCCGTCCTACGACCGCCGAGCGGTCGACGGTCTGCACATGCCGATCGCCGCGATGCAGACGATCAGCAGCATGATCGCGGGCATGGACTATGCGGAGCGGTCGGCCCTGCCGTGCATCGGCACCGAACGCGCCGACCTCGTCGTCGCAGGCTGCGCGATCCTGGAAGCGATCATCGAGATCTGGCCCGCTCAGAACCTCGGAGTCGCCGACCGCGGCATCCGCGAGGGGATCCTGCGTTCCCTGATGGCCCGCGACGGCTGGGTCTTGTGAAGCGGCTCAAGACCGCCAAGGGGCGCAAAGTTTCGTCGACGCTATGGCTCGAACGGCAGCTCAACGATCCCTACGTTCGTCGGGCTAAGGCCGAGAATTACCGCAGCCGCGCGGCCTATAAGCTGCTCGAGCTCGACGAACGCTTCGGACTGCTCAAGGGCGCTAAAAGCGTGGTCGACCTCGGCATTGCCCCGGGCGGCTGGAGCCAGTTCGTGCGGCGGCGTTCACCGCAGGCGCAGGTGGTCGGCATCGACCTGTTGCCGACCGACCCGATCGAGGGCGTCGTCATTCTCCACCTGGACTTCATGGACGAGGCTGCGCCCGGGCGGCTGCGCGACGCGCTTGGCGGCTCCGCCGATCTCGTCCTGTCCGACATGGCGGCGAATACGGTCGGCCACCCGCAAACGGACCATCTGCGCACGATGGCGCTGGTCGAAGCGGCTCTGGAGTTCGCGATAGAGATTCTGCGTCCGGGCGGTGCGTTCATCGCCAAGGTGCTCGCCGGCGGGACCGACGCCCAGCTGCTCGCGCAATTGAAGCGCCATTTTGCCATCGTGAAACACGCCAAGCCGCCCGCAAGCCGCAAGGATTCGAGCGAATGGTACGTCGTTGCGCAGGGGTTCAAGGGCGCGGTTGCATCCGCTTAGCGGATGGTGCGCTGGCTCTCGTCGGTCGAGTGCCGGATGCGACGCACGACCGCTCTCCCCGAGACCGCAACGAAGGTCGCAATCAACGACAGTGCGGTCGAAAAGAGAAAAAGTCCCAGGAAGGTCGTCGGCATGGAAAATCTCCTCGGCGCCCATCTAGCTGCTCAGCGTAGATACCACGCTCACCTGCACGGGGTCGACTTGGTAAAATTTACGCCTTCGCGCGGGCTTGGGCGATGGCCTGTTTAAGCGCGTCGTAGCCGACGGCGCCGTTCAGCACCCGGTCTCCGACCACGAACACGGGCGTACCGGTCGCGCCGAGCTGGCCGGCGAGCGTGAAGTTGCGCTTGAGCTCGGCTTCGATCAGCGGATCGCTCGGCGGCGTCGGCGCCATGCCCGCCGCTTGAGCCGCTGTGGCGATGGTGTCGGCCGCGGGCCGGCCGGCGGCCCACAAGGCGTTGTGGAACTGTGCGAAATGCCCGGACTTCGACGCGGCGAGCGAAATACGCGCCGCGGTCAAGCTGTCGGGACCGAGGATCGGGAGCTCGCGGTAGACGATGCGCAGACCCTTGTCTTCGGCCAGCAAGCGGTCGAGGTGGGTGTTGCTCGCTTTGCAATAAGGGCAGGCGTAGTCGTAGAATTCGACGAGGGTGACCTGCGGTTGCGCGGCGCCCCGCCACGAGCTCGCGAACGGCGTTTCGATGGCCCCGCGGTTGGCCGCGAGGACCGGCGCATATTGCGCGTCGCGCAGCGCTGCCACGCTGTCGGTGAGAATTTGCGGGTCGGAGAGCAGGCCCTGGCGAACGATGCGGCTGCTCAAGCTCGCGGGAGCGGCGAACACGAGCAGGGCGGCGGTTACCGCCGAGCCGACGAGCCCGCCGACGATCGCCGATCCAAGATTACCTTTCTTGGCCGGCGCGGGCATCGCTTGGCGGCCATCAATGTCGGTCACGGGCCTTTTCTGTCTTTCTTCTTCTTGCTCAATTCGGCCTTAGACACCATGGCGATATCTTGCGCCCGAAGCCAGTCCGGGCTTCCCGGGGGGATTCCCTTCATCGCCATCTCGGCGGTGGCGAGCGCCATCTTGAAGTTGTTCTCGAGGTTGCTGCGCTCGGCGGTCGCGAGCGACGCCCGCGCCTGGTCGCCTTCGCGGTCGTAGATGATGCCGAGCTGATACCAGGCGAACGGATCCTGGTTGTCGCGGTTCACCGCGACCTTCAAAATCTGCTTGGCCTCCGCGAAATTCCTCGGATCTTCGGTGGAAACCAGCGCATGGCCGAGCATGGCGGCGATCATCGGCGCTT
Source organism: Sphingomicrobium sp. (assembly GCA_040006255.1). Lineage (GTDB taxonomy): Bacteria > Pseudomonadota > Alphaproteobacteria > Sphingomonadales > Sphingomonadaceae > Sphingomicrobium. The sequence goes on from JBDTXI010000025.1 coordinate 13,032, forward strand.
CGTTCGAGCGCTGCGTCGCCTCGCGCAGGATCGGGATCGCGTCCTTGGGCTTGCCGCCTTCAAGAAGGATCTGCCCCTTGAGTTCGAGGAAGAAGGGGTCGTGGGCGTTGGTCGCCAGAAGCGCGTCCGCCTCGGCCACGGCTTTGTCGGGATAGCCGCCGAGATGATAAGCGTAAGCGCGGGCGTAATGCGCGGCGACGCTCTGGTTGCTTTCGGGGTAGCGGAGGACGGCCTGCTTGGGGTCAACGTAACCGAGCAGCTTGGCCTTGACCCGCTCGAACCGCGCCTCCAGCCCCGGGTCGACCGGCTTGGCCCACGCCGGGTCGGCCTTCAGGTTCTGCTCCAGCGCCCGGATGCGCTCCGACGACAGCGGGTGGGTCTGGTCGAAGCTGTCCTTGGAATAGACCGCAAGGCGATATTCCTCGTGCTGCAGCTTGTTGAAGAAATCGAGCATGCCCTTGCCGCTGACCCCGGCTTTCGAGAGCAGCCGCGATCCGGTGGCGTCCGCGGTCGCTTCCTGCACCCGGGTGAAGGCCAGTAGTCCGCCGATCGCGGCGCGTTGGCCGGCCATCAGGATGCCCATGCCCGCGTCCCCGGCGCCGGCGGCGATCGCCGCTGCTGCCAGGACCAGCGACAGGATGCTGATTCCGGTCGCCTGTTTCTCGCTCTGTCCGCTGCGGATCGCGTCGCCGGCAACGACGTGGCCGAGTTCGTGCGCGACCACGCCCTGGACCTGGTTGACGTTGTCCGCTGCCTGGATCAGCCCCGACTGCAGATAGACCGTCTGACCGGTGGCGACGAAGGCGTTGATCTCGGGATCGTTCAGCAGGACCACGTTGACGCTGTTAGGGTCGAGCCCGGCGGCGACGATCAACGGCCGCGACATGTCCTTGAACAGCAGCTCGGTTTCAGTGTCCCGGAGCAGGGACGGCCCGGAGTCGCCCTGGTCCTGCGCCAGCGCCGGCTGCAGCGTGGCCATGGCGAGGACCAGCGCCATCATGAAGAGGCGCGCGAAACGGGCCAGCGGGGATTTCATGTCCCGCCGATTACCACTTCCCGGCCTGAACGCGCGATGAAAGATGCGTCGCGCCGGCAGTGAGGCACGGTCGAAAGAGCAGGCGGAGGGCCGCCCGGCGGCTGCGGCCCCTGCCACGGCTCAGCCCGGCTGACCGGCCCCGAAGGTCCGCTGCCACCAGCCGCGCCGGCCGTCCGCCGAATCTTCGTCGTCGGCCGTGTCGTTGTTCGCCGCCGGAACCGTGACCGGTTCGGGAGCGTCCGCTTCGGCCTCTATCGCCGCTTTTGAGCGGCGCTTGCGGGTAGGCTTGGCTGGCGGCGCGTCCTCGTCCGCCGTTGCCGCCGGCGGCGCTTCAGCCGGAGCAGGCTCGGAAATCGGCACCTCTGCGGCATCCGCCTTCTTTGACCGGCGGCGTTTGGGCTTGGCCTCCGCGACCGCTTCGGTCTCGGAGATCGGCTGCTCTTGGTCGATCGGGGTTTCGACCATGGGCGAACTGTCGGGCGCGACGCCCGCGTCGGCGCTCTCGGTTAAAGGCGCGCCTTCGGCTTCGCTCAGGCCAGGCTTGCGTCCGCGCCGGCGGCGGCGACCCTTCGGGGCCGCGCCTTCTTCTGGCTGCGGCTCGGCCGCTTCCCTCGCTTCGGGGGCGGCTTCGCTTTCGCTGTCGACCGCTTGCTCGGGAGCGGGTGCGGAATCGCCCTCGACGCCCTCGCGGCGGCGTCCGCGGCCGCCACGTCGGCGGCGGCGGCGACGGCGGCCCGGGCGATCTTCGTCGGCCGACGCTTCGCTCTGTCCTGACCTTTCTCTTCCGGCCTCTTTCTCGTCGCGTTCCTCTTCGTCTTCCTGGTCGTCGTCCTCGAACGATTCGTCGGCAAGCTCCGGCTCATCCGCTTCTTCGACGGGCGGAGTGACCGGACGCGGCGCGGCGACCGGTCGAGCGCCCGAGCTCTCGACGCTCATCCGCGCGCCTTCCAGGCTTTCGTCGATGACAATTTCGATCGACACACCGTAGCGCTGTTCTATGTCGGCCAGTTCGAACCGCTTCTTGTTCAGCACGTAGACCGCAGCCTCGCGTCCGGCGCGAAGCTGGATCTTGTCGCCACGGCCGCGCGTCGCTTCGTCCTCGATCATGCGCAGCGCGGACAGGCCGGCGGAGGCCGCGGTGCGCATCAGGCCGGTGCCTTCGCAATGGGCGCAAGGCTTGGTCGAGGCCTCGAGCACTCCGGTCCGCAGCCGCTGACGGCTCATCTCCATCAGGCCGAAGCTCGAAATGCGCCCCACCTGGATGCGGGCGCGGTCGTTCCTCAGCGCCTCCTTCATCGCTTTCTCGACTTTGCGGACATGGCTCGACTGTTCCATGTCGATGAAGTCGATGACGATGAGGCCGGCCATGTCGCGCAGCCGCAGCTGGCGGGCGATTTCCTGCGCCGCTTCGAGGTTGGTGTTGTACGCCGTCTGCTCGATATTATGCTCGCGCGTCGACCGCCCCGAGTTGATGTCGATCGAAACCAGGGCCTCGGTCGGGTTGATCACGAGGTAGCCGCCCGATTTCAGCTGCACGAGCGGCTGGTACATCGCCGAAAGCTGGTCCTCGGCGCCGTAGCGCTGGAACAACGGCGTCGTCTCCGCATGCAGCATGACGCGCCGCACATGGCTCGGCATCAGCAGCTTCATGAAGCCGCGCGCCGC
>JBDTXI010000026.1:0-13542 GCA_040006255.1 Sphingomicrobium sp.
ACGCCGACTTCTGGATCCTCAACGACATCGTCTGGCGCAAGTCGAACCCGATGCCCAATTTCCGGGGAACGCGCTTTACCAACGCGCACGAAACGCTCATCTGGTGCGCCAAGGACGAGAAAGCGCGGTACACTTTTAATTATCGCGCGATGAAGGCCTTGAATGACGATCTTCAGATGCGGTCTGATTGGCTGCTGCCGATTTGCGGGGGCCAGGAGCGGGTCAAGGGCGAGGACGGGTCGAAGGCCCATCCGACGCAAAAGCCCGAGGCCTTATTGTACCGGATACTGCTCGCCTGCACCAAGCCGGGGGACGTCGTCCTCGACCCCTTCTTCGGCACGGGCACGACGGGCGCGGTCGCCCGGCGGCTCGGGCGGCGATGGATCGGGATCGAGCGCGAAGCCGCTTACGTGAAGGTCGCGCACGAGCGGATCGCCTCAACCCTGCCGCTCGACGAAAGTGCGATGACGGGAATGACGGAAAGCCGATCGGCGCCCCGAGTCGCCTTTGGCGTGCTGGTCGAGAGCGGACGCGTGCCCGCCGGCACCGTATTGCTCGACGCCAAACGGCGGTGGAGGGCGGCCGTCCGCGCCGACGGCTCGATCGTCAGCGGCCCGCACGCGGGCTCCGTGCACAAGGTGGGCGCGGCGCTGCAAGGCGCGCCGTCCTGCAACGGCTGGACTTTCTGGCACGTTGAGCAGGCCGGCGAACTGCAGCCGCTCGACGCTTTCCGGCAGCAGCATCTGGCGACGGTCGCTTAGCGCTTGCGCAAGCGCGGCGGGCCGATGAAAGTGGCGGCGTGACCCGTCGATCGCAGCGCGCCCTTGTCCACGCCATCTTGGCGCTCGCGCTTGTGGCCGCGCCTGGCGCCGGCGCGCAACGGTCGCGCGGCGAATGGGTCGCGCTCCCGGAGCCCCCCGCCCAGCAGCTCGCCGAGCAGCGCCGGATGGACGCTGCTTTGGCCTCGCTCAAACCGCAGCGGCCGGGCGTGGTCGACGCTTATGTCGTCGTCGTCGCGCTCGACGGCGACCCGGTTTTCGGGCGTGAAGCGCGCGAAGCGGGACGCGTGCTCGCCAACCGCTTCGATGCGGCCGGACGCACGATCGTGCTCGCCAACGACGAGGGAGACAGCAAGGGCGACGCCCCCGGGTCGCCGCACACGCTGGCGCTTGCTCTGGCCCGCGCCGCCGAGCTGATGGACCGCAGCGAAGACGTTCTCGTCCTCTACAGCACGAGCCACGGCGAGCCCAATGAAGGCCTTGTTTACAAGGACATGCAGCGCGGAGCCGGAATCATCTCGCCGGCGCGCCTCACGGCCATGCTCGAAGAGCTTGGCTTCAAGAATCGGCTGCTGATGCTTCAAGCCTGCTTTTCGGGCCAGTTCGTGCCCCCGCTCGAAAACTCCAGCTCGATCGTGGTTACGGCGGCTTCCGCGGATCGTTCCTCGTTCGGCTGCCAGGCCGGGAACGACTGGACCTTCTTCGGCGACGCGCTGGTCAATCACGCTCTTCGCCAGCCCTTGCCGCTCGATGTCCAGCTGCTGCGGGCTAAGGCGCTGATCGCCGCCGCCGAGGAGCGCGAGCATCTGCTTGCCTCCAAGCCCCAGGTCAGCATTGGCTCCGATACCGCGAAGTGGCTCGATCAACTGGACGCGCGCGAGCCGAAGGCGGCTTCCGCGCCCGTCGGCCAGTCGGTCCTGGCGCTCGGGAAATAGCGGCAGCGATGCGCACCCTCATTCGCCCCACCGCTTTCGTCGATTCGCCGTTCGGGCACGACGGCAAGGTCGCGCGACTGGCGGGGGGGCTAAACTGGTTTGCCGCGGCCGAGTTGATCGGAGTCGATGGAGCGAAGCGTGTTTCGGCCGAGCTGGTTGGCGTGGACGGCATCGAGAGCCGCTTCGACGACGACATGGCCGCGCAATGGAAGGCGCTGACCGGCGCACGCGCTCCGTTGCGGCTGGGCGAGCGCGTCGTCCGTCTCGACCAGCCCCAGGTGATGGCCATCGTCAACGCGACGCCCGACAGCTTCTCCGACGGCGGACAGTTCGCTGATGCATCTGCGGCAGCGGCCGCGGGCGCCGACATGGCGAGGGACGGCGCGGCGATCGTCGATGTCGGCGGCGAATCCACCCGCCCCGGAGCCAAGGCGGTGTGGGAAGGCGACGAGATCGAGCGAATCGCTCCGGTCATTCGCCAGCTCGCATCGGGCGGGGCCGCGGTTTCCGTCGATACGCGCAAGGCCGACGTCATGACGGCAGCGCTCGAGGCAGGAGCGCGGATGATCAACGACGTGTCGGCGTTGACCTACGACGACCGCTCGGCGGGCGTCGCGGCGGCCGCAGGCGTGCCCGTCGTCCTTATGCATCACCGGGGCGGCCCCGAATCGATGCAGGATGAGCCGCGCTACGGCGACGTGCTGGTCGAAGTGTATCTCTGGCTGGAAGAACGCATCCAGGCGGCGGAGGCAGCGGGGATCGCGCGCGGAAAAATCCTGATCGATCCCGGCTTCGGCTTCGGCAAGAACGTCGCCCACAATCTCGAGCTGATGAACGGGCTCGCCCTGCTGCACTCGCTCGGCTGCCCGATCGTGGTAGGCGCGAGCCGCAAGCGCACGATCGGCGCGCTCGCGGGCGAAGCACCAGCCGACAAGCGGCTCGGCGGAAGCATCGCTTTCGCGATCAAGGCCGTCGAACAGGGCGCGCAAATCGTGCGCGTCCACGACGTGTTCGAGACCGTGCAGGCATTGAAAATCTGGCGCGGCCTGCGCGACCAGGCACTGACTCCGCGGCTTTAGGCCGCTGTGTCGATGCCGAGGTCGCCAAGCTTGCGGTAGAGGGTCGAGCGGCCAATACCGAGACGGCGCGCGACCTCGGTCATGCGGCCGCGATAGTGGCCAATGGCGAGGCGGATGATGTCGGATTCGATGTCCTCGAGCAACCGCAAGTGGCCGTCGTTGGTGAACAAGGTGACTTGCGGGGCGCCGGCAATGACTTCCTCGTTACGCGCTTCGCTCAGGGTCGGGGAGAAATCGGTGCGGCGGCCGGAATAGCGCGACTGGATGGCGATGTGCGGGAAATGCTCCGCGGTCAGCGACTGGCCGTCGCACTGCAGAGCGGCGCGGAAGAGAACGCCGGCGAGCTGGCGGACGTTGCCGGGCCAGCCGTAGCGCATCAGGACGGCCAGCGCGTCATTGCCGATCGACAGCGGCTTCAGGCCCGTCTGGTCGGACAGGCGGCTGAGAAAATGCCGGGTAAGGGAGGGGATGTCGCCGCTGCGGTCGCGAAGCGGCGGCAGAACGACAGTCGTCGAAGAGATCCGCTCGGCGAGCCCGGGGTGGAAGTCTTCGGGAAGAGGCCGGCTGCTCGTGGCGATGATGCGAACGTCGATCGACTGGCTGCCGTTGAGGCCGACCGGGCGAACTTCGCCGGTGGCCAGGACGCGGTCGATCGTTTCCTGGGTCTCCGGCGGGAGAGCGCCGATCTCGTCGAGCAGAAGCGTGCCGGTGTCGGCCTGGACGAGCTTGCCGACCTTGGCTGCGAACGCGCCCGGGAAGGCACCTTTCTCGTGGCCGAACAGCTCGCTGTCGATGATGTTGGGGGCGATCGCCTTGCAGTCGAGTGAAAGCAGAGGCGCCTTGGCGCGAAGGCTTGCCGCGTGAAGCGCGCGCGCCACCGTTTCCTTGCCCGTGCCAGGCTCGCCAATAATGAGCGTCGGTAAGCGGCTTCGGGCGGATTTTGCGGCGACGGCCAGGGCGGCACGGAATTCAGGAGCGGCGCCGACCAGTTGCTCGAGTGCGAGCTCGGGCGCGAGTTTCTCGGACACCGGAGCAAGCTCGCCGGCCGCTTTGCGGCGGTCGGAGTTGGCCGCAAGGGCCTCGAGCATGCGTTCGGGCGCGACCGGCCGAACGAGGAAGTCGGACGCCCCGGCGCGCATCGCGTCGACCGCGTCTGAAACGCTCTCGCCATGCGAAAGCACGATGATGGGGAGTTTCTCGCGCTTGTCGCGCAAGGCGGCGATCAGGGACGGTCCGCGCTCAGCGTCCCAGCTGCCCAGCAGAGCGGCGCGAACGTCGCGGCTGTGCGCTCCGCGAAGAATGGCGAGGGCCGCATCTTCGTCGGCCGCGCCCATGACGCTCCACCCGGCTCGCGAAGCGATAGCCGAGATTAGCCGCCGCTCGTCGGTGTTATCGTCGAGCAGCAAAAGGCAGCGGGTGGGTTCTTCGCGCATGGGGTTCACGCAGCCAACCTATGCGCAAAGGGGTAAACCTCGTCTTAAGGACATTGTCAGGAGTCAGACAGGGGTTGGGGAGTGTGGCGAGCCTTGTTATGGACACGGCGAACCGAGGTCTGAAGGGAATATCGATGGCCGAAAACGAATCCTTGCTCGCCAGCCCGCCGACTCAGGACGTCGCGGTCCATGTCCGCGATTACGGGCATTTTCTGCGGATGCTGAAATGGACGGCGCTGACGGCCTTCGTCATCGGCTTCATCGTGCTTTTAATCCTCAACCGATAATCTTTCGCAGCGCATGAAAATCGCGGTCCTGAAGGAAGCGCCCGGCGAGACGCGCTGCGCCGCAATTCCCGAAACGGTGAAGAAGTTCATCACTCTCGGCGCCGAGGTCGCGGTCGAGAAAGGGGCCGGGGACGCCGCCTCGATCTCCGATGCCGAGTTCGAAGCCGCGGGCGCGAAGACCGGCAGCCGAAGCGAAGTGCTCAAGGGCGCGGGTATCATCCTGTGCATCGACGGGCCGGATACGGCGACGCTGACGGACGCGGACAAGGGCGCCCTGCTGGTCGGCGGTCTCGACCCCGTTCGCCGCCGCGCGGCGATCGACGATTATGCGTCGGCCGGGCTCGAGGCGCTGGCGATGGAGTGGATGCCGCGGATTACGCGCGCCCAGTCGATGGATATTCTGTCGTCGCAATCGAACCTCGGCGGCTACAAAGCGGTGATCGAAGCCGCGGCGGCTTACGGCCGCGCCTTTCCGATGATGATGACGGCGGCCGGCACGGTGAGCCCGGCCAAGGTGTTCGTCATGGGTGTCGGGGTGGCCGGGCTGCAGGCGATCGCCACCGCCCGGCGCCTGGGCGCCCAGGTCAGCGCGACCGACGTCCGGTCGGCGACCAAGGAGCAGATCATGTCCTTGGGCGCCAAGCCCATCTTCGTCGAGAACGTCGCGGGGATCGAAGGCGAAGGCGCGGGCGGCTATGCCACGGAGATGTCGGACGAATATCAGAAGGCGCAAGCCGAGCTCGTGTCCGGGCACATTGCCAAGCAGGATATCGTAATCACCACCGCCTTGATTCCGGGCAGGCCCGCGCCGCGGCTCATCAGCGACGCTCAGGTCGCGAGCATGAAGGCGGGAAGCGTCATCGTCGACATGGCGGCCGACGCCGGCGGCAACGTCGAGGGCACCGTGACCGGCGAGAACGTCGTCAGGCATGGTGTGACGATCGTCGGCGCGGCGAACCTCGCGCGGAGCCTCGCCGCGGATGCCTCGGCGCTGTTCGCGCGCAACCTCTATAATTTCCTCAGCGCCTTCTGGGACAAGGAGCAGGCACGGCCGGTGCTCCCGGACGATGACGAAATCGTGAAAGGCATCCGCCTGACGCAGGGCGGCAGAGTGGTGCACGAGCGGCTGACCGCCGACTGACGCGTGCCGAATACCAGCGACATCCTCGTCATCGGCGGCGGCATCGCCGGCTTGTCCGCCGCCGCAGAGCTTGCGAGGCAAGCCAAGGTCACCGTTCTCGAAGCCGAGGAGCAGGTGGGTTTCCATTCGTCCGGCCGAAGCGCGACCATGCTCCATTATGCGCTTGGCGACCGGCTGGTGCGGGCGCTGACCCTGGCCGCCCGCGCCTTTGTCGATACTCCGCCCGAGGGCTTCACCGACGTTCCGCTCGGCCGTGCCATGCCGTTGTTGGTCTATGCGCGCGAAGACGAGGTCGCGGAGCTCGACGCGCTCGAGGCGGAAATTGCGCTGTTCGCCGAGCTCGAGCGGCTCGACGCGCGCGGCGTGCATTCGTTGTGCCCGTTGCTGAAGGACGACGCCCGCTACGGCATCGCCGACCGCAACGGCATTCGGCTCGATCCGCATGCCTTGCTGCAGGGCAATTTGCGGCGGCTGCGTGCAAGCGGCGGTGAGCTGCTCGCGGCTGCGCGCGTGGCGCGAGTCGAGCACAAGTCGGGCGCGTGGCAGGTTACGACCGAGGCGGGAGAGGGCTATTCGGCGCCGGTCCTGGTCAACGCCGCCGGCGCCTGGGCGGACAGGATTGCAGAGTTGGCCGGCGTGGTGCCGCTCGGGCTGCAGCCGATGCGACGGACGATCATCACTTTCGATGCGCCGCTTGGCGTGGCGCTCGACGGGCTGCCGTTCGCCAAGACGGTCGGCGACGAGCTCTATTTCGCGCCGGAGAGCGGTCGCCTGTTCGCTTCGCCGATGGACGAAGTGCCGAGCGATCCGCTGGACGCCCAGGCGGACGAGCTCGAAGTCGCGCTTGCGGCTTACCGGATCGAGGAGCGCACGATCGTCAAGGTCGAGCGCATCCACAGTCGCTGGGCGGGCCTGCGAACCTTCACGTCCGATCGCCATCCGGCGGCAGGCTTCGCGGCCGATGCGGAAGGATTCTTCTGGCTGGCGGGGCAGGGCGGCTTCGGGCTGCAGACCTCGCCGGCGATGGCGCGCATCGCGGCTTCGCTGATTTTGGGCGATCCGTGGCCGGTTGGCGACGTCACCGCCGAGCAGCTAAGTCCCGGGCGCTTCATCCGACAGCCTGCATAGGTCGACCCAGCGGTCGGCTACCAGCGCAAACAGGCGCGCGGTCTGCACCTCGACCGAGGTGTTGAGCGACCCGCCGGCCGGATAAACCACGTCGAACGCCTGCAGCGAGACGTCGAGATAGACCGGCAGCTCGGATTTTAGGCCGAACGGGCAGACTCCGCCGACGCGATGGCCGGTAATTTCGAACGTCTCCTCGGGCTCGAGCATCCGCGGCCGCGCCCCGAGCTCGTCCTTGCACTTGCGATTGTCGAGGCGGGCGTCGCCGCGCGCGACGAGCAGAAACAGGTGATCGCCGGCGCGGACGGCCAGGGTCTTGGCGATCCGGCTCGGCTCCACGCCGAGCGCCCTGGCCGCCGTCTCGACCGTGGCCGTGCTGTCGGCGACCTCGATCAGCTTCAGATCCGGCGCGTGCTCGGCGAGCCACGCTTGCACCGACTCCGCGCTCATTCGCCCATCAGGTGGAGGGCCAGCTGCCGCCCTGCGCGTGGCGGCGGTGCTCGAAGAGGAAGATGCCCTGCCACGTGCCGAGCGTCATCTGTCCGGCCTGCACCGGTATCGAGAGCTGGGTCTGGGTGGGCGCGGTGCGCAGGTGCGCGGGCATATCGTCGGGCCCCTCATCATCATGCTCGTAATCTGCGCTCTCGGGAGCAATCCGCCCAAATAATGCTCGAGGTCGCGGCGCGCCGCCGGCGCGGCATTTTCCTGGATCAGTAGCGAGGCCGAAGTGTGACGGCAGAACAGGGTCAGGAGGCCCTCGGATATGCCGGATTGCGCCGTCCACTCCGCGACTCGGCGCGCAAACGCTCCACCTGCCGTTGACCTGCCTCATGCGGCCAGCGCGCTAGCTGATTTGCGAGGGCGCAACCAGCCCGCGAGCGTGCCCAAAACAAAAGCGCCCGCCTCGCGGCGAGCGCTCTATAAGGTGTTGAATTTACGCCCGATCTAGTCGGACCGTCGGTGATTTAGCCGTTGGAACCGCCGGAAGCCCAGCCACCGCCCAGCAACCAACCCCAGAAACCACGAGTTTGCTTTTTCATGTCGTCACCCCTGCATAAAATCTGATTCGGCAGACGCAGGGATATTAACCCTAATAGACATGGTAAGCAAACGATTAACCATGTTGGGCAAGCGCGCGCGCGTTTCGACCCGTGGCGAGCCGAGCGAAGGATCGATAAAGGCGGGAGTTAAAACTTAAGCGACGTTACGGCGGCGGTCCTGGGAGAGACGCTTGATGAGGCTGTCGAGGCTCATCGGCCGTCCGATCGCGTAGCCTTGGGCGATGTCGCAGTTCATCTCCACCAGGGCGTCGAGGATTTCGCTCTGCTCGACGCCTTCGGCGACGACCTGGCGGCCGAGCGAATGGGCGAGGCCAATGGTCGATTGGACCATCAGCCGGTCGCTGCGATTGTCGATCATTGCCTTGACGAAGCTCTGATCGATTTTGATCTCGTTGGCGGGAATTTTCTTCAAGTAATCGAGGGTCGATAGGCCGGTTCCATAATCGTCGATGGAGATGCGAATGCCGAGCTCGCGCAGGCTGGCGATCATTTCCAGCCCTTCGCCGCTGCCGGCGAGCGCCGCGGTTTCGGTGAGCTCGAGGGTCAAATGCTCGGGCGCCAGGCGATGCCGCGAAAGAAGCGCGGAGACGCGGAGCGTAAATCCCTTGTCGGTCAGCAGCCGCGCGGAAAGGTTGACGGCGATCCCGAAGTCGCCGCCGCGCTTGTTGATCGACGCGGCGGCGGCGACGGCTTTCTCGAGCACGAAGTCGGTGAGCTTGCCGATCCGGTCGTGTTGCTCGGCGGCGGCGACAAATTCCGAAGCGGCAATCGGCCCCTTTTCGGGGTGGGTCCAACGCGCGAGCGCCTCGGCGCCGATGATCCGCCGCGTTTGCAGCTCAATCTTTGGTTGATAGGCGACCCACACTTCGCCGCGGTCGATCGCCGAATCGAGCTGGCTGAGCATCGACAGCTTCCAGGAAGCATTCTGGAGGCTGTCGGGATCGTGATATTTCCATTTGAGGCCGTCGTGCGCGGCTTCTTCGGCCGCGACGAGCGCGCTCGCCAGCCGATTGGCGAGCGAGCGGCTGCTGCCAATTTCAACGCCGAAAGCGATCTGCAGGTCGATTGGCATCTTGGCGATGCGCGCAGGATTGCGGAACAGGGAATAGAGGGCATCGAGGTGATTGCCGAAGGGCGCCTGGGGCTCTTCGAACCAGGCGAAGATTCCTCCGTCGCCCTGGTAAAGCACGCGCTCGGGAGCGCCGACCCGCAGCCGCGACACGATCTGCTCGACCAAATTTCGCTCGCCATTCGGCGGCAAGGTCGCGACGATTTCTTCGAAATTGAGCACCCGCGCGGCGATCAGGGCCTGGCCGCGCCCGGCCCGGTTGGTCCTGAGCGCATCCAGGTTCGGCAGATTCGACACCGGATTGACCAGTCCGCGCACGCGGAACCGGCGCCAGGTCAGCACCGCGCTGATCACAAGCAGGACGAACAGAGCCGGAGTAATGTCGACAAAGATTAAATGGGCTTCGAGAAAAACGGGTCCCCCGAGCAGCAGCGCCATGGCCGCAGCGAACACCGCGAGTCGATGGGGCGCGCGCTTGCGGGTGGCGCCCAACGCGGCAGCCGCAACTCCGAAGAGGAATGCTCCAGCCCAACCGAGATCTACCGGGCGGCCTTGCTTGAGCGTCTCCGCGCCCAGCGCGTGCACCTGGACTCCGAATGCGCGGCCGTATCCGGGCACGAAGAAATTATCGTTCAGGATTTCGGAGCCGGTGCCGACGAGGACGTCCTTCCCGGCGAGTTGTTTGGCGGAAACCCGGCCATCCAGAACGTCGAGCGCCGAATAGATGGGAATGCTCTCGACTTCGATCGAATAATCGATCGGAAAGGTCGCGCCGGCAGGCCCACGGTCATTGGCCAGCGAGGCCGCGAACGATGGCACCCTCTGGCCGCCGACCGTGCCCGACCAGGGCAACCGCCAGACTGCGTTTTGATAATTGTAGTAGAAGGTGGCGAGGGCAAATTTCGCTTGGCGCGAAAAGATCGGCAACGGACGGCCGTCGATGTGCTTGGAACTTTCCTGTTGCCCGGCCTGCGAGCGAGAGAAGAGTGTCACGCGACCGGATCTTCCGAGCGCGGCCGCAAGGGCCGTGTCGTCCTCTCGCGTGGATGGGAATGACAAATTGATGTCCATGAAGATGCGCTTTGCCCCGCCAGTGCTGAGCCGATCGACCAGGACGGCATCCTGCCGCCTTCTCCAGGGCCAGTTTCCGACCTCGCGCAGCGACTTGTCATCGATCAGGACGAGCACGATATTGCCGCTGGCACGGTGGGAATGAAAGCTGTTGCGGATGCTGCGCAGATAATCTTCGGCGATTTCCCCGAAGCCAATGAGGCCGAAAATCAGGCCAGCGAACGCCGTCCATAGAAGAAGCTTCCACGGCGAGTTCTCGGACGTAGACCTTTGGCGCTTCGACACGTGCGCGCTTTCCTTCGCAATTACCCCCCACGCATGCGCGAAGAAAGGTTAGGAAAACGCTAACTGTCTTATGATTAATGGCCCGCGGCACTCGACAGCGCCGGAGCGAAACGCCAGAAACTCCGCGCGTCTCAAGGCGGAGCTGTCATGGACTTCATTTCCATCCTGTCGATTTTCGTGTTGGCCTGCTTCGTCGGATATTACGTCGTCTGGTCGGTGACGCCGGCGCTGCACACGCCGCTGATGAGCGTCACCAACGCCATCTCCTCGGTGATCGTGGTCGGCGCGCTGATCGCCGCCGCTGCGGCCGGAAGCGCGTCGTCGAAGTGGCTCGGCCTCGTCGCCGTGGCGCTCGCCAGCGTGAACATCTTCGGCGGCTTCGCCGTCACCGCGCGAATGCTCGGGATGTACAAGAAGAAGGAGCGCAAGGATGGTTGAGGCGGCGCACGCGCAGCCCGCCTGGGTCTTGCTCGCCTACCTTGTCGCCGGAGTCTGCTTCATCCTCGCGCTAAGGGGTCTGTCGGGCCCCGAAAGCAGCCGCAGGGGTAACCGGCTCGGCATGGTCGGCATGGCGATTGCCGTGTTGACGACATTCGTCACGCATTCGCCTCCTAAATTCATAGAAACGCCTGCCAACCCCTTCACGATCAACTTCTGGCCATATTTGGAAATTTTCGGCGCGATGGTCATCGGCGGCGGAATCGGCCTGATCACCGCCCGCAAGATCCAGATGACCGCGATGCCGCAGCTGGTTGCGGCCTTTCACAGCCTCGTTGGGATGGCCGCTGTCCTCGTGGGCGCCGCGGCTTACCTCAACCCGGAAGCCTTCGGGATTGCCGTGCGGATTACGCCGATCGCTTCACCCTCAATCATCAGCATCCTGCCGGTCAGCCGTATTGAGATGGGCCTGGGCGTTGCCATCGGGGCGATCACCTTCTCAGGCTCGGTGATCGCCTTCCTCAAGCTCAACGGCAACATGTCCGGCAAGCCGATCCTCTTGCCGCTGCGCCACGTGATCAACCTCGGTACGCTAGTCGCGATCCTCGGTTTGATCGCTTACTTTACGCAGGACCAGTCGCCGTGGGTGTTCTTCACCATTGCCGGCCTGTCATTCGCCATCGGCTTTCTGCTCATCGTCCCGATCGGCGGGGCCGACATGCCGGTCGTGATCTCCATGCTCAACAGCTATTCGGGGTGGGCCGCCGCGGCGATGGGCTTCACGCTGCACAACAGCGCGATGATCATCACCGGCGCGCTGGTCGGAAGCTCGGGCGCGATCTTGAGCTACATCATGTGCCGGGCGATGAATCGCAGTTTCATCTCAGTCATCGCCGGCGGCTTCGGTGCGGTAGCGAGCAGTGGCGACGCCGCCGCGATCGACCGCCCCTACAAGCGCGGATCGGCCGAGGACGCGGCGTTCCTGATGAAGCAGGCCGAGCAAGTGATCATAGTGCCCGGCTATGGAATGGCCGTTGCCCAGGCGCAGCACGCGGTGCGCGAGATGGCCGACCTGCTCAAGAAAGAGGGCGTGCGCGTGAAATATGCGATCCACCCGGTCGCCGGTCGCATGCCGGGGCACATGAACGTGCTCCTCGCCGAAGCGAACGTTCCCTATGACGAGGTGTTCGAGCTCGAGGACATCAACAGCGAGTTCGCCCAGACCGACGTCGCTTATGTGATCGGCGCCAACGACGTCACCAACCCCGCCGCCAAGACCGACAAGGGCTCGCCTATTTATGGAATGCCCGTGCTCGACGTCGAGAAGGCCCGGACGGTACTATTCGTGAAACGCTCGATGGGCGGCGTCGGCTATGCCGGCATCGATAACGACCTCTTCTACCGCGACAATACGATGATGCTTCTCGCGGATGCGAAGAAAATGACCGATGAGATCGTCAAGGCGCTGGCCTGATCCCGGTTCAGTCCTGGCCCATTAAATTACCGTAAAATCAGAAGTTTACCGCTTGCCGACTATCACATCTTGATGGACAAGATGGGCCGAGCGCTGATTCCATCTGCGGGGTTCAGCTGAGTTGACGCACGCAGTGGCGGAAAAGGGGAACAGGTTGCGCAAGCTGGGCATCATCGGGGGGACCAGCTGGTCATCGACCGCGATGTATTATGAGCAGATCAACCGCGGGGTCGCGCAGCGGCTCGGCGGGCTCCACAGCGCTTTGCTCGCCATCGAGAGCGTCAATTTCGCCGCTTATGCCGCGATGCAGTTGGCGGGCGACTGGGATGGCGTTGCCCGGGTTGAGATCGAAGCCGCCAAACGCCTCCAGGCGAGCGGCGCCGAGGGTTTGCTGATTGCTTCTAATACCGGGCACAAGTGTTTCGACGCGGTCGCGGCCAATGTCGGAGTGCCGCTTCTCCATATTGCCGACGCGACCGCGGACCGGCTGGTCGCCGATGGACGGAGCCAGGTCGCGCTGCTCGGCACGCGCTTCACCATGACCGAACGCCATGTGCGGAGCCGGCTCGAGGCCCGCGGAATCGCGCTCGCGCCGGTCGAGGCAGACTGGATCCGCGAGGTCGACCGAATCATCTTCGAGGAGCTCGCCGCCGGCCGCGTCGTCCGCGACAGCCAGCGCAAGCTGAAGACCCTGATCACCGAGTTCGCCAAGCAGAAGGTGCAGGCGGTCGTCCTCGGCTGCACCGAGTTGGTGCTCGCGGTGGACGCTCGCGCCAACGTGATCCCGGTCTACGACACGACCGCCATCCATGCCCGCGCCGCGGTCGAATGGATGCTCGCCGAGCAGGAACAGGCGCGGGCGGCGGCCTAGGCTCTCGCGCTGGCCTCAGCGAGCGCTTATCTCGACCACGTGAGCAAGGCCGACCGTCCCGACCATCCTGGCGCCGCCGACCGCTTCAATGAGGAGCGGGCGACTTACGCTGTCCAGGGGTCCGGCCAGCCCGACCTCGATCAGGGTGTCGCCGCGATCCGCAACGTCCTGAAAACGCTGCCCGCGCGTCCCGGCGTCTATCGCATGCAGGACGCGCGCGGCGACGTGCTCTATGTCGGCAAGGCACGGGTGCTGAAGAACCGCGTCACCAGTTACACGCAGGTCGCCAAACTTCCCCGGCGGCTGCAGCGGATGGTTTCGCAGACGCGCTCCATGACCATCGTCACCACGCGCACCGAGGCCGAGGCGCTGTTGCTTGAGGCGCAGCTGATCAAGCGCTTCCGCCCCGCCTACAACGTCCTTCTGCGGGACGACAAAAGCTTCCCCTTCATCATGCTGCGCGAGGATCACGCCTTTCCCCGCATCCAGAAGCA